>JASGCW010000183.1 GCA_030053945.1 Limnohabitans sp.
ATATAATCTATATTTTGCTGATATACAAGGTTTTATTTAATTATGAATGAGCCTTTGTATAATCATTAAAATTAAACCCCAAATACATTTAGACACTTTAAATCTTATGTATTTGGGGTTATTTATTTATTTTTGAAGTAGTTTTAGAAAACCTCTGACTCTTTCAATTTTTCTGTATTTGAAACTAACTGAAGTTCGTCTATCATCTTTTGAATGTTACCATTCATAAAACCATCTAAGTCAAAAATACTCAAACCAATTCTATGATCTGTAATACGTCCCTGAGCATAGTTATACGTTCTAATTTTTGCAGAACGGTCTCCAGAACTCACCTGTGAATTACGTTTTTTAGCATCTTCTTCTTGTTTTTTTGCTAATTCCATTTCGTATAAACGTGAACGTAAAACCGATAATGCTTTGTCTTTATTTTTGTGCTGTGATTTTTCGTCCTGACATTGCGCCACTAATCCTGTAGGAATGTGTGTCATACGAACAGCAGATTTAGTCGTATTTACCGACTGACCTCCAGGTCCTGACGAACAGAATAAATCGATACGAACATCATTCATATCAATTTGTACATCAAATTCTTCTGCTTCTGGTAAAACCATTACAGTAGCCGCAGAAGTATGTACACGACCTTGTGTCTCTGTTTGTGGTACACGTTGTACACGGTGAACTCCTGCTTCAAACTTTAAAGTTCCGTAAACATCTTCACCTGTTACTTCAAAAATTATCTCTTTGAAACCTCCTGAAGTACCTTCATTCAAATCCACAACAGAAGTTCTCCAACCTTTATTTTCGCAGTATTTAGTGTACATACGATACAAATCACCAGCAAAAATAGAAGCTTCATCTCCTCCGGTACCCGCTCGAATTTCTACCATTACGTTCTTAGCGTCTTCTGGGTCTTTTGGAATTAACATAAACTTAATTTCTTCCTCTAATTGCGGTAGTCTTTCTTGCGCTTCATCCAATTGCATTTTTGCCATTTCAACCATTTCGGCATCAGAACCATCAGCAATAATTTCTTTGGCTTCTTTTATATTACCATCTACATTTATATACTCTTCACGTTTTTCAACAAGAGCTTTTAAATCTTTGTATTCCTTATTTAGTTGTACATAACGTTTTTGATCTGAAATAACATCAGGTTGAATAATCAAATCTGAAATTTCGTCAAAGCGCTGCTTAACATATTGAAGTCTGTCTAACATTTTGAAATTCTTCTAATTTTGGAGTGCAAAAATACAATAAATTGTTTCAAGTTTCAAGTTTCGTTTTTTTGAATTTTATTTTATCTTTAATTTATCAAAAATCCAAAAACATGAAAAACTACTTTTTATTAATTATCATTTTGTTTTTACATTCCTGTAAAACTAAAAACATTGAAAGACATTTCCCTCTTATTGAAAAAACTTCCTGGTTTCTTGGCGAATGGAGAAACCAGTCCAAAAAAGGTGATTTTTACGAAAACTGGAAAAAAGTATCAGATTCTACTTTTGCAGGAGTTAGCTATATTATGAAAGGTAATGATACTATTTTTAATGAAAATGTTTTATTAGAACAACGAAATGACAGCTTATTTTATGATGTTTCTGTAAATGGACAAGATGAAACTTATTTTTATTTAACTAAATCGAGTAAAAAAGAAGTTACTTTTGAAAATCCAAAACACGATTTTCCCACTAAAATCACCTATAAATTAATATCTCAAGATAGTATAATCGCAACTATTAGCGGAAAGATAAAAGGTAAAGAAAAATCTGTAACCTACCCTATGCATAAAAAGAAAAAATGATTTTCTTTAAAAAAAATCCAGAGTCTATCTGGATTTTTTATTTTATAACACTTCTATTTTCAATCAATTAAAAACTTTATTTAAAATAAGTCTAAATAAATTTTGCGAATTCAAATATGGTTTTTATTTTTGCATCGTTATTTTAATTTAATCTAAATAAGATGTCAAAATATAATTTATTTCTAACTCTATTATTTACACAATTTGCAAGTTTTGCACAAGAAAAAGATTTTGCATATCTAGAGAATGATACTATCAAAGAAATTTCAAACGATACTGTAAAAAAGAAAAAAAGTAGAATTTTAGACGAAGTTCAAATCAGTTTTAATAAAACAAAGAAAACACCTAGTGCTGGAAAAGCAAACATCAAAGCTCTTGATTTACCTCAAGCAACTGCTATAATAGGTAAAGAAACTATCGAACAACAGCAAATATTACGTCTTTCGGAAGCCGTAAAAAACACTAATGGTGTTTATGTAGCGGGAGCTAGTAGCCCTTCAGGTAATAATCAAGAAGAATTAGGTTCTCGCGGTTTCACTTTTAGTGGTAATAATACTTTTAGAAATGGGGTTCGTATCAATGGTTCATTAATTCCAGAAACAAGCTCTTTGGAAAACATTGAAATTCTTAAAGGAAGTTCTGCATTATTATACGGAAATGTAGCACCAGGAGGAATTTTAAATTTGATTACAAAGAAACCTAAATTCACACAAGGTGGTGAAGTAAATTTAAGACTAAGCGAATATGCTTTTTACAAACCTACAATAGATATTTACGGTAGTATCAATAATAGTAATTCTGTTGCGTATCGCGTAATTACAAGTTATGAAAAAGGAAATAGTTTTAGAAACAATGTACAATCAGAAAGAACTTTTGTAAATCCTTCAATCTTAGCTTATCTAACTGATAAAACTTCTTTATTAGTTGAAGCAGATTATACTAAAGATTCAAGAACTCCAGATTTTGGTTTAGCTACTATCAATTACGAAATAGTTCCACTACCTATCAATACTTTCTTGGGATACTCTTGGGGCAAATATGAAACCAAACAAATAGGTACAACCGCAACCATCACCCATAATTTTAGTGACAAATGGCAATTAAAAGCGATTACATCTTACCAAGGTTTTGATAGTGAGCTATTTGGAACTACACGCCCTAATTCTGGTTCATTAGGAAAATTTGAATTAGACCCTAACGCTGTAGATATTAGTAATTCACCTATTTTGAATAATGTAGTACGTACTAATGGGGATTGGTATAGAGGTGTACAAAAAATTGTAACTAAACAAGATTATGCATTAGCTGAAATTGATTTAACAGGCAAGTTTTCGACTGGTTCGGTAAATCACACATTGTTAATTGGTTCAGATGCTGACAGAACTGCCAACAGAACAATTAACTATAAAAACATAGATTTTTTTGACAAAATTAATATTTATAATCCAGATGTAATCATTACGAAATTTAAAAATACAAGTGTAGATTATACAGCAACAGCAATTCCTGAAATGAATTTGATTAATACATTGGTGGATACTCAAATACGTCGTGCTAGTTTCTATGTTCAAGATTTTTTAGAACTAACACCTTACTTAAAAGCCTTAGCTGGTATTAGATATAACTACTTAGAGAATAGAGCTAATACTTTTACCCACGGTGCCAATAATAAAATAACTAAAGAAGAATCTAGTTCAGTAGTTAACAATCTACTTACATCTAAATTAGGATTAGTGTATCAACCCGTTAAACATCATTCATTTTATGTTAGTTATGCCGATTCATTTATAACTAATACTGGAACAGATAGAAATTTTAAAACTTTACCTGCATCAATGATAGATCAGTATGAAGTTGGTATTAAAAATGAATTTTTCAATAATCATTTAGGAGTTAATGTAGCAGGTTACCTTATTAATAATGATAATGTAGCCCAAACAGATTATTCGGTAACACCTACAAATTTCAATATAAAAGAATTAGCAGGTTCACAACGTACAAAAGGAGTTGAAATTGATATTACAGCAAATTACAAAGGCTTTAAAGCCATTGCTGGATATAGTTTTACAGAATCAAAAGTGGTTAAAAGTAACATTATACAAGTAGGAAGTATTTTACGATTTTTTCCAAAACATACAGCTAATGCAAGTTTGTTTTACACTTTTGAAAAAACTTTCTTAAAAGGATTAGAATTAGGTTTTATGTCATCGTTTGTGGGAGAACGTTTTGGAGGTAGATTAAGACCTACTTCAAGCTCATTAACTCCAGTTGAAGCTTCTAGAAAGCTAATACCTATGACAGATTTTACTCAATTTGATGCTTCCTTAGGTTATACATATAAAAATGTATCTGTTCGTGCTAAATTATCTAATTTAACAAATGTTGTCAATTATTATGTGTATGATGATAACACCGTTACCCCATTAGCACCTAGAATGATTACCACAACATTATCGTATAAATTTTAGTACTTGGGTTATGTTGATTGAAGGTGAGAGAATTTTTTAAAAAACTCTCACCTTCTACTATATTTGCATAACAAAAAACAAAAAAATATGAATAAACAAACATTTAGAGGGTTACACCGAGATTTAGGCTATTTTTATTTAGGGTTGATTATTTCTTTTGCTTTATCAGGTATTTTAATGAATCACCGTGATCAATTCGAAGCAGAAAGATATGATGTACAAACTAGAGAAATTCAAGTAAAACTTCCTACTGAAGACAAATTGACTGAAGACTTTGCAAAAAATTTCTTAAAACAGAACAATATAGAAGACACCTATAGAAAAAGTAGAGTCAGAGGGGGTTCTTTTAGAATTTCTTGTAAAAATACAGACATCGAAATTGATTTAGCTTCTGGAAAAGGCGAAATAGAAAGCTATAAAAAAACACCTTTAATTAGTCAAATGATAAAACTACACAAAAACACTTCCAACTGGTGGATTTATTATGGTGATATTTTTGGTTTATCGCTAATACTAATAGCTATCACCGGAACGATTATGATTCCTGCTGGCAGGTTTAGCTTTAAACATAGAGGTTGGAAATTAGCACTGGCTGGTATTATTTTTCCACTCATCTTTTTGGTTTTATTGGCTTAAATTAGAATTTAATTTTTTAATAAAGATCCTTAATCCAGGGCATTCGCGTTGAAAAAATTGCCACAGATTACTATGATTAAAGCAAATAATAAATGTTAAAATTTTC
>JASGCW010000184.1 GCA_030053945.1 Limnohabitans sp.
GGTAACAAAAATCAAATATTAACACATATTTGTAGTTATAAACTTAAAAGAACAATATTTATGAATTTAATTAAAAATAGTTTAGTAGTGATACTGCTTACTTTATTTTTTACTTCTTGTAATAAAGACGATGAGCAGATTTTAAGTCAGTCCCAAAGTGATTCTGAAACATTTGCCAAACAAGGAAAAATCATTTCTAAAAGAAATTATTCTTCAAATAGTTTGGTAGTAAAATATAATAGTTGGGTAACCAATGCTGATAAAAATTTTATAAGAAACTTTTTTGGAGTAATGACATATAAACTATGTAGTCATTGTGCAAATGAATCGATAGAATTATGGATGTTTGATCGTGGAATTGAAATTGAACCCAAAAAAGAAACTATTAATAATCATACTGGAGGTATGGGGTTTCCAACTAATCCCGCAGGAAGAGCAATTCAGTACGTAGAGTATAACTATGATTTACAAATTGCTTCTACAGAACAAAAATCTGAGAACAAAAACGTTGGTACACCTACCATTGAACCTAGTTATAGTTCTTATATCAAAAATTCTAATAGCGGTGTAACAATAGCGGTTTTTGATACAGGTATAAATCCAAGTTTAGGTAGTAGTGCTCATTTTCCGTCTAAATTTTTATATAATGCAGCAGGAGAAGGAATTGCTGGAGTGTATTCAGGATGGGATTTTGTGAACAATGACCATAATGCTTATGATGATGAAGTTAGTATGCATGGTTCTGCGGTTACTTCCGTTATTACTAGAGCTCTTAATTATTCGAATATTGATTATCAAATTTTACCTTTAAAAATAGCAGATTCATCTGGTAAAGCAAGTTATTTTAATTTATTATGTTCTTTAAATTTTGCTATAGAAAGAAAAGTTACCATAATGCAGATGAGTCTTGGATGGTATGGCACATTAGATGATCCCAATAATAATATTTTTGTAAACTTAGCTAGTCAAGTTCCTAATACAACTATAATTTGCTCAGCAGGTAATTATAGTAATTACAATGATGGAAGTCTAGGAATTAATAGTTTTGGACCGCATTACCCATCAGGATATCCATCATTTAATATAATTTCTGTTACTTCATGTAATGATAATTATTCAAATATTTCTGATTTTTCAAATTATGGTGCTATAAGTGTAGATTATTTTGCTAAAGGAGAAAATATCAGTTTTTCAGGAAATTTATTGAGAGGAACTTCTTTTGCTGCTCCACAAGTTACAGCGAAAGTAGCTATCAAAAAGGCTGTTTTTCCTGCTATTTCAACGCCAGCTCTGATAGATTTTTTGACTGGCACAGGAATTTCACTTCCTCCAACATTTGATACTTCTAGACCCACAAAATATAATAAAATAATTATTCCATAATTTTTTTAATAAATTAGTCGAGTCATTTGTTGCCATAGACAACAAATGACTCTTTTTTATTAAGAAATGGTCTAATGAAACTAAAATACTTTATATATATCTGTTTATTTTTTAATTTACAATTTTTATTTGCTCAATCTGTTTTATCTAATGAAATAAAAATAATTTTAAATAGTAAACAAACTGATAAAGAAAAACTTATCAATATTCAGAACTTATTAAATAAACAAAAAAAAAATATATATACTTCTGATATAGGAATTGCTTATAATGAATTAGGCTTACTTCAGTATAAAAATCAGTTGAAAAATGAAGCTATAAATTCTTTTAAAAAATCTATACAAATTCTTAAAGCATATAAAAAATCAAATTTGAATGACCTTAATAGAGCTAGGAATAATTTAGCTTGGTTGTATAAATACGAAGGTTGGATAGATAAGGAATATGCTACTTTGAATGAAATCATTAATGATAGAGGTAATGACCAATACACTTTTGATGCCCAAGTTAATATTTCTCTTATAGATTCTGATCGGGGAGATTATTTCTTAGGAATTAAAAAGTTAAATTTACTATTATCAAATTCAAATAATTTAGAAAATAGTTTAGTTGCTAGAATAAAAATTATTCAAATATTCGCTATGCTTGCAGAAATTGATTCTGATAAAAATATTGTAAAAAATATTTCTAGCATTAAAGCCCATCAAGATTATATTCAAAAAAACTTTGCAAAATCTCAATTAGAGGAAACAAAACTCTATGAATTCTATAACAACTTAGCAAACATATACGAATCTATAGGAGATTATAATTCAGCCTTACAATTTTACACTAAATCCAAAATATATTTTAAAAAACAAAACAATGAATATGACCACTATTTTGTGCTGAACAACATAGGCTATTTATTTGGTAAGCAAAACAAAATTGATTTGGCATCCAATTGTTTTAAGGAGATTATCAATTGTGCCACAGATGTGAACCAAATTGCTACGGCTTATGATAATTTAGCCTATTTTTCGAAACAAAAAGCTATAGATAAGATACCTTATTATGAAAAAGCTATCCAAATCATTTTAGAACAAGGAGAAACCTCTTTTAAACTCCCTTCTATAGAAACTATTATAGATTCAGGGTACCAACAAGAGGTAATGGTATATCTGGTTGATTTAGCTTCTAATTATGTAGCAACATACAAAAGCACCACTAATAAATCGTATTTATTTAAAGCTAAAGAGGCTTTGTATCTTATTGACGAACTTGTTTCTATTATAAGATATGAAAGTACTACAGAACGATCTAAGTTATTTTGGATAGAAAAAGGTGTTAATACGTACTTACTTGGTGCAGAAGTTTGTTATTTACTCAATAAACCACAGGAAGGGTTTTATTTTATGGAAAAAAATAAAGCTTTATTACTGCAAGAAAATATTAAAACTTATCAAGCAAAATTAGAACTCAAAGTACCTCAAGAAATTCGTGATAAGGAGTATATGTTACATTATGAATGGATAATTGCAGAGAAAAAACACCAACAATTTCCTAATAAACCTTCAATTAAGGCCAATTATATTAAAAAACACAAAGAATTTGAAAACTTCATAACTACTTTGAGAAATAAGTATCCTGAGTACGTTAGGTCAAAACAAAAAATTGATATCGTTTCATTAAGTAAAGTAGTTAATTCACTAAATGGGAATGAATGTTTTGTAACTTATATTTTAAATGACGATAAAGGTTATGGGCTTTTTGCAGATAAATCAAATACTCATTTTTTTGAAATACAGCATATTACTAATCTTCAACAAAATATTGAAACACTAAAAAAGTATAACACCCAGTTTACTTTTGACAAACAAGAGCGTACTCAATTTCAACAAATTTCGACAAAAGTATTTAAATCTCTTTTTCCTTTTCCTAATGCGTTGACTAGTTTAGAAAATAAAAAACTAACAATTATTGCTGATGGATTCTTACTGAATTTACCATTTGAAGCACTATGTGTAAACAATTCCAGTGGTTTAAAGGATAGTTATTTTATTAATTTTTCTGAAATATCGTATTTACAATCTTTTTCTGCTTTTGAAAAAATTAAACAATGGAAGAATAATGCCACAAAAAAGTTATTACTTACAGTTCCTTACCAATTTTCGGACAAAAGTTTACCGACATTAACTCGTTCAAAGGATGTGATAGAACAGTTAGAAAAATACAGTTCCAGCATGATTTTGTTTGATAAAGAAGCAACCAAAGAAGGCTTTAAAGAAGCAGTGAAAGAGCATAAAATATTGCATTTGAATACACACGCTGGTGTTGATACGAAAACTCAAACCCCTTGGATAGCGTTTAGTAATGCAAAAATGACTTTAGATGAATTATATGGAATACCAAATCAAGCAGAATTAGTAATTCTAGATGCTTGTAAAACAAATGAGGGCCAAATTCTTTCAGGTGAAGGAATTTTTAGTCTTTCACGTGGTTTCTTTATGAATGGAGCCAAGAGTGTATTGTCTTCTTTATGGAATGTGAATGAAAAAGCAGGTAACGAAATTATTACTTCGTTCTACACCGAACTAGAAAACGGATATACTAAGTCGAAAGCCTTACAATTAGCTAAAATCAAGTATTTGAGAGAACACCAACTTTTAGAAGTTCTTCCCTATCACTGGGCATCTTTTGTATTGACTGGAAGTAATGATGCTATAGAAATAAATCAAAAATGGTATTATAATTCTGCTATATTGGTTGTTTTGGGATTAATTGTCATCATTAGTATTGTTTATCTAATAATGAATAAAAAAAAGAAGGTTTAGAAACTTAGATTTTCTTTGAATAGAATTATATATAAACTCCGAAACTCACTTCGGAGTTTTTTTATATTTTTTTTGATTTTAGTGGGTAATGAATTTTAATAACACACACTTAGTTGTAAATAACAAAAAGGTGGAACCCGAAAAACCTATTCAAGAGTAGGGGAAATTAAAATTTTATTATGAAAAAAGTTAAATTAATTTTTAGTTTAATGCTTATATCGTTTTTCACTAACTGTGAAGTAAATAATGATGAAAAAGAAGTAGAAATAAATAAAAAAGACAAAATAACTCTATTCTTAGCAGATAAAAATCAGTCTATTCAAGTTACAGATTTAGACGAAGTAAAACAGATTCTTGCTCTTAAATATGGAAATGATAATCCGGTTGTACAAAAATCTTTATCTAAAATTGAAATGCTACAAAAAGAATTAGAATTCACAAAAAATCTAGATCTTAACAATAATGCAGTTGCTGAAAAATATCAAACAAGGTTATATAATAAATTTGGTCAGTCAGATAGTGAGTATAAAAAATCTACAAACGGAATTTTATGGGACGGTATTGCTTCTGGTTTTTTAAGTGTAACAACAATTCCATTAAATCTAAGTTCATCAAAAATCAACAAGGCTAGTAGTTGGTCTGCAATATCTCCAGGTTTAGTAACTTTATGTGACTACAAATGGTTTAAAGGTGAAAAATTTGTTGTGTTTTCAATAATTCCGGGACCAACACCTGTTATTCCTTCATATTTTGATAATAGAACAGATTCTTTCTTTTAATAGAATCTA
>JASGCW010000063.1 GCA_030053945.1 Limnohabitans sp.
TCTTTTTAATTTAGAACATTAGTCTTGGGTGCCCCATCGCACAAAACAGGAAAAAAATAAAATAACAATTCTGGTTTAAGTAAGGATTTTTTATATTTGATTATGAATACAAATGATATTATTGGATTTATAGGTGTAACAATAACATTGTTAGCTTACTTTTTTAGCATTCTAAAAATCCTTTCTCCTACTAGCAAGTTATTTTATTTTTTAAATTTCTTAGGAGCTGGTATAGCTTGTTTTGCTTCAGTGTTAATACATTATACTCCATTTGTAATTTTAGAAGGCACTTGGTCAGGAATTAGTATAATAGCATTTTTAAAATGTTTCAAAAACCAGTAATTGTGACAATCCAATCTTTCGTTGGAATATAATGCAAATTACCATTTTTTACTTCAAGCGGAGATTCAAAATTATTAGTATATAATGCTCCAGTTCCTAAGCCTTGAGGTAACAAACTATTCTTAGTAAAGGTGTATTGAGCAATAGCATTTAATCCAATATTAGATTCTAATGCAGAGGTAATCCACCAACCAATTTTATATTTTTCAGCTAAAGTAATCCATTCGTCCGTACCGCGAATTCCGCCTATAAAACTGGGTTTGAGAATAATATATTGTGGTCTTATCTTTTGAAGTAATGCTTCTTTTTCAACAACTGAAAAAACACTTATTAATTCCTCATCCAAAGCAATAGGAATTTGAGTGTTTAGACATAACTCTGCCATTAAGTCGATTTGATTTTTAGCGATAGGTTGTTCAATGCTATGAATAGCTAAAGTTGATAATCTTTCTAGTTTTTGTAAAGCTTCATTAGGAGCAAAAGCACCATTAGCATCTACTCTAATTTCGATTTGGTCGGAAGAAAAATTTTCTCGGATAAATGCTAACAATTTCATTTCTTTTTCAAAATCGATAGCGCCTATTTTCATTTTTATACAATGAAATCCTTGGTCAATTTTTTCTTGGATTTGTTGCTTCATAAAAGCTTCATCACCCATCCAGACTAATCCGTTTATTGGTATGGCTTTTTCTCCAGTTGTAAATGGTGAAGGAAAAAGAATAAATGGATTTTGAGCTTCGAGGGACAAAAATGCCATTTCGACTCCAAACTGAATGGAAGGAAACTCAAGTAGTGATTCCCAAAGTTTATCTTTTCCTAAATGAATATTTTCACAAACCCATTGTAGCTTTTCTTCATAATCTGATCTGTCATCTGCTGAAAGTCCACGCAAAATACCGCACTCACCTATTCCTTTTTTCCCATCTTGCTCAAGAATTATAAACCAAGTTTCTTTTTGGGTTAAAATACCCCGAGATGTTCCTGAAGGTCGTTTAAAGTCTAATATGTATTTTTTGTAGGCAGCTTTCATAAATTGAATATAAAATTTAGAATTTAGAATTTAGAATTACTCAAATAGATTCTAATATCTATCTAACTATGCAAAATAAAGCGTAATTTAATAAATGCTTCTTCTAATTTATATAATTCCATTTTTATGAAAATTTGTAAAATAATTACAGCTAATTTTCTAAAATCTAAATTCTAAAATCTAAATTAATTATAAAGCCTCCAAATTTTCTGAATATTCTCCTGAGGTAAATTAGTTTTTTTAAACCTTTCTAAATCATTGATAGCTTTATTTTTCCAAGTCTGTTTTGCTGAAATATTTTGGTTCATATATTTTTTATGAATGGCTTTAGATTTAGAAACCTCATCCATAAACATATAGGTATGCGCTAAATTAAGTTGGACCAATAAGTTTTTAGCGTCTAATTTTTCTCCTGCCTGAAAACTTTGCAACGCTTTTTCTAATTGATTGGTTTGTAAATACAATTCACCTAAAACATTATAGTTTGATGCGGTTACATTTGTTTTAGAAATCACTTTATCATTCATCAAAGCGATTGCTTCATCAAAATCTCCTTTTTTGGCTAATTCTTTAGCTTCGAGAGAAATCATCTCATTATATTTAGTAGGCAATCCAATTTCAACTAATGCTTGCTCTTCAACTTTTTCTATAGCCGATTTTTGCTCCGTAGTATTTAACAAATTATAATCCTGATATCGATAATCTTTGCTAAGTTTTTCAATTATTTTATATCCTAATTTTTGCTTTTGTGTATCATTAAGACTATTTGTTAAAGCAGTTTTAATGATTTGTGGTAATAAAATGGTTTTATTTTTTTGTGTCCAACCACGACTTGCTAAATTGTCCACCCACGGCACAATTTCAAGTACGATTTTTTCACCCATTATCCAGTTTTGATTTTTAAAACTAAACCAAATATTCTTAGTATTTTCATTCAAACAAGCCGATTTCATAGAAACTACCTTAGCATCTTTACTCACAGGATTTTTTTGAAATATACAAGCTTTATCTGTTTTATCAGAACTAACAAAATCAGATGCCATAGCTTCATTCACAAAAATAGCATAAGTACATTTATCATTTCCTGATATACTAGAAGCTAATGACAATGCTCCTCCTGCACCTTTTCCAATAAAATAAGGATCGGGAATTGCTTTTAGTACCGATGCTAAATCATTGACCATTTTTTGGTTTTCGTCTAAAAGTGTTATTCTATATACAAATTCGGTGGTTCCAACAGGAAATTCTTCCGATTTGATAATTATTTTATCTCCTGCCGAAAGATTTATTTCTTTATTTGTTATTCTTTGATTGTCCCAATAACCACTTGGAGATTGAGAAAAACCTAACATTGAGGTTAATAATAATAATAATAATACACTAATTTTTTTCATTTTAAAATTTCTAATTCAATAATCAACTTCAATGCCAATTATAACTCAATACTTTCTCCTATTTCTAACAACATCAAATCTTTCCCAGCATCAAAAAATTTCTTTTTAGCTTCGTCGTGATTGATTTCGATAAATCCAAAAGTATCGTAATGATACCCTAATATTTTATCACAATCTAGAAAATCTGAAGCAATAATAGCATCTTCTACATCCATTGTAAAATTACTTCCTATCGGTAAAACAGCTAAATCTAGTTTCGTACGCATTGGGATTAGTTTCATATCCATAGTCAAAGCTGTATCCCCAGCGATGTAAATATTTTTGTGTTCACCTTCAATCACAAATCCACCAGGATTGCCACCATAATTTCCATCAACAAACGAACTGGTATGAATTGCATTCACATATTTTACATTTCCAAAACTAAATTTCCAACTACCTCCTTGATTCATTGGGTGGTATTTAAAACCTTTATTACCATAATGTGACGCAATTTCATAATTAGAAACAATGACAGCATTTGTTCTTGTTGCAATTTCTTCTACATCTTTTACATGATCAAAATGTGCGTGAGTGATAAGTATATAATCTGCTTTAATAGCATTTATATCAATATGCGAAGCTTTAGGATTTCCAGTTATAAATGGATCAACAATAATATTTTTCCCACAAACTTCTATTCCTAAACAAGCGTGACCGTAAAATGTTATTTTCATCTTTTTTTATGAGATTTTTGATAATTTACTATTCTAAAAAATTAATGCTAAACTTAGTATTAATGATAATAAAAATGTACTAATGGCTAATGTTTTTAGTTGTGGATCTAGGTCTCTAGCATTTCTACATTTATAAACCGTTTTTAAATGGTTAATTAGAGGAAAAAAAGCTACTATAAAAACATATTGCTCAAGTTTAAAATTTGATAAAATCGCAAATAATACCATTAAAAACATTGCAGTTATTACAATAAAATAGTGATATTTTTTTGCTTTTGCACCTCCTATTTTTACTACCAGTGTATTTTTTCCAGCTATTTCATCAGAATCTTCATCACGCATATTATTCAAATTCAACACTGCTGCACTCAACATTCCTACTGCACAAGCCGGCAAAATCAATAATACATCAAAAGATTTTGAATATAAAAAACTGCTTCCTAATATGGCAACTAAACCAAAGAAGACAAAAACAAACACATCACCAAAACCACTGTATCCATAGGCATTTTTACCAACAGTATATTTTATTGAAGCTACAATAGAAGCTACTCCTAAGAAAAGAAAAAGCAAAGTATAGATAAAATTATCCTTACCGAAAGAAACATAAATTAATAGAATTGCCAAAATAAGTGCTACTACAGCTGTAAATACAACTGCCTTTTTCATTTGTACTGAAGTTACTTCGCCAGATGCTACTAAACGTTTCTCTCCTATTCTATTATCATCTGTTCCTTTTATACCATCGCCATAATCATTTGCAAAATTTGACAGTACCTGAAAAGCTACTGTTGTTAAAATTGCCAATACAAAAATTATCCAAGAAAAAGTTTCTGGATAGTACGCTTTAGCATAAAAACTCCCTACTAAGATTCCTGAGATTGACAAAGGCAAAGTTCGTAATCGAGCCGCTTGAATCCATTTTTTCATAATATTTAAGATATTAGAATTTAGATGTTAGATTTTTTTAAATTCTGATTGACAATTCTAAAATCAGAAATCTAAAGTCAAAAATCTTTACGGCAACCATTTCTTTTCAAAGTTTGGTTTACGTTTTTCAAGAAAAGCATCACGTCCTTCTTTTGCTTCTTCTGTCATATAGGCTAAACGAGTTGCTTCACCTGCAAAAACCTGCTGTCCTACCATTCCGTCGTCTGTCAAATTCATTGCGAATTTGAGCATTTTAATAGATGTAGGTGATTTAGCCAATACTTCTTGAGCCCATTCATAGGCTGTATCTTCTAACTCGGCGTGAGGCACTACGGCATTAACCATTCCCATTTCGAAAGCTTCTTGAGCAGAATAATTACGACCAAGGAAGAAAATTTCACGAGCTTTTTTCTGACCCACCATTTTAGCTAAATACGCAGAACCATAACCTCCGTCAAAACTAGTTACATCGGCATCTGTTTGCTTAAAAATAGCGTGTTCTTTACTTGCCAAAGTCATATCGCAAACCACGTGTAGTGAATGTCCGCCACCCACTGCCCATCCAGGCACCACGCAAATAACGGCTTTAGGCATAAAACGAATCATACGTTGAACTTCTAATATATTCAAACGATGGTAACCGTCATCGCCCACATAGCCTTGGTGGCCACGAGATTTTTGATCTCCTCCACTACAAAATGACCAAATTCCATCTTTTGACGATGGTCCTTCAGCCGATAATAAAACAACCCCTATTGAAGTATCTTCTTGTGCATCATAAAACGCTTTTATCAATTCGGCAGTAGTTTTAGGTCTAAATGCATTACGCACATCAGGGCGATTAAAAGCAATACGTGCTACTCCATTACACTTTTTATAAGTTATATCTTCAAACTCTATTGCAGTTTTCCAATCTATAGTACTCATTTTTATTTTAATTTAAAACTTTGTAAAAATACTTCATTTTCGTTTTTAAAAGCATTACTAATCAATTATTCTTGTACTATTTTTCAACAAATGTTAAAATTTAAAATTATTATTATTTCAAGCTTTTTTTTCTTAAATTTATACAACTGATAATCAAACAATTATCAGCGACTAATATTCACTGATTTATTAATTTAAAACGAAAATTTTTGAAAAAAACTGTTTTAATTGTCGCTCTTACATTTAGTGCATTGCTTACAAGTTGTAACAAAAAAGTAGAAACTTCTACTCAAGAACAAATGCCAGTAGAGGAAACAACTAGCGAAGTTGTTGATAGTACTCAAACTGATACTGTAGCACCTGTGGAAAACAAGATGGATTCGATTAGCAAAAAATAAAAAACGCTACAATCCTTATAAGAAATAAAAATTCTATGGGTAACAAAGCGAAATATTAGTTTTTGAACGAAGGCAATTCCCTTAAGTTGTTTTAAAGACAAAAACAAAAAATCATTATGGAATAAGAAAGAAGTAATAGTAACAATTCTTCTAAATGAAATAAATTATTCCATATTAAATTTATTTAATTTTTTGATTAGTAAAGATGTTATTATCACTTTACGTATGTTATCGGTTATTTCAGAGAATAAAATTGTAGTATATATTAAAACTGAAATAATTAGAGAAAAATGCCAATCCCTGTAAGATTGGCATTTTTTGTTTTTATAACATTGACTCTATTCATTGATTTTTAGGTTATAAAAATCATAAACCTTATTATTTATCTTGCTCTATTGTTTTCGGTTTCGCCAGTGGCTTTATTTTTATAGGTTACTTTTGTAAGTTTCCCAAAATTGTATGACAATTCTAATCGTATGAAACTATTATTAAATATACGGTTATAGTAAATTTCTGTTTCGCCAACATTGTAATTACCCGAAAGGACAATTCCGCCAAATATATCGTTTGCCAATAACCTCGTTTTTACAGATTTGTTTAAAAAACTCTTTTCCATTGCTATTGTAATATTATATCTACTTCTCTCGTATCGCAACCCAGAATACTTTTCGCCATAGTACCAAGCCAATAATTCAATATTAATTAAATTAGGAATTTTAAAAGTATTATTTGAGTACAGATAAATTTGAGGTCTTGGTGCTATTATTTGATAATTGAAAAAGTCATCTTTTTGCTCCGTATAATTAACACTCACATTATTTGTTGAAGAAAGCCAATTATTACTAAAACTCTTAGAAAAGGTCGCAAAATAATTATTACTGTTTTTTAAGTTCATTCTTTTTAAAATATAGCTTTTAGGGTCTTTTCCACGCAAAGCGGCGCCATCTATGGGATCTAAGGTATAATCATAACCCATTTTAAAAGAATACGTTTTGTATTTTGTATTTATTTCAAAGGAATGTACTTTTTCGGGAATTAAATCTGGATTACCTTGAACGGAGGTAAAAGGATCCTGATAAATTAAATTCGGATTCAAATTTCTAAAAGGCACACGACTGATTCTTGATGAGTAAGAGGTATTCAAATTTATTTCATCAGATACTTTTATGGTAAAAGAAGCAGAAGGGAAAAAATTCCAATAGTTCTTTTCAAATTTTTGTGCATTTCCTACAGAATTTATAGCTAATAAATAATCTGTATTTTCTGTTCTTAACCCTGTGGAAAAATTAATTTTATTATTAAGTTTTCCCTTGAAATTAATATATCCTGCCGAAATTACCTCATTGTACTTAAAATCGTTAGAAAGTAAGTCAACTGGCGTAAAATCCTGACCGTTTGTTGAAGTAAAAAAATTTAAAACAGAACTATTTCCAACCTTGCTTATTCTTGTGCCTATTTCTAAAACATTTTTATTTTTAAATATTTTTGAATAATCTATTTGAACATTCGTAAGATTGACACCGATATTGTTCAAATTTTTTAAAATATTGGTTGAAATTACATTTTCTTCTCTTTTTTCAAAAATTAGGTTATTCGTATTGTTTTTAAAATCAGAATACTGAGAGCCTATAAACAATGACGATCCCAAATCGTCAAGTATGGAATTAAAATTAACAGAAATGGAGTTATTAAATACCCTTGTATCTAAATTCACATCACTAAAATAAAATCCTTTCGTAGCATTTAAGTCAATTTCATTATTACTTATTTGGTTTCCTCCTAATTTTTCAAAAAAGCCTTTATACTCAGCCGATATATACGTTTTGTTATTAAAATCATATTGTAAACCTGCTCCATAATTAGAATAGTTTTTAAGATCTCTATTCCAATATGTACTTAATTCAGAATTAAAAAAATCACCAGATTCATTTCTTGTTCTTGTCGTTTTAAGTCTTTCTCTATCTTTCCCCATTTGCAGAGCGTAATTTCCTAGAAATGAAAATTTTCCTTTTTTGTAACTTAAGTCGGTACTTGTGAAGGAAATAAAGCCTTTTGCAAAATCAGAATAACTTGTGTTTTGTTTTATAGTACCCGTGTAACCCAAGTCGTTATTTTTTTTTGTTATTATATTTATTACTGCTCTTCCTTGCGCCTCGTATTTAGCAGAAGGGTTTGAAATAATTTCTATTTTATCAATTTGAGCAACAGGAATTGAAGCAAATTGTTCATTGGTTATCAATCTTCCATTTAAATAAATAATGGCTTGCCCTTTACCAAAAACCGAAACCCCACTTTCATCTGAAATTACACCTGGTGTTTTACTCAATATTTCGTTTATTGAATTACTTGAAGACAGTATAGTATTGCCAATTTTTACTTCAATTGTTCCATCTGTTTTTTGAACAACGATGGGTTTTCTAGCTTCTATTTTAACTTCTTCAAGTTGATTAGACTGTACTTGAACTTGAAGAGTTCCTAAATTAACAAAAGAGTTCCCTTCATATTTTACATTTATAAATGTATCCTCAAATTCTAATGAAGTTAATTTTAAAATCACTTCCTCTTTATGTATATCACTAATCTCAAATTTTCCGTCAACAAATTGGACTCCTTTTACAAAACTTGAATCGATTACCGACAACACGACTGCATTGCCTACTAATAATTCATTTTTAGTATTTGTAACATTTCCGGATATTGAATTGATAGTTTGCGCATTCGCTTTAAAAGCTAGCAATACAAATTGGAGTAGTATAAAAAAATTTATTAACTTCAATGCAATTTTATAATTTCAATCCTTATTTAGTTTAAATGAAGTCCAGTTAAATCTTCTTGATTTCCATTAGTTTATTCTTTGTATCAATGGTAATTAAATGTTCTTTAAAAAAACCATATCCCAAGTTTACTGAATAGAAATAATCACCCGTAATTAAAGCTACTTTTGGATTTTCGAGCACATAATTTCCTATTTCAATTTTACCCTCTAAATCGGCTTTGTAAACTTCAAATTCCCCCATAGGAGTCATCCCTTTACCCGCTAAAACTGGTTCAGATTTCAATTTATAAATCGAGTCCCATCTTTTTGGAATCGAAATATAACCCGCACCTCCACAATCGAAATGAGTCAACACTTCTTTTTCGTTTATTTTTATTTTTCCTTCAAGAAGTCTATCTACTGTTATTGGGATTGCGTTAGGGTTAGCTACTAAAGAATGTCGACTTAGTATTAATTTGCTTCTTTTATAGTCCAAAGTAATAGTATAACCTACAAATGTTTGCATACCAATTATACCAATTGCTTTTTTTGATAAGAGCATTTCTCTAGGCATTTTAATGCCTGTCTTTTTTGTAAGTGTTAGTTTTCCAAATTTTAACTTAGGCAGTAAAACTTTGTCTAAAGTTCCCTGAAATTCACCTTTTTGATTAACTATAGTATCTGTGCCAATAGACTTATAAGAATTTGCAACACTATCCATTAGCATTATTCCTTCAGTACCAGTATCAAAAATAAAACTAGAAGATTTGTTCTTATCCAAATAAGCTTTAATCAATATCAAATTCCTATCCATTGTAAATGGAATTTCTATGAGCTTACTTTTTTGAGCATAGCTATTTACAATGATTACAAAAAATAGTAGTGATGTTACAAGATTCTTCATTTTTTATCTATTTACAGTTGTTTATAATTTTTTCTAATTGGTGTTTTAATTTTACAATCTCATCTGTGGAAATATCATTCAAAGCTTGTTTTCTATTACTTATAACTAATGGGTAGATATCTTCGATTACTTTTTTTCCATCATTTGTAATGTCTAGCTTAAATCTTCTTCTATCTTGCTCGTTAATATTCCGTATCAAATAATTTTTCTTGACTAGAAGTTCAATTATTCTTGTTACAGAAGCTAGATCTTTAAAAACCATTTCTGCGATTTTTTGTTGCGAAATTTCATCACTTTCTTGAATCGTTTTTAGAACCAACCATTGATCAATAGTTATATCAAAACCATTCTTATCAATTTTATTTTGTGCAAATTGTCTATACTTTTTTATAGATTTTTCCAAAGTATAAAATATAATTTCTTCTAATTTTTCCATCTAAATGATTTATTATTGATGCAAATATAATTGATATATCAAGTATTTAATTTTAATTAAAAAAACTTTAACTTTTTATAGTTAAAGTTTCAAAGTATGAAGTATAATTTACTATTCTTTAACCAAATAAATTCCGTCTTCTTTAATTTCGATAAGCTTTTGTTTGTACAAAGTCCCAATGGCTTTTTTAAATGTTTTTTTACTCATTTTCAAAACCGTCTTGATATCTTCTGGATTAGAATCATCATTTAGGCGTAAAAATCCTCGACTGGCTTTTAATTCATCTAAAATAATTTGCCCTGAAGCATCTATTCTTTCCATCCCGAAAGGTTGTCTTGAAACATCTATTTTTCCGTCGGGGCGGATATTTTTGATGTAACCAATGATTCTATCACCTGTTCGTAAATCTTCATAAACTTCATTTTTATATAGAAGTCCCTTGTGTTTTTCATTTATAATAACATTAATACCTACTTCGGTTATATGAGAGATGATTAAATCGACTTCTTCTCCTTTTTCAACCGTCAAAGTTTTGTTATCCAAAAACTGATTGGTTTTACTAGATGCCACCAAACGATTTGTTTTTTCGTCTTTGTACATATAAACCAAGTATCGTTTACCTTTTTCCATAGGACGAGCCTGCTCCTTGAACGGAACAAACAAATCTTTTTCCATTCCCCAGTCTAAAAATGCGCCAAAGTTATTAGTATAATTAACACGTAACCAACCGAATTCATTTAAGAAAATATAAGGTTCGAGAGTCGTAGCAACTGGTCTTTCTTCGTGATCTAGATACACAAAAACTTCTATCTCATCATTTATATCAAACTCTGACGGTACATATTTATTAGGCAATAAGATATCTGTTTTTCCATCAGTAAGATATAGCCCTACTTTGGTTTCACGAGCTATTTTTAATGTATTGTATTTTCCTATTTCAATCATCATATATGTATCAAAGTTGCAAAGGTACAAACTTGTTAAGATGTTATCATAAAAAAATCCCGACGAATCGGGATTTAGATTTATAAAAATAAAAAATCTTATTTATAAACACTTTCTTTTTTGAAATGAAGTGTTAACAAGTAATAAACAACTGCTCTGTATTTACTTTTGTTTGAGCGACCATATTGTTCAATTACTGCATCAATTCCTTTATCTAAATCTGGACCATCGCTAAGTCCTAGTTTATTTATTAAAAAATTATTTTTTACCGTGTCTAACTCAGATTGTTGAGAACCTGAAACTGTAGATGCATCAGCATTATAAATAGAAGGTCCACATCCTATAACAACTTTTGTTAATAAATCCATATCTGGTGTAAGACCGCATTTATCTTTTAAATCTGCAGCATATTTTTCAATTAGCTCATCTCTTTTACTCATAATTAATGTTGTTTAGTTAATTAATATATCTCAAATATAACAATTATTCAATTCAGAAATAAAACTCAATCAAAATTTTTAGAATTAAATTTTAAAAAAGCAACATTATCAAACAATCAATTAAATATCAAAAGTTTAATCCTTCCATAAGGTAAAAAAATATACAAAACAGATAAGTTAGTACAACAAAAAAGCAAAAAGACGTCTGAATTTTGCAATAATTAAATTTTATTTAAAAAACCCAATCTTAAAAATTATGAAAACAGGATTATTTTTGCTCGCATTTATATGCAGTCTAATCGGTTATTCTCAGGAAAAAAAACCTTCTGAATGTCGTACCAAAGAAGTTATGGAAGAATATTATAAAATTCATCCTGAAGCACGAGTTGAAAGTGAAAACTTTGAAAAATTCACTAAAAACTTCATTGAAAATATGAAGTCGAATCATAATCAATTCAATAAAAAAAATGTTAATGCTCCTACTTACATTATACCTGTTGTTTTCCATATTTATGGTGAATCTCAAAGTGGTGTATTAGTCAATTATCAAAAAGTAGTTGATTTGCTTCAACAAGTAAACTTAAATTTTAATGGAACTAATACAGATTCTAATACAATTGACCCATACTTTCAACCTATTAGAAGTACTTTAAGTATTGAATTCCGTCTAGCAAAAATTGACCCTACAGGCAAAGCTACTTCTGGAGTTATATTTCACCCTTACAAAGGAGGGTATGGTAACGGTGGAGGCTATGATGCTCAAATCGCTGCTGACGCATGGGATAATAATAAATATATGAATGTCTATATACAAAATGACCTCTATGCAGACAAAAGTTTGACCGACTCTGGAGTTGCTTGGTATCCAAATTCAACTATGACAGCAAACAATACCGCGAGGGTTGTCTTCAATGGGGCTTATATATATAGTGCAACTGGAACTACCGCACAAAATGAATTTTCAGATACTATGACACATGAATTTGGTCACTGGTTAAATTTACAACATACTTTTAATGTAGTTTGTTCAACAGGAAACCCTACTAATGATGGCGATGGTGTTGCAGATACACCAGTTGAAGACAATTCAACAGGTTTAGGCTGTACAGCTGGAAACAATTGTCTGGGTCAAAAAGTTAATATTGAAAATTATATGGGGTATAATGGTTCTTCTGGATGTTATAAAATGTACACCACTGGACAGGTTAATAGAATGATTGCTGCCTTAAACCATCCATCAAGATTGCCATTATGGCAAAATAGTAATCTTATAGCAACTGGTGTTACAGATACTGCTCCTTCTTTAACAATAAACAACAGTACTTTCACAGAAAACCTAAATAACAATGGAGTTGTTTCATTAGATGGCGCCGTAGCTTCAATTCCTACAGCTACTATAACACTTAGAGGATCAACTTTTGGTGTAGCTAATGGAACTACCCTTACATCTGGAACTCATTTTACAGCTTCATTACCTGCGGGTTTAACAGCAAATATTGTAGTTAATAGTCCTACAACTGCTACATTAACAATAAATGGTGCTGCTACTACTCACCCAAAAAGTCAAGTTACAAACTCATCAATAACTTTTTTAAATGCGGCTATCACTGGAGGTACAACTACTCTAGGCTCAACAACTGCGATAGGCCTAACTTTTTCGTTCAAAGATCCGTATAAAATAGTTACTGGAACTCCTTTAACATCATATGCAAATCCTACTGCTACAACTGTAAATGTGAATTCAGGAGCGACTTGGAAATACTTCATTATTAATCCTGAAGTTGACGATGCTGAATATGGCGCTTGGTATTATGGAGCTAATCAATTAAAATTTGAAACGTACTACAAAGGACTAGTTTGTGAAACTGGTACTAAAAACATCAGTCTTATACCTACTTGTACAACAATAAGCACAGCTAATAATTTTAATTTCTCTACTGCTAACCCTGGACAGCTTGATATATATACTCCAACATATACAGCTTGGTCTGGACAAACTGGCTATGTAGGTTTTAGAGCTAGATTTGAAGGGTATAGAATTAATGGTTATTTCAAAGTAACAGTTGGCTCAAATGGGACAAGTTATTCGGTAACTGACTTTGGTTATAACACTGAACCATTTGGAAGTATTACAACTCCTCCTTGTACATTAGCTAGTGAAGATTTTGAAACTAGTCTTGAGGTTTCTGCATACCCAAATCCTTTTGAAAATGAAATAAACTTACGCATCCCTGAAGGGTATCAAGTAAAATCTATTGAACTTTTTGATGTTTTAGGCAAAAAAGTTTTAAACTCGGAAAATACTAATACTAACAATAACGAATTAAAGATAAGTACTTCTAACTTAAGTAGTGGTATGTATATTTTGAAAGTTAAAAATGATAGTGGTTTAACCATCACTAGAAAATTAGTAAAAAAATAAAGAAACCGACTAAGTCGCGCAATCTTTTACATTTCGACTATCAGGAGAAATCACTTAGCTATAATAATGTGACTTCTCCTGTCGTCGAAGTGACAAATAAATATGAGTTGTATATTACAGCTATTATCTTTCTACAATTTAAAAGTCTATAATAAAGATATATTTAATGGTTGTTCCACACATTTGTAAATTAAGTATTATCTAAAAAAAATCATTTTATAAAAATCTTTAATCCACATACTTATGATTAAAATTTTTCGAACTTACTTTTTAGTTATATTTTCAACTACATATAGCTTTAGCCAAACTTCTGGTGTTGGTATAAATACTACTACACCTGGAAACGCATTAGAAATTAATAGCGGAACAAGTGGAAATAGCGGATTACGTTTTACTCAACTTAATTCTACAAGCACAGCAATTACAAATCCCACAAATAAAATTTTAGGGTTAAATAATACTGGTGATGTTACACTATATCAATTACCTAGTGGTACTAACAGTTTTGTATCTGTAGTAGCTAATTATGACACTAACACACCTAATAATACCGTTTTGACTCTTGGTGAATTACAATTCAGATTCGATGGACTTGGAGGTACTGGGTATTCAACCTGGGGGCTCTCATTTCGTTCGAGCAGTGCTTCTACACTACCTATAACATGTATTAGTCATAGAGAATACCAAAGCAATTTAGCCATATTTCCACAATACATAGGAGCAGATTTTTTTTCAAGTACATATACTTTAAATGACAATAGTGGGACTTATACAAGAATTGATTCAGGTGGATTAACAAGTGATTCAATGTTAGTTTACACCATCGTAGTTGATAGTGGTAGTATTTATAAAATTAACGTTACTAATCGAAGTAATTCAAAAATTTACATTTGGGGTCGAAAAATTAGATAACAAAAAAGCGTTAATTTTTTATATACGTCTAAGACTGACACAAAATAGTTTTCAACAAATAATCGCTAATATTCCAAAAATGAAAAATTATAGTTTACTCATATTACCCTTTGTTTTTTTTGCAACAATAAATAATGCTCAAGCTCAGATAGGTATTGGTACAACTACACCTGGAAACAGCCTTGAGATTAATGGAAATACGAATGGTAATTCAGGATTACGATTTACTCGACTTAATTCATCTGAAATAATAAGTGCAACACCATCTGCAGCACTTGGTGTAAACACTCAAGGGGATGTCACTTTATATAG
Source organism: Limnohabitans sp. (assembly GCA_030053945.1). Taxonomy (GTDB): domain Bacteria; phylum Bacteroidota; class Bacteroidia; order Flavobacteriales; family Flavobacteriaceae; genus Flavobacterium. The sequence goes on from JASGCW010000063.1 coordinate 14,864, forward strand.
TTTAGGCAGTACAAGTCCTACAGAAGAATTAACCGACTTCAAAGCATACAATATCAATCCATACACTATCTATACTATAGGAGAAATCCAATTTCGATATAATTTTGGAATTCCTTTTCCTAATCCAGGCGGTAATATTGAATTTAGATCAAACAGTACATCAACTTTACCTATAACTTGTATAAGACATGAAGAATATGCTCCAGTTTCAGGATATCTTGGAGGTGAATATTTTTCAAGTTCCTTAACTCTTAATCCAAATTCTGGTGGTTTTACTACTATTAATGCTGGTGGCTTAGATGGAGATGAAACTTTAATTTATAACATTTTCACAGACACAGGAAGTATTTATGAGATTTCAATTATAGATAGAAGTGCTACTTATTTTTATATTTATGCTCAAAAAATAAGATAATAATTAAAAAAGAAGTCATTTTAAAGAATTCTAATAAAAAAACAGTAATTTATGAGAAAAAATTATTTTTATTTAATGGTAAATTTATTAACTATAGGCGTTTTTGCCCAAGTAGGTATAGGAACTACTACACCAAGTGCTACTCTTGACGTAGTATCGAGTGGAAATACAAATAGCACTAAAGCATTAGAAATCAGCAATTCTTCTGCCACAGAAATGGTAACTGTTTTAAATAATGGGAATGTTGGTATAGGTACAAATACACCCACAGCACGACTAGACATAAGAACAAACCCGACTTCGACCACCGACCCAGATATTGGAATGCTAGGTATAGGAACCACTACTATGACTGCTCCATCTGCAGGTGCAGGGGCAATTCGTTACTCAACTAGTACTGGTGGCGTACTACAATATAGTAATGGCATAGTTTGGTCAACTCTCGCCTCACAACCTACTAAGTCCATTGTAAATGGAAACTTTGATGCTATTACAGCAGCAAATAATACATCACCGTATCTTAATGCTACCGAAACATTCGATGCCAACAATGACTTTAATAGTAACGCTTTCACAGTACCTAGAACTGGAAATTATTTATTTTCAGCAGTTGTTATTGGTCAAATTACTACTATTGGAAACGGTCAATTTGAGTTATTTGTTGATGTTAATAATGGTACACTAGCATGTAACGCTATACAGCTAACAGTTACAAATATGCAAAAACAAGCAGCTAACCTAGCTTGTTCTCTAAGATTAAATGCAGGCGATATAGTTCGTTTTAGAATAGGTAATAATTCAGGAGCAATATTCACATTATCGACATTCGCATACCAAAGATTATTTTCAATTGTTGAGTTGTAAACAATTCAAAATAATTTATAAGATTAAATTTATTATTCATCATATTAAAATCTTTCATTTGTCCAATAATCTAGTAATTCAAATAAAAATCATCCTAAAAATTTAAAATATTCTAATAGAATAAAATTATTCTCCTTTTCGGGAGTAAAAATTTCTAAAATAACCGGCTTTTCTGAAGCTAAAAACAATTCCCAATTAGCCTCAATATCACTTGACTTTTTGGCTTCTAAATATGAAAAGTTATACATTTTAGCCAAGTGTTCTGCGGTTAATTTATGAGAAGTTTCAAAATACTTATTAAATGTTTCCGTTTCTTGATGCCCTGGTAAAATTCTAAAGATACCTCCACCTCCATTATTAATCAGGATTATTTTAAAATTTTTGGGTATATAATTATTCCAAAGTGCATTACTATCATAGAAAAAACTAATATCTCCCGTAATAAAAACAGTAGGTTTTCCAGAAATTAAAGAAGCTCCTATCGCTGTGGTAGTACTACCATCAATACCACTTGTACCTCGGTTACAATAAACTTCAATGCTTTTATCTATAGGAAATAACTGCGCATAACGAATAGGTGAACTATTACTTATTTGTAACTGAATATTTTTAGGCAATCTTGCAAAAATAGTTTCAAAAGCCTTTAAATCTGAAAATGCAATCTGACTTAAGTAATCTTGATGCTTATTATTTCTATATTCTCTAATAGCTAATGCTTGTGACAAATAATCGCTCTCAATGCGAATTGTTTTGGAAAAAAATTCTTCAAAAAAAACATTTGGTTTCATTTCAAAATGTTGCGTTAAACAGTCAAAAGTATTATATGCTCGTAACTCATCGATATGCCAATGTTCTTCCGGTTTATATTTTCTCAAAAAAGCTTTAATCCTTTTTGAGACAATCATTCCCCCTATAGTGACTAAAATATCAGGCTGAAAATCTTTAAAATTTTCTTCAGAAAAAGGAGTTATAATCGTATCTATATTAGTTATAAAATTAGGATGATGTGCATTTGAAGTAACTTCAGTCATAACTACAACTGAATGGTCTTCTCCAAGTTGATTCAAAAAGTTTTGCTCAATTTCATTTGGATAATTACCTCCTAGAAGCACCAATTTTTTTAATGATGTGTTCCATATGTCTGCAAAAGCACTTAGATCAATTTTTGCTTTTTGATCCGAAAATAATTCAACTAAAACAGGTTTAACCGTTAACTCCTCAACTGTTTCATATAAAGGCTCTTCAAAAGGCACATTAATATGTACTGGTCCTTTTTTAGAAACCGCTAAAAATAAAGCTTCCTGAATTTTAAAATCATTTTCTTGTGAAGCTTCTTCGGTCAAATTTGCATTATATATCGAATGATTTAGATAGACATTTTCCTGACGAATGGTCTGTCCATCACCTATATCTATTTTATCATGTGGTCTATCTGCCGATATAACCACTAATGGAATTTCATTATAAAAAGCCTCAGCAAATGCGGGATAATAATTCAAAAGAGCTGAACCTGAAGTACATACTACTGCGACAGGTTTTTTAATTTGCTGCGCAATTCCCAGCGCAAAAAAGGCTGCACACCGCTCATCTACAACACTATAACAGGTAAATACAGAATTATTTGCAAAACCAATAGTTAAAGGAGCATTACGAGATCCAGGAGAAATAACTATATGATGTAGTTCTTTAGCTTTACAAATTTCGATGACGCTTTGTGCTAAAGGTATTTTTGGGTAAATCATTATTATTTGAAAAGATACAAAGTTATGAAGTTAATTCTTTATAGTTTCTTCATTTTCTTTTAAAATTAAAAATTTATAAAATGTGTAATGTGAAGCACCATAAAACAAAATCACCATTTGAGAAATACCTTCATTTTGTAAATAAAATTTATTCACAAAAAAAGCACCTGTTTGCGCTATAAACAGCAAACTCGTAATCAATAACCAATACTCTTTAGGATCTGGATTATTTAGATAACTAATTACTGAAACTCCTCCTAAAAAAGAGGTCAAGAATCCATTAATAATCCAAAAATTTAAAGAATTACTCAGCTTTAAATGAACGAAATAAATAATATATAAATAAATCACAAAGAAAGGAATAGTTGCAACTAAAACAGCAAGTCTATTTTTTGATTTCACCAAATTAAAGACCAATATACACAAACAGAGTTTAAATAAAATTGAAGAAATAGAACCATACAAAAAAAATTGCTTATCATTATTTGAAGCAATAAACATTGATGCTACTTGATACAACAACAATGCTACAATATATATCCATTGTCTTTTTACAGAAACTAAAAGATAGACACCTATCAATATAGGTATTCTTAAAAACCAGAAAATTGTTTCGAAGTTTTTTAAGTCCAATAAAGAGAATATGCTATAAAGAGCTAAATTTACAAAATATAATTTTAGTAAAATACGTGCAAACTTCGATACATCCATTTTGGTAAAAGAATTGGGTATCTAAATATAATAATTCTAATAAAAATATAATAATTTTATGTCTATAAATTTGAGAATGGCAAAGGAAAATGATATGGCTTCGGTTTTAGAAATAGTCAATTACGAAATTCAAAACACCACTGCTATTTGGGATTATGACACAAGAACATTAGAAGAACAATTGGCAATATTAAAAGAAAAACAAGAAAAAAAATTCCCTTTCATTATAGCTTTAAAAGATGAAAAAATTGTAGGTTTTGGCACCTATGGTTCTTTTCGTCACAAAATAGGGTATCGGTTTACGGTAGAACATTCAGTTTATGTGCATAAAGATTATCACGGAAACGGAATTGGTTCCCTTCTTCTAAAAGAACTAATAGAATTAGCTAGAAATCAAAAACTACACACAATGATTGGGGTTATAGATTCTGAAAATAAGGGAAGTATCACTTTTCATCAGAAACTTGGATTTGAAATTGTTGGAAACATCAAACAAACAGGTTATAAGTTTGATAGATGGTTAGATTCAGTATTTTTACAACTAATGTTGTAACCTAAAATTTAGTAAACAAGAAAACTAAAACAATTATCCACAAACCAAGAATTATTACCTTTGCAAAAAAAAATTCCATGCAAAACACATACATAGGTTATCATTTTGAAGTTGAACCAAAAGAATTAGGAAGCGAAATTTTAATTGCCGAGTTGGGTGAACTTCCCTTTGATAGTTTTATTGAAACAGAAAAAGGATTTTCTGCTTATATCCCTAAAGAATTATGGAATGAAAAAATCTTGGATGAAATATTCATTTTAACCAATCCTGAATTTAAAATCTCCTACACTTATGAGGAAATTGAACAAGTGAACTGGAATGCTGAGTGGGAAAAAAACTTTGACCCTATTGATGTTGATGGATTATGCCACGTTCGTGCTCCTTTTCACCCAAAAACAGAAGCTCAATTTGACATTGTAATAGAACCTAAAATGAGTTTTGGCACTGGTCATCACGAAACGACACATATGATGATTCAGCATTTACTCGAAATGGATGTTAATGGAATGAAAACACTCGATATGGGGTGTGGTACTGCTATTTTAGCCATTCTTGCTGAAATGAAAGGCGCTCAACCTATTGATGCGATTGATATTGATAATTGGTGCTACTTAAACTCAATTGAAAACGCAGAACGCAATAATTGTAAACATATTTCCGTTTATGAAGGCGATGCTAATTTGTTAAATGGAAAAAAATACGATTTAATCATTGCTAACATCAACCGAAACATCTTATTAAATGATATGCAAACTTATGTTAATTGTTTAAATCCAAATGGCATTATATTATTCAGTGGTTTTTACGAGCAAGATATTCCTCACATAGATGCCTCTTGCACTGAAAAAGGATTAACTTTTATTAAAAAAATCAACAGAAACAACTGGGTATCATTAAAATACGTAAATTAGTTGTTGGGTGATGGATGTTGGATGTTGGATGTTGGATGTTGGATGTTGGATGATGGATGTTGGATGATGGATTTTGGGCGATGGATGTTGGGTGACGGATGATGGGTGATAGATGTTGGGTGATGGATGTTGGGTGATGATGAAGTTTTGAGTTTAAAAATTAAAAAATATTAAATAAAAAAATGAGTACAATAGAGAAAATACAAGAAGAAGTTGCGGTTTTAGAACAAGTTTCAATCAACCACGAAATCATTTTGTACAATGATGATGTAAATACTTTCGATCATGTAATTGACACTCTTATTAGAGTTTGCAATCACGACGAATTACAAGCTGAACAATGTGCTATTTTAGTGCATTACACTGGCAAATGTGGCGTAAAAACAGGTTCATATGACGAATTAAAACCACAATGTTCTGCTTTATTAGATGCAGGTTTAAGTGCTGAAATCATATAGATAAATAGTAAAAAACAAAATAGTGATAGCAATTTCATTATTTTAAAACATTACTATTCAATAAATTACATTAAAAAAAATAAATTTACTATTCACGCATAATATTTTTCTAAATTTCTATTTATTTAATTGATTATTTTATAATTTGGTCAAAATTTAAATTTATGGAAACCTACGGAAAAGTACTCATTATAGCAATGCCTATTTTCTTAATATTAATTATCATTGAGAAAATATATGGTTATTACAAAAAAGTAGATTATGCTCCTATAATAGATAGTGTTTCGAGTATAAGCTCAGGAATGTCTAATGCCACTAGAGATGTATTAGGTTTAAGTATCTCAATTATTACCTATGAAATAATGGTGAACAAAATTGCAGTTTTCCATATCGAGGAATCTGCATTAGCGTACATTATAGCATTCATAGCCATTGATTTTCAAGGATATTGGACACATCGTTGGGCGCACCAAATTAATATCTTTTGGAACAAACACGCTATACATCATAGTAGTGAAGAATTTAATCTTTCTTGCGCCTTACGACAATCGGTTTCAGATTTTTTTAAATTATTTACTTTCTTGTTATTACCAGCTGCCTTGCTAGGTGTTCCTGTAAAAGTAATAGCAATAACTTTACCTATTCAGTTCTTTCTACAGTTTTGGTACCACACAAGATATATAGGCAAATTAGGAATTTTAGAAAAAATAATAGTAACTCCGTCGCATCATAGAGTTCATCACGCTATCAATCCGGAGTATATGGATAAAAACCATTCACAAATATTTATTATTTGGGATAAACTTTTTGGCACTTTTCAAGAAGAATTACCAGAAGTTCCTGCTGTATTTGGTATTACACGTCCAGCTGAAACTTGGAATCCTTTTAAAATCAACTTCCAACATCTTTGGGTATTAATTAAAGATGCTTGGTATGCTGAAAAGTTTTCGGATAAACTAAAAATTTGGTTTATGCCCACAGGTTGGCGTCCAGAAGGCTTTGATGAAAAGTACCCACTTCACAAGATTGAAAATGTTTATAATTTTGAAAAATTTGGAACCAATAATTCAAAAACGATGATTGGTTGGGCATTAACCCAAATGACAATGACTTTATTATTAATCTCCTACTTATTTGACAATATTGCTAAAATAGGTTTAACAAATATTTTCTACTACGGTTTCTTTGTATTCGTAACTGTTTATAGCTATACCGAATTAATGAGCAAGAATAAATTTGCTCATATTTATGAATCCATTCGATTTTTATTTGGCATTACGTTGGTTTACTTCTTAGGAAATTGGTTTAAAATTGATGAAATCGTCCCTTATGGAACTTACATTATAATTAGCTATTTAACACTTTCGCTTTTAGTAAGTTTCTACTTCGTTACGGTAGAATTCAAACAAGAAAACAAACAACCTATTTTAAGCTAATTTTATGAGCAAGTACTTGAAAATTTTTACAGCAATAAGCATATTCTATTTGATTTTATTATTAACTGGTCAAGAAGGAATAGCTTGGTATTTGAAACCATTTTTACTGCCGTTGTTAATTTTAGAAGCCTATAATTCAACTCATTTCCCAACTAAAAATTTACTCCTCTCTGCATTAGTATTTTCGTGGATTGGAGATGTGGTTTTGATGTTTGCAGATAAAGGAGAATTGTACTTTATCTTTGGATTAGTTTCATTCTTGGTCGCACATATTTTATTCATTTTCTTATTTATAAAACAGAAAAAAGTGAATCCAAATTCCAATATTCTTTGGTTAGGAGTACTTTTAGTAGCCCTGTATCTATTTGGAATGCTGAATTTCTTATTTCCAACTCTAGGAGATTTGAAAATACCTGTAACAGTATATGCTACAACTATTTCTGTGATGCTTTTAATGGCTATTAAAGGATATTTTAATTGGTTAAAACCTAATAATGTAACAATCCTTTTAGGAGCATTATTCTTTGTGAGCTCAGATAGTATTTTAGCAATAAACAAATTCCATTCAGAAATACCAAAATCAGGATTTTTGATAATGGCAACTTATATTATCGCACAATATCTTATCACAAAAGGTGTTTTAATATTAAATAAAACTAATGAATAAAAGGCGTCAACTAACACTATTTGTTGATTCAGAAGATTCAAAAGAAATCGAATTTATTAGAGAAAAATTCAACGCAGAGCAATTCAATTTGATTAAAAGTCACGTAACTCTATGTCGTGAAGATGAAATTGAGCAATTAGATTTGATACTGGCTAATTTAAAACAATTAGATTTTAACTCTTTTTCGATAGAATTTGATTTACCCATCCGATTTAATGAAGGAAAAGGTGTTTATTTACCTGCAAAAAACTTTCCTGAGCAATTTCATAAACTTAGAAAAGAAATTCTAAGCGGAATCATTGAAAACCCTCGTATTCCAGAAGCGCATATTACC
>JASGCW010000185.1 GCA_030053945.1 Limnohabitans sp.
TTTTTATATCTAACGCACAAATGAACTTATTAGTGCGAAAAAAAATTATACACCCTATTAAATAGTCCTCATTTGTTTTGCCGTGAAAATTTGTATTTTCGCTTCTTAATTTTTCTATTGATTGAGCAATGGCCAACAAAGAACTACCAATTGTTTTTATTTCAATTGGAAGCTCTATATTTGTGAAACGAAACTCTTTAAGAATTATTTTGGCAAGTTCGTACAGTGTTTCTTTACCAGTTGTTTTAGAATTTAATCTTTGGTCTTTTAAAATTTCTTTAATGATACTTTCCAATGCTGAATTTGCAAGTCCAATTGAAATGCTTGGGTCTGTTTCTATTTGTTTAATTGCTTTCGTAAAAGTGTTATAGGCTGTTTCTGTTTCAGATTTTAATTCATTTTTAAAAACGGGGATTGAAGGAATAAAATCAGGTGTATCAACTCCAAGGTCAATTGCCACTTTTAATAAAGTTTCGCCACCCATACTATCTAAAGTTTTAAACGAATCAATTTCTTCCGAAGCATTTTGTACTGATATAGCAAAATTATGACAATGACCATATGGATCAAACTTTTGCCATTTTTCAATATACATTCGAACTTCGCGATGTGTTTTATATTCTTGCCAAATTGCTGTGTCAACTGATTTTGCAAGTTTCATTAGATATCGTGGAGAAATTAATTCATTCATATATTGATAAAAATTTTAGCAAAGGTATAAAAAATTATTTATAAAAACAAATTATCAAAAAAATAATTACGTTTTTTGCGGGCGTTTGTTAGTTGCTCTTTTACAATTATTTTTATTTACTTGAATTTTCTACTATGGCTATTTCTTCTGCGGTTAATTTTCGTTCGGTTTTGTAAAATTGCAACTAACGATTCGTAGCTTTGCGAAGTTGTAGATTTTCACTACATGCCTTGATACTGAGTATAGAACTTCCGGACACCACAAATGTTTATGTGAAACACGGAATCCCCGCTATCACAAACCCCTTGTTTGCAGCAGTTTTCTATTCAGCCGTCATTTCTATGTCCGTTTGCTGGATTTTCTTCTCTTGCATAACAATAAGCGAATACTCTATCAATTGACTATTCATAATCAAAGAAGATAGTGAATTCGGATCTGCTGAAGACTGAAAAGGAATGAATTGACGAGAGCTATTTGAAGAAAAATGTGTCTCGTAGTTGACTAAATTATCAAACTTTGTGTTTTTTATTGTATTGTCCATCATGGTTCAAATTTATGTAATTATTTGTTCTTCTGTATATATTCATTAAATCTACATAAAATATAATTGTCTTGAGTCTTAATCGGGAATTTATTTACTAATTCTCCCAATTTTTCAAAGCTAATTAGTTTTGCAATATAACATTCGTTTACAAAATTTAATTTGAATACAATTTTTTTTAATTGTTCTATAATGTTAGAAACATCATAATCAGCGTCAATAAAACTGTTAACTTCTTCATAGTTTGATTTTATTCTCAACCTATAAAGCATATCCATAATAGTTGTGTCCCACTGTCTATTGGAAATTTCCTTCCATTCATTTTTTGTTAAACTCTTTTTAGCTTCCTTTTTGTTTAAAGTTTGAAATGGCGTTTTAGAGGTTTGTTTATCCTTCTTTCTTGCTTCAATTAGTTTATCTCTTGTTGTTTTTAAAAATTGTGCTACTTGTTTGTCTGCAGTTTGTGGGTCATATTTACTATAAGTCATTGCATTTTTACTTTCATAGTCGCATATATTGTTGTAAGAATAGTTTCCGTAATTTCCTGAACAATGAAATGACATAGCTGTTGGATACCATTTACGTTTTACTTGTTGAGAAAACTCATTTAACAACCCTTTGTGATTATGACCAATATTAATGTTTTTGAGATAATAATAAGCTGTCGTACTTAAGAAAACTGAATAGTATGCCTGTGGAAAACACCAATGTAAAGAAAACTTCTTAAAGTCTTGGTCATCATTCATTGAAGAGGTCAAAAGTGCAAATTCTGTACTCCACGAATTGTATAAAAGTCTTTTTATTTTGTCTTCGTCATATGTTGATACTTTTTGAATACCATTGTTAAAATAATCAAATGACTTTAAATTAAAATAATTAGCGCCATTGTCAAGGTGTGTATTAATTGCCGAAAGGTGATACTCAAAAACCCGTAATGGGATTTTCTTTTGTTCTTCTTCGTCTTTTAATGTATTGCTTTTTAATGGACCTAATCTCATATATCAAGAGGCTTTTTAAAATTTACTCCCACATACCCCCACCCCCTCATACTTATTACCCCATTTTGGCAAGATATCCAAATGTTATTTATAAAACCAGCAAGATTGGGTTGATATAAATTATGCAACGTTATCATAGTTAGTTTTTTTAGCAAAGGTATAAAAAAATATTTATAAAAACAAATTATCAAAAAAAATAGTTAAGTTTTTTTGCGAGTGTTTGTTGGTTGCTATTTTAAAATTATTTTTATTTACTTGAATTTTCTACTATGGCTATTTCTTCTGCGGTAAGGTCGTATAGTTTGTAAACAAGTTGGTCTATTTGGTTTTCTAAATCGGTGGTGTCGGCGTTATGATTTTTTTGGTTAATTTTAATTATTTTTGACACTAAAACAGCTATTTCGTTTTGCCTCTCTTTTATGGGTGATATTAACGGTAGTTCTAACAAAGGTGCTTTATCTATTTGGTAGTTGTTTCCTTGCATTTTTCCTTTATGTTTTAACCAAAATTCTATGAGCCTTGAATTAAGTAACCCTGTTAAAAATTTCTGATTTAATCTACTTGTTTTAATAACATAAAAAGTAGCTGACACATAAGAATTAAAATCAGTATAAGTGAAAACTGGTTTGTTTGGGCATTTTCTTTGAACAATAATTTTTTCGCCAATAAAAAAATCTTCAACTCTTGTTCTATGTAATCCGTAAGGTTTATTATCAGAGGTTATAACTGCTTGAAATTTGTCTAAATGTTTTTTAATATTCGGGTAAGGTAATATTTCGTTAGGGTTTTTAAATTTTGAAGTGGTATAAATTAGCCAATATTCATTTTTAGGTATGGCAAAATATCTAAAAAACTGTTCTGATTTATAATACGGTTTGATTAATGTAAGCTCTTCATGTGATAATTTTAAATTTGTTTTTTCTGCTTCACTTAAAGCAAAAATGCCATCGCCTATTTTGAAATTTAAGCCTAATACTTGACGAGAATTAATATTAATAAAATCTTGTGGAAAAACAATTCCTTGGGCAACTTCAGATTTTTCATCTAATTGAAAATCTGATTTTTTCATCATTTTGTTTAAAATAAAATCAACTTTGTTATTGCTAAACGTTAGGTTTTTATCAATATAGTTTTCAATTTTTATTTGAGTTGTTATAAATTCATTTGAGTTGTTGCGTATGCCATTAATTAAATTTAAGGCATCTTTTAATTCAGGTTTGCTTGTTATAATTTTTTTATAACTAAGGCAATATTTGCTTTCTTTTTGTTTTTTAAAAAACATAATCATAGTTTGGATACTTGCTGCATCAAAAACCATATAACTTCCAAAATCAATCAACTCTTTAATTATAGCGTTTTGTAAAATAAAATTTCTAAACTTAGTTGCCCCTGTGTTTGTTGTCCAATTATTTTGTGCAATTAAACTTAAATAACCACTACTTTTTAAAAGATTTATTCCCTGGGATCCAAACATATACCAAATATCCATTTTGCCTTGATAAACTTCGTTAGTTCTTAACCCATCAAAAATTTTTTTGCCTTCATATTCTTTTATATACGGCGGATTACCAATCACCACATCAAAACCAACAAAATCACCATCATCATTTAACACTTCGGGAAACTCAAATCGCCATTCAAAGGCGTGATCATAGATTGCCATTTTAGTTTGCCACGCTGCTTCTGCTTGTTTAAAAACGGTCTCTTTTTCTTTTAAAACAACAGGATCGTTACCATACAAGTCGGTTTGAGCCACCAACCATTCATTCCGTGCTTTTGTATAAGCTTCGTAACAAGCATCTTCGGGGTTATACATGTTTTTAAACATGTTTTTGTACTTATCCAATTCTTTTTGAATAAATTGCCTTGCCTTTTTATCATTGGTACATTTATACAAATCGGTCTGTTTTTTATAATCGGGCATAATGCGGCGCAGGGTTTGTTTATCAACAGCTCTAAAACGATTGTAGCTATCATCTAATTTAAATTTACTCACCAACGAGTTGCCACATTTAATATTAATATCAATATTGGGCAGGGTTTGTAAATCTCGACCCCTCCGTCCTTCGGACACCTCCCCTAGATTATGGGAGGAGCTTTGAGTGGTATGTTGTTGATAGGTGTTCGGTTGTTTTGGTGTTTCCATTATTTTCTGCGAACCAACTTTATTTGTGTTTTGTACCAAAAGGATAGGTTTGCTTGTTTGCACAACTCCAAGCTCCCCGCCTTTGCAAGGAGGGGTGTCCGCAGGACGGGGTGGTTGGGGTGGTTGTTTCCCAAAATAACTTATCACTTCACGCAGCAAGCCATCAGGATTATCCCAAACCCATTTGTTTTCAAATCTTAAAACTCTGATGCCAAAAGTTTCTAGGAACCAAACTCTTTCACGATCATACTCGGCTTGGGTAGCATCAAAATGTCCTTGTCCGTCTAATTCTATGGCTAAACCTTCCTCAGGACAAAAAAAATCAAGGATATAATTAGCAAAACTGTGTTGACGTCTAAATTTTCTGCCCTCCATTTGTTTGCCCTTAAGCATCGTCCATAACTTGGCTTCGGCCGGCGTAGCATTGTTACGCAAGGTTTTGCGGAATGTTTTTAAATGTGGGAGGTTATTATAACCCCTCCGTCCTTCGGACACCTCCCCTAGATTATGCTACTGTTAGGACACAATATTTCATAAAAAACACGTTAATAATGTAAACAAAAT
>JASGCW010000064.1 GCA_030053945.1 Limnohabitans sp.
AAAAATTTATTTGTAAAAGCAATCTTTTTTATAGTCATTGTGAAATTGTTTAAAGAGGTTGATATTTTACAAAAAACTAATTGGCTTCCAACTGTCCCATTTCCATAAAGTATTATCAAAAACAGGAATATTAGTCAGATTTGCAATTTCACTAATTGTTGAATCACCATTATCAACTTTATTTATAGGAATTATGATGTCCAATTCATTTGATGGTTGAATTAATATCATTTTCTCGGTTTTAATTATTTTTTTAATTTTTTCATAATTAGATTTTATAGTAATATAATCAAGGTAAATTACCTCTAGATAGTTTTCATAAAAAACAATCTCAATTTTATTTTTAAAAAGTTCTTGGTTGTTTTTATGAATGTTAGCACATTTCTTATCTAGTTTTGTATAGTAACTTTTTCTTGTTCTTTTATTGATGAGCAATGCATTCACAAAAAATAAAAAAAATGTAAATATGGCTAGAAAATATAATTTAAAATAAAAAGAACAAATTATAAAAATGGTAGCAAAAAAATACCAAATCAACCAATAAATAAATATTTTTTTGTCCATTTTTTTGTGATTTGCTAATTTGTATAGACTTAGATAAAAAATATCTTCTTTTTTTAATTCTACTTTTAGATTTATAGTTTTCATTTAAAAAATATTCTATTGATAAAAAATTGCTAAAAAGTTTTCAAAACAGGAATTAAATTTAAACTCTTCAAACAGAAATGAATACCTTATTAATTTTGAAATAATTTTAAATCATCAATTTTCTTTTTTAAGCAAAATCAAAGCAAACACCGAATAATTTATCATATCCTGATAATTTGCATCGATACCTTCAGAAACAATGGTTTTACCTTTGTTATCTTCAATTTGTTTTACTCGAAGCAATTTTTGTAAAATTAAATCGGTTAGAGAACTCACACGCATATCACGCCAAGCTTCGCCATAATCGTGATTTTTGTTTTCCATTAGTTCTTTAGTGATGCTGACTTTTTCATCATATAATGCTGTAGCTGCTTCTAGACCTAAATCAGGTTGATCAACCACACCTTTGTCTAATTGGATTAACGCCATTATAGAGTAATTGATGATTCCTATAAATTCAGAAGCTTCACCTTCATCTACTTTTCGAACTTCATTTTCTTGTAAAGAGCGTATGCGTTGGGCTTTAATAAATATCTGGTCGGTTAGTGAAGGCAAGCGTAGGATTCGCCAAGCACTTCCGTAATCTTTCATTTTTTTTGTAAACAAATCGCGGCAAATTGCAATGATTGCATCGTATTGTTGTGAGGTATTACTCATTAGTGTTTTATATTTGTGTCAAATTTGCTCAAAAATAGCGAATTTTAATTTATATAGTTGTTAATAAGTTGCAAATGGCTACAATAAACTGTAAAGGAAATCTAGTTGATTTATCTGTTCCAAAGGTAATGGGAATTTTGAATGTAACCCCTGATTCGTTCTATGATGGGGGAAAACTTACATCGGATAGTCTGATTTTGAATCAAGTAGAAAAAATGCTTTCTGATGGAGCTACTTTTATTGATATAGGCGGGCAATCTTCAAGACCTAATGCTCAATTTTTAACAGCTAAAGAGGAATTGCATCGCGTGCTTCCTATTGTGGAGTTGATTTTGAAACATTTTCCTGATGCTTTTCTTTCTATAGATACTTTTCATAGCGAAGTGGCAGATGTTTGTATTAGTCTTGGCGCTGCAATGATCAATGATATTTCAGCAGGGACTCTTGATGAAAAAATGTTTGAAGTTATAGCTAAGCATCAAGTGCCTTATATAATGATGCATATGCGTGGTACACCGCAAACGATGCAACAATTGACAAATTATGAAGATATAGTAAAAGATATTCTGTTTTATTTTTCTCAAAAGATTGTCAAAGCAAGAAGTTTTGGGATAAATGATTTGATTATTGATCCTGGTTTTGGTTTTGCAAAAACAGTTGAACAAAATTTTGAATTGCTCTCAAAACTAGAGTTATTTCAAATCACCGATTTACCAGTACTTGTCGGTGTATCTAGAAAATCGATGATTTATAAAACGCTTAATTGTTCTCCCCTAGAGGCACTTAATGGAACTACAGTCTTAAATACAATAGCGTTGACAAAAGGGGCTTCGATACTTCGTGTTCACGATGTAAAAGAAGCGGTGGAGTGTGTGACATTGTTCAATTCTGTTTCTGAATTATAGTTTAATCAAAATCAACAATCATTCATTTCGTAATTAAGTTTATCTAAAGTATCGCTCAACTTTTTCAATTGGGTTTTACCCGAAGGTTTTTCTATAAGTTTTACCTTTAGTATTTTGTTTCCATTAGGTGAAATCCAAAACCCTTCAAGAATTTTTCCAGTTTTTTTTAAGCTTAATATTCCTGTTATTCCAGCTTCAACAAGAACTAATTTGTTACTTTCGTCATCTGATATTTCTAAAAATAACCATTTGCTTAAGTTGTCATATTTGTACATTCCTGTAAAGGAGGAGGGACCACATCCACTTATTTCTTCACGTAAAAATAAAGTGATATTGTATTTGTCCATTTTTCCTTGATAGACTTTATACACTTGTTCTTGTGACCAAATTTTGTTTGTAATTAAAACAGAAAAAAACAGTAGGGCAAATAATTTTTTTTTCATCTTTTATTAAGGGAGCAATCGTTTGGTTTAAATACAATTTTAATTATTCTGCATTTGCAGCTATAATTTTTTCAATCTGCGGAATAGCTTAAGGAGCAATAGGTCTTAGCTTTTTGATGACTACACCAGTCACTCTTCCTGAAAGTATGGTTTGTTGTCTGAAAGTCTGATGTTGTCTTGACGAAAAACTATTTTTAAGTTTACTATCAATTTTTTACACCTGACAGGTTTTAAAACCTGTCAGGTGTAAAATGAATAGAGTTTTTCAACAAACCCTAAATACCTATTCCCTTTTAGACAAACTAATAAAATTAATTTTCTATAGGATTAGTTATTGCCAAAAAGCCTTGAATTTGAGGAATAGTCTCAGGAGCAACAGGTCTTCCGTTTTTGATGGCTACACCAGTTACTTTTCCTGAAAGTATAGGTTTGTTGTCTGAAAGTCGGATAATATCTTGGTGAAAAACTATTTTTAAGTTCCCTTCTTTTTCTGCGGTAACTTCGATTTTGAATTTATCACGGCTTACTAATGAATTCTTGAAGTTCATCTCGATAGTTTTTACTACTAGTAGGATGTTGTTTTGTGCAAATTCTACAAAGTCAATACCGTGGTGGTGTAAAAACTCGTGTCTGGCGTGTTCTAAATAATTTTGATAAACCGAATTGTTTACGATTCCTTGTACATCTAATTCGTAGTCTCTAACTGAAAATTCAATTGAAAATTTTTCCATATTATAGTTTGTTTATGTTTCGTTTTGTGTTAAAAATTGTGCTTCGTATAGTTTGCGATAAAAACCATTAGGCTTTTCTAATAATGTTTTGTGATTACCTTCTTCTACCACCATTCCTTTGTCTAGTACTATAATTTTATCGGCATTAATTACAGTGGATAATCTATGAGCTATAATAATTGAAGTTCTATTTTTAGTTAAAGTTTCTGTAGCTTTTTGAATTAATTCTTCAAGATAAGCGTCTATGCTTGAAGTAGCTTCGTCTAAAATTAGAATACTTGGATTACTAATGTAGGCTCTTAGAAAAGCAATTAATTGGCGTTGACCAGAGGAAAGCATTGCACCTCTTTCTTTTACATCATAATCATAATTGTTGGGCAGACTCATAATAAAATCGTGAGCGCCTATTTTTTTGGCAGCTTCAATTACTTCTTCTCTTGTAATCGTATCGTTGTTGAGCGTAATATTATTATGAATGGTATCTGCAAATAAGAAAACATCTTGTAATACTATGGCAATTTGTTTGCGTAAACTTTCTAAAGTAAAATTTTGAATGTTTTCATTGTCTATACAAATACTCCCAGAATTAATGTCATAAAATCGATTCAATAAATTAATTATGGTCGATTTACCTGCTCCTGTTGCTCCTACAATAGCAATAGTTTCGCCTTTATGGATAGACAAAGAAATGTTTTTAAGTACAGCTTCATCAGATTTATAACCAAATACAACATTTTGAAAGTCAATTTTTCCTTCAAATCTAGGAGCTGTTTTGGTACCATTATCTTCTATTTCTTCGGTTGAATCTAAAACTTCAAAAACCCGATTGGCAGCAATCATCCCCATTTGCATTTCGTTGAATTTATCCGCGATTTGGCGTAGCGGCATAAAGAAAATACCAATGTACATATTGTATGCCATAAGATCACCTAGTTCTGTTATAGCATCCTTTTGTAGTAAAAGCATCGAACCAAAATAAATGATAAAACTCAAAGTTAAAGACGAAACAATATCTGCAATAGGGAAGAAGATAGAGTTGTACCAAACGTTTTTTACCCAAGCTTTGCGATGAAGGTTGTTAATTTCTTTAAATTTTTGGTATTCAATATCTTCACGAGTAAAAAGTTGGACGATTTTCATTCCCGTAACTCGTTCTTGAACAAAGGTATTCATGTTAGCAACTTGTGTACGTACTTCTTCAAAAGCTGCTTTCATTTTGATTTGAAAAATTCGAGTAGCAAAAATTAAGATAGGCATAGAAATTAGTACAATTGTAGATAATTTCCAGTTTATCCCTATCATAAAGATAAGGATGGTTAACATTTTGAGTAAATCACTCAAAATCATAAAAAGCCCTTGACTGAAAATTCTAGCAATGGCTTCAATATCTGAAACTGAACGAGTAATAAGCTTTCCTACAGGCTCGGTGTCAAAATATTTTATCTTGAAACTGGTGAGGTGTTTGAAAAGCTTTACACGAATATCTCGGACAATATCTTGTCCTAGTACATTAGCCCAATATACAAAATAAAATTGCGCTAATACTTCAAGAATTAGGGTGATTCCCATTATGGAAACGACAATGATGAAGCCTGTCATTTTTTTAGGAATTACATAATCGTCTATGATATCTTTTAGTAAGTAAGGTCTTAGTGCTGCAAAAATTGAAAGCAGAATTGCCCAAGTAATAACGCTATAATAACGCCACTTGTAGGGTTTTGTATATTCTAATATACGTTTGAATAAATGAATATCAAATGTTTTCATCTTCAGCAAGATACGGATAAGTAATTCTGGTTAAAAATAAACCTTGAGCAGGTACAGAAAATCCTGCTTTTTTTCGGTCTTTGCTTTCAATTATGGCAATAAAATCTTTCTTTGTAATTTTATGAAGGCCAATATTTACTAATGTCCCAACAATTGCTCGAACCATATTTCTTAAAAATCGGTCGGCAGTAATGGTAAAAATAAGTTGGTTGTTTTCTTTTTTCCAATAAGCTTCGGTGATTTTACAGTTATACGTAAAAACATCTGTATTAGATTTAGAGAAGCATTCAAAATCAGTAAAATCTAATAAAATTTTAGCTGCTTCATTCATTGCACCGACATCCAATGGGTTTTGATTAAACCAAGCTAAATCATTACTAAATACATCTTTTACAGTCGAAATATGGTAATGGTAGGTTCTAGAAGTAGCGTCAAACCTCGCGTGTGCATCTATATGAACAGGAATTATTTTAAAAACAGCTATGTCTTTAGGTAAAAAAGAATTGGCTCTTCGTTTTAGATTTTCTAGATCAAATTCTTTGTCTGTATCAAAGTGACCGAACATTTCAGATGCGTGTACCCCAGTATCTGTACGTCCAGCTCCTACAATGTCAATTTCTTCTTGCAGTAGCGTAGAAAAAACTTTGTTTAGGGTTTCTTGAACCGAAATAGCGTTTGGTTGGTACTGCCAACCGTGATATTTCGTTCCGTTGTATGCAAATTTGATAAAGTATCTCAATTTTAGGAAATCTTTTTGCAAAGATAGAAGAAATGCACTTTGAATAAAAGCTAAAGTTGATTCATACACGGCATTTGCGTTTAAAAAATTGCCACAGATGCACAGATAAAAATAAATTGATAAAAAATAAATTTTAATATTTATTTCCGCAAAGCGGATAATTTTACAATTAATTTTCTAAAAAAACAGAATATAAAATCTGTGCATCTGTGGTTATTTCTTCAAATATTTTTAAAAGCGAATGCCCTGTGATTCATAGTATGATGAATAATAGTGAATACAAAAACAGAGAACCTAAGTTCTCTGAATTTCTATATATAAGTAAGAGGTATTAAAATCTTCTTCCTCGACCACGTCCATGTCCTTCACCTTCACCACCACGATGTTCATCTCTATCTTCTTTTTTATAGTGCCCATAAGCATTGCCGTTATCTCCTCTACCGCGATAGTAGTAATCATCATTATCGTATCTTCTAGGTGAAGCCGCTACGTATTCTGAACGACGATTGTAGTAATTATCATAGTAGGATGGACCGTAGTAAACTTGTCTGTAATTACGATATCCATTTCTCCAATAATTTTTACGGTGATGGCCAAAATATGTCCAAGGACAATTGCCTCTATAATCTATTACTACTCTTGGAGCTCTGTGTATATCATATCCATCACAGTATTCAGGTAGATAGGCAGAACGACACCATCCACGAGGACCGTAATAAATATATACGCCTTCATAATTATCATAATAACATTCTAATTCTGGTAAATATACATACTGAACTCTTTCTTCATAATAATGATTGCACCAGTTAGGGCGTGATCCTATATTTAAACTTACTGAAACTTGTCCTTGTGTTTGATAGGCAAACAGTAATAAAAACGTTCCTAAAATAAATTGTAACTTTCTCATAATATTTTGGTTTTAGTTTAGTTAATAGATTATTTTTTTAATTCTATTTATGGTTAACCAATTACTGTGCCAAAACCAAAATAAGATGTATTTTAGTTAAAATTTTAACAAATACTGATATACTTTTTCAGTAGGTAAGCCCACCACATTAGTATAAGCACCTTCAATTTTTGAGATGCCTGTAAGTCCTATCCAGTCTTGTATTCCGTAGCTTCCTGCCTTATCAAATGGTTTGTAGTTTTCAAGATAATAATGAATAGCTTCGTCTGAAAGGGTAGTGAAGGTAACTTTTGTAATTTCGTTGATGATTTCTTCTTTTTCTGAAGTTTTAAAACAAACGGAAGTAATTACTTCATGAGTAGCATTAGCTAAGCTTTTAAGCATTTCGAAGGCATCATTATAATCTTTTGGTTTCCCTAATGCTTGATTGTTATGCCAAACTAAAGTATCGCTCGTAATAAGTAATTCATTTTCTTGAAGTTCTCCTTCAAAAGCAGCTGCTTTTAGTTTAGCTAAATAATCTGTGATTTCTAAAAAGGTTAAATTTTGAGGGTAAACTTCATCAATTTCTTTTAAACGTATTTCGAAATCGATATCAAAATCTTTGAAGAATTGTTGGCGTCGAGGTGAGCCAGATGCTAAAATTATTTTTATTTTTTTAAATTTTTCGCGAAGCATTTTTTATAAAGTTTAAAAGGTACAAAAGGCAAATAACAAATAACAAATAACAAATAACAAATGACAAATGACAAATAACAAATAAATTTCAAATTTCTAAATTCTAAATTCTAACTTCCATCTTCCATCTCCCATCGGTTGCTGAGCTTGTCGAAGCACCATCATTCTATTACTTCAAATACACCATATTGATCCCGATGCAACCAATAGCTAGTATCCCAAAGAAAATAATAAGTTTTAGGATAGTGCTCAGGTGAGAATACTCTTTTTTTGATTGTGCTGTCCAAAGATTAATCGTAAAGTAAATTAATGGACCTAACAGAAATAAGAATATGAAGCCGGTAGCATAGGTAAGTTGAAACAGATAATTGTAAACATAATAAATGATACAAACTAAAGGAACGAAACTTAATCCAAAAACTATTTTTTTTGTTTTCTCTATACCTATAGCAATGGGTAATGTTTTTATACCCTGGATAGAATCGCCTTCAACATCTTCTATGTCCTTAACGATTTCACGAATAAAATTGATAATAAAAGCGATGGTCGCAAAATCAAATAAAACCGACATTACTAATGTCATTTTCATTCGGTTATCATCGGCAGTAGCAGGAAAAATTTCGAATAGTCCGACAATTAAAATGCTTATAGAAAGCATTAGTGCTACTATAATATTTTTTACAATCAAGATTTGTTTTAATGAGGTAGCATAGATATATAACAATGCTGCACAAAGAATAAATACTAAAACAAAATTGGGCCTATAAATTAATCTTGATAAATAAAATCCTGATGCTACGCCTGTAAATGTAAATCCAACATAAAGGTTATAAGCAGCAGCTTCGGAAATTGTTTTTCCAACAATATTGCCGTTTTTTTTGTTTTTGGCATCAGTTTCTTGATCATTAATATCATTAATAATGTAGCCGCCAGCTGCGATACAAACGGTTGCTACTACTAATAGTGCAAATTGCCAGTCGGCTAGTGCTACTTCAATGTTTTGGATTTTTAGAAAAAGAAAAACTATTATAACCTGCATTAATGCAATCAAGAATAGGTTTTTGTAACGAATTAGATTTAGGTATTTCATTTTTTTAATTTTTGTTTCAGGTTTTAAGTTTCAAGTTGAGTTTTCAGTTAACTAATCCCAAAGCTTAAGGACTGCCCACTGCCCACTAATCAAACTTTCCATTAAAATAAGTATTCCATTTACCTTGTACTTTCATTACTTGCTCAATAACATCACGTACAGCGCCTTTGCCTCCATTTACGTGAGAAATATAATTTGAAATTGCTTTTATTTCAGGGCTAGCATCCTGGGGGCACGTTGGTAATCCTACTTTTTGCATCACGTGATAGTCAGGTATGTCATCGCCCATATACAAAACGTGTTCTGGGTTTATGGAATAGAGGTCGCAATATTCTTTAAATGTTGCTACTTTATCTGGAGCACCTAAGTAGATGTCTGTAATGCCTAAATTGCGTAATCTGATGCGAACACCTTCGTTGCTACCCCCCGAAATGATGCAAACTTTGTAACCACTTTCTATAGCTGCTTTCATTGCAAAACCATCACGAATATTCATTTCGCGAAGCATTTCACCAGTTGGGGTAATGTGTACTGTTCCGTCTGTGAGAACGCCATCAACATCAAAAACAAAAGTGGTGATGTCGTTCATTATTTCTTTATAACTTTTTGCCATTATCAATGATAGATTTTGTTATCAATTTGTAAATATCTTTTTGAGTTTCGTTAGTTAGGAAATTCAAATGTGCATTTATGGTTTGTGTGTCGTTTCGTTTGGCTGGTCCTGTTTGGGCATCAGCAGGAGAAATTGACTTTATTTTATCAGCTGTTTCAGTGATTAGCGGAAGTAAAATTTCAAAAGGAATGTTGTTTTCAAGGCAAATTTCACTCCCTATTTGATATAAATGATTTACAAAATTGCAAACAAAAACAGCTGCAACGTGTAATGATTTTCGTTGCTCTGAATCAATTTTAAACACCTTGTCCGAAATACTATTAGCTACAGTAGCTAGGATTTTATAATCAGCTTCATTTTCAGCTTCTATGCAAAGGGGTATTTCTTTAAAGTTTACCTCTTTTCCTTTTGTAAAAGTTTGAAGTGGGTAAAAAACACCTTTTTTATTTTTATCATTCAATGCTGAAATTGGAACCGTACCAGAGGTATGGACAACTAATTTGTTTTCATACGGTATTTCGGAAGAAATATTTTTTATAGCATAATCTGTAACAGAAATAATATATAAATCGGCTTCTTTTATTTCGGAAAAAATAGAAGTTATTTTATCCGATGAAATTCCTTTTAGATTTGGGTTACTAGTTCTACTATAAATTTGAATAATATCAACAATATTGCTGTTCGCAAAAGCCGAAATCAAATGCTGAGCCACATTTCCTGCACCAATAATTACTACTGAAATCATTTGGCTAAAATAGGAAAAATAGCTAAAAAAACTCAAAAATAGATTTTGGCAAAGTTTTTGAATTTGAAATTAAAAAACTAAATGATTTTTATTTTATAAAAAAGATTCTATATTTAGCTTTTGAAAATTAACCCATTAAAAAATAACCTATGAAAAAAATTATTGCATTGTGTTTAATGTTATTTGGTACTGCTTCAGGATTTAGTCAAATTAAAGTGATGGAAGTTACTCGTTTAGAAAAATTAGGAAGAGTTGGAACGAATGATATTTATGTTCAAAAAGAAGGTAATCAATACACTTTTTATTATAAAAATACTGAGTTTGTGACACCTGGGGAAACTTCAATGAGAAATTTTACTTTCAAAAATCTTGAAGGAGATTATGAAGGATTCTATAAAATTATTGCAGACGGTTTTGTGGCAAACCCTTTAAATGATATTAAGTTAGAATTGCCAAATGATTTTGTGTGGTTACACTATGTACGCGGTGCTGGTAACAAAGTAACAGTTCAGTTTATGACTAGTAATAAAGTAACTGGATTAACAGGAGTGTCTGTTTTCTTAACTTTTGATGATATTAAAAAATTGTTTGAAAAAGCATAAAAAAATACCAATGATAAAAAAAGCGAAACGTGAGTTTCGCTTTTTTTATGATGTCATAATTTTTTTGCAACTATTCAGCTAATACTTTGTTGGTTTGTCAATAAATGGGAGCTGCTGTTAAATTCGGTTTCTTTACTACACCTGACAGTTTTTCAAAAACCTGTCAGATTTAGTAGATTAAAATCAAGTAATTATTCAACTTTGTAGAAAACTAATAATAATTTGTTTGTATTGTTTTAAAGCTTTGATAACCAATAAAATAAAAGTTATTCAACAAGTCCTAACTAGCTGAATAGTTGCATTTTTTTGATTTATTGACGAATATATGTTTTAAATTGTGGTGATATTCCTATAATTTTATTTTATACATAATGCAACAGAAAGATAATTCCATAAATCCAAAAATTATATAGCAGGGTATAAAATGCTGCATAACTTATACTGTTCATAAAATTATTTCTGCATTTTTTTGCATTTTTGAAAACAAGCCTAAGGGCACGAAAAAATATCCAATACAGCATAGCGATAAAGATTGGAATCGAAACCCAAATAAATTCACTAAAAATCCATAAAAGTGCTAGGATAAGTATTGAAAATACAATCCAGCTAATAATACCAATTATAATGCCTGCTATACCTTCATCTCCCTCAAGAAATTCTAACGTTGATGGTTCAAAATCAAAACCTAAATCTTTTAGAGAAAAACGTTTCTTTTTGTTTTCAGATTTTGTAACGATATTACCAAGATTGTCTTTTAGTTTAAATCCATTATAAAGTCCAATACTTAAAAACAAGAAAAATGCTCCAGATAAAATACTTGTAGATAAAATAGAATTTTTAAAAATTGTTCTATGTTGTCCTAATCCTAAAAGCCAAATACTTAAAACTGTGCATACAATGACAATTAGAGTTATTATAAATACCATTTTGCTAGTTATCATTGTCCTGCTTGATGGTCCGTTTTGAGTTTGCATATCAATTTATAATAATCAAAAATGTAAATATTTAAGTATTATACAATACGTTTGATAATAACTTAAAATAGTGGTAAATATCAAATTGCATCCCGAAGCTTCGGGACAAAAAACAAATATATCAGAAAAATTTATAAAAAGTATAACATAATCTGAAACTTATGACTCTTGTCCAGAAGTTTTGAGATTATTTTTGAGATTAAATTTTTCATCTTGTTAATTGGATAATTATCACATCTCAAATATTATGATTTTTTATAAACTCAAAAGAAACAAATTGAGTATTTTTGTTCCACTTTTAATGTAATATCCAAAATGGACAAAAAAATATTTTCTTTCCTGTTTTCGACTCGATTAATGGCTGTCTTGTTTCTAGTTTTTGCAGCGGCTATGGCAGCAGGAACTTTTATTGAAGATGCTTACAATACAGATACTGCTCGAATCATAATATATAACGCTTGGTGGTTTGAGGTAATAATGATCTTTTTTGTAATTAATTTCTGTGGAAATATTGCTCGCTATCAATTGTATAAAAAGAAAAAATGGGGAACATTAGTACTTCATTTGGCTTTTATTTTCATTATCATTGGGGCATTTATTACTCGTTATATCAGTTATGAAGGGATAATGCCCATTCGAGAAGGAGCTACAGAGAATAAAATGTTTTCAGATAGAGCCTATTTGACTGTTTTAGTTGATGGAATGCATCAAGGAGAAATGAAAAGAAGAACATTTGAAACCCCTTTATTATTGTCAGCTGCTGTCGATAATTCTTTTTCTATGAATGAATCGTTTGACAAAATCCCTTTTGAACTTTCATTGACTAATTTTATTATGGGAGCTAAAGAGACCATAAAACCTTCTAAAAATGGGACTTTATATTTAAAAATGGTAGAAGCTGGTGAAGGAAAACGTCACGAACATTACTTGAAAGAAGGAGAAGTTGTAAATATTCATAATTTACTTTTTGCTCTAAATAAAAAAACAGCTGGAGCTATAAATATTACTTCAAATGAAGTAGGAACTAAAATTGAAACACCGTTTGAAGGTAGTTTTATGCGTATGGCTGATAAATTTCAGGGTAGAGTAGAAGCAGGAAAGAATCAAGATTTGATGTTTCGATCATTGTATAATGTTGGCGGAAGTAGATTCGTTTTTCCTGAAGCACCTGTTAGAGGAACTAAGGAGTATAAAGGAAGCGATAACTATAAAGATAAGATGAGTGATGATGCTATTGAAGTTAGTATTTCGAATCAAGGGAAACAAAAAACGGTAATGTTATTAGGTTCAAAAGGCAAACAAGGAGAACCACAAATATTCAAACAAGGCGATTTAGAATTTACAGTGTTTTATGGTAGTAAAGTGTATGAACTTCCATTTAGTATTAAGTTGAATAAATTTATTGCAGAAAAATATCCTGGTACAGAGAAGAGTTATTCCTCTTTTGAAAGTCAAGTAACCGTAAAAGATGAACAATCTTTTGATGCCAGAATATATATGAATCATATTTTAGACCATAAAGGATACCGATTCTTTCAATCTGGTTTTGACCCGGATGAAAAAGGAACAAGATTATCTGTAAACCACGACGAATGGGGGACTAATATTACTTATTTGGGGTATTTCTTATTGTACTTTGGTTTGATGTGGATATTGTTTACTAAACACTCTCGTTTTGGGGAACTAAAAGTTAAATTAGATAATGTGCGAGCTAAAAAGTCAGCATTAATGAGTATCTTTTTATTGCTTTCAGTTTTTGCATATTCTCAAAATAACCAACACCTAAAACCTGTTAAAAGACCAACTCAGAAGCAAATTGATTCAATATTAGCGAAGTACAAAGTTAATGAGGAACAAGCCGAAAGATTTGGACGATTGATTATTCAGGATGCTGGAGGACGTATGAAACCTCTAAATACCTTTTCATCGGAATTACTAAGAAAAGTAAGTAAGAGTGATAAGTACAACGGAATGAATTCGGATCAAGTTTTGCTTTCTATTACACAGTTTCCTCAAATTTGGTATGAAGTGCCTATTATTTATTTGAAAAAAGACAATGATAGTATTCATAAAATTTTAGGTATCGAAAAGAAAACCAAACACGCTAAATTGATTGATTTTTTTGATGAAAAAGGAAGTTATAAGTTGGCAGGTGTTTTAGAAGATGCTTATAAAGAAGGTATTCCAAATCAGTTTCAAAAAGATTTTATTGAAGCTGACAAGAAAGTCAATTTATTATACTCTGCAATTTCAGGTCAAATCCTAAAAGTATTCCCAATTCCTAATGATAAAAATAACAAATGGGCTTCAAAATTAGATTTGATGCACAATACCCATACGGTTTTAGATACTGTCAAAAATATTTTGCCATTTTATTTATATTCATTAGACAAAGCAGCAGACACAAAAGACTATAAACTATCGAATAGTTTGTTAACTGGTTTAGAAAATTACCAAAACAAGTATGGTAAAGCGGTGATGCCAACTAAGGAAAAAGTTGATGCCGAAATTTTATATAACAAAGTAAATATTTTTGAAAAACTTTTTCAATGGTATTTGTATGCTGGATTGCTGATGTTTACGTTTGTTATAGCTCAAATTTTTAGTAATAAAAAATGGTTGAAATATGCAGTAAACGTTTCACATATTCTTATTGGTGTTCTGTTTGCAATGCACATTGCGGGTCTTGTAGCTCGTTGGTATATTTCGGGTCATGCACCTTGGAGTAATGCCTACGAAAGTATGATTTATGTAGGCTGGAGTATTATGTTTTTTGGATTGGCTTTCGGTAGAAAATCGAAGCTTACCGTTGCATCAACAGCCTTTGTGGCTTCGATGATTTTAATGGTAGCTCATTTAAATTGGTTAGATCCTGAAATAGGAAATCTGCAACCAGTTTTAAATTCCTATTGGTTAATGATTCACGTGGCGATAATTGTGGCGAGTTATGGGCCTTTTGCTTTAGGAGCTATTTTAGGTTTAGTAGCAATGTTGCTGATGCTTCTTAAAAATGAAAAGAACGAGAAAATCGTCGATTTAAGTATTAAAGAAATAACTTATATTAATGAAATGGCGCTTACTGTAGGACTTGTAATGCTTACCATTGGTAACTTTTTAGGCGGACAATGGGCTAACGAAAGTTGGGGACGTTACTGGGGTTGGGATCCTAAAGAAACGTGGGCGTTAATTAGTATTATGGTGTATGCTTTTGTGATACATATGCGCTTTGTTCCTGCGCTGCGAGGTAAGTTTATTTACAATTTTATGAGTGTATTAGCTTTTGCTTCAGTTTTGATGACCTATTTTGGCGTAAATTTCCATTTGAGTGGTTTACATTCTTATGCTTCTGGAGAAAAACAAAACGTAACTATTTATCTATATATATTAATTAGCTTTTTGACCTTTTCCGCTATTGTTTACTGGAGGAATTATAAATTTAACTCAAAAAAATAATTGGATGAAAAATGTATTTTATACCTTATTACTTTGTATTGTAAGTAATTTGAATTTTGCACAAACTAAAACTAATACAACTATGACTTCACAAACTATTTACCAATTCAAAGTAAAAGATATCAGTGGTAATGTTTTTGACTTATCTAGCTTGAAAGGAAAGAGGGTAATGATTGTGAATACCGCTTCTGAGTGTGGATTGACACCTCAATACAAACAATTGGAAGAATTATACGAGACTTTTAAAAGTAAAGATTTTGTGATTATAGGTTTTCCTGCTAATAATTTTGGCGCACAAGAACCTGGAAGTAACGAAAAAATTGCTGCTTTTTGTTCTAAAAACTATGGAGTTACATTTCCTATGATGAGTAAAATCTCTGTAAAAGGTGCAGATATGGATCCATTATACCAATTTCTAACCGAAAAATCTAAAAATGGTTTTCAAGACAGTGAAGTAAAATGGAATTTTCAAAAGTATTTAATTGACGAAAATGGTCATTTAGTAAAAGTTATTCCTCCAACAACTTTACCAAATGATGAAGTTATCGTACATTGGATTAAATCGTAATCTATTTTGTGTTTTTTAAAAAATCAATAGGATTCAAATAGAACATTTTTTTATACCCTTGCGGACTATTATCTCTTCGCCAAACATAAGGTACGATGGTACTAATTGTATAGTGTAGATGCGGCGTTTTACCTATAGCATTGCCTGATGTGCCTACTGTTCCTATAGGTGTTTTTGGGGAAGTTATGGAAAAAGAACTTGTTTGTATAGACTGTAAGTGTGCATAATAGTGTATTCGCCATTTAGGACCTAGAATAAAGACTACATTTCCTCCAAGTTTGTTTTTTCCGCAAAATAAAACAATACCATTTGTAGCCGAATGTATGAGAGTTCCTTCTTTTGCAAAAATATCAACTCCTTTGTGTGTACCAGATTGTCCCCACGGATAATACCAAAATGATTCAGGATTGTAACTTTTGGAATTAGCCCCTTGCACTGGCATTGTAAAGTTTTCTGGTATTAGAAAACCTATGGTGAAAATGCTTAATAGTATAAAAGAGCCTTTTTTTAGAATCGTCTTAGTTTTCATTCTACTGGTACAATGCATTTATTTTCAACCATAAATCATTGTCAAAATTCGATAGTGCCGCATTTACAGTATCTGCTGCATCCCCCATTCTAATTACAACCATATTTTTGCTAGGGATAACATATATTTTTTGATCGTTTTTGCCTAATGCCATGAACATATCTGTTGGTGCGGAAGGTATAAGACTTCCGTTAAATTGCAATTGAGTGCTAGGCAAATGATAGCTAGTTTTTCCGTTAAGCCACCACAAATAGCCATAAGCTAAATTTATATTTTGAGAGGTATTAGTAGCTTCGTTGAAATAAGTTTCATTAATAATTTGTTGACCATTCCATTTACCTTTGTTAAGTGCCATAAGTCCAAAACGAGCCATACTTCGACTTGTACTAGAATAAACAATGTTATTTCCACTAGTAAACCAATTTCCTTCCATACCTAATTTGTCTCTCAATTTTGTGTTGAAATAATTATTCCAAGTTTGTCCACTTGCTGCAGCAACAACATCTTGCAATTTTACAAATACATTTGCATATGCCCAACGTGTTCCCGCATCGGCAACATAATTTAAATTCGCTGGGTCAACAGCATCGGTGCTATCATCTAAACCAGAAGTCATAGTTAAAAGATGTTTACAGGTAATTAGATTTTCTTTAGCTAAAGATGTATTAGTCCAACTTGTACCTATATACTGAGAAACTTTGTTGTTAATGTTTAAAAGTCCTTCTTGTTGTGCTATTCCCGTGACAGTTGAGGTTAACGTTTTTCCAGCACTTGCCCAATACCAAGATGTGGTTTGTGTGTGTCCGTTAAGATAATATTCCATTACAATTCTTCCATTAACAAGAATTATAAAAGATTTTGTGTTTTTTAAAGTTAAAAAATCTTTTAGAGGTTGTACTGCTGTTTCTTTCCAACCTAAAGAGGTTATCGTTTTTGTTTCCCAAGTTGTACTGCCATCATTAGGTGGGAAATACATAGACTCTGTAGGAGTAGGTGTTGGGGTAGGACTTGGAGTAGGTGATGTAGAATCAGACGAACTGCAAGAAGCTAAAAATAAAATAACTATACAAGTGAGTAAAATGTGTCTCATAAAAAAAGCTTTAGTCTTTCAAATTTAGACTAAAATTTTGCAAAATGGTTTAAACAAAAAAGGTATTTTTACAGTATGAAAAAAGGGATAGTTATTTTAGTAGGTTTAATCAGTTTTTCTTGTTCAAAAAAAGTAGAATTGAAGGATATAGATTTGTTAAATGGATACTGGCAAATTGAAAAAGTAAAAAAATCAGATGGCGAAAAAAAAGAATATCCTGTAAACGAAGAATACGAATATTTTGAGTTGGTGAATAATGTTGGTTTTCATAAAAAAGTCAATTGGCAACCATTAGGGAAATATGTTGTAGATGCGATGCAAGAAAAGGTTGAAGCAGCACAAAATGATGGAGAAGTAATTTTAAAGTTTTCTTCAAAATTTGGAAAAAGAACAGAAAAGGTGGTCTCTCTTTCTAAAGAAGAATTAGTTCTTTCAACTGCGGATGATTCAGAGTTTTATTATAAAAAAGTAGAAGATAAACCCACTACCAATGGCCAAAAGGTTGAGTAACGAAAATAGTATTGCTGATATTTTAAAAGAAATAATTCAAACTAATAATTTAGAAAAAGGGTTGAATCAGATTTCTGTTGCTGATGCTTGGAAAAATTTGATGGGAAATGGGGTAAATAATTACACAAAAGATGTTATCCTAAAAGGAAGTACTTTGTATGTACAACTGACTTCGTCTGTACTACGAGAAGAATTGAGTTATGGGAAGCAAAAAATTATTTCTATGATTAATGATGAATTAGGAAGTGAGATTGTAAAAGATGTAGTGTTGCGATAGTGTCATAGTTTTTCCCCTTTCTAAAATTTAAGCATATATTTTTAGGATGCGTTATTTAAAAATTACTTTTATATTTCAATACTCGTTACTCGATACGAAAAGTATTTGTCAAACATTTTTATAGCAATGCTTGAAGGTGTGATTTTAAAAGCAAAATTTCGTAAGGCTATCAAAACAGGATTTGTAATTTGTCCTATTTTTCCAAGTTGTAAGCTTTGTTCTACAATATCTTTCGATCGTGGAAATTGAAGTTCTTCGTATCGGTCAAAAGCTTTTTTAGTTAATCCGTATTTCTGAATTGATTTTGCTAAAATATAGGCTCCCTCAATTGCTATACAACCGCCTTGTCCTAAATTAGGTGTTGTAGGATGTGCTGCATCACCAAGCAATGTTGCATTTCCTTTTGTCCAACCTTTTACAGGTTTTCTGTCAGCTAAACTATTTTTTAAAATGTGTTCTGTATTGTTGATTAATTCTGTAATAGGGTAGTGCCAATCTCCAAATAAACGGTTTAGTTTTGCTTGAGTACCTTCTGGGCTATCATCTTTCATAAACTCTTCATTGCAAGTCGCCCACCAACCGTAATAACCATCTTTTATAGGTACAATTCCAACTCTTTTTCCTTTACCATAAGTTTCACTAGCAGATCCCACATCAAAATTTGATTTTACTATACCTCGCCAAACATTATACCCCCTAAATACTGGTTCGCCATCGTTGATTATATGTTTTCTAACAGCCGAATGAATACCGTCTGCGCCAAAAACAGCATCAAAGATGATTTCTTCATTGTTTTCAAATGATAATTTTATATTTCCATTTTCGAGTTCAGACAAACTTTTTAGACTGTAGTTTTTATATAGTTTTATTTCGTTGTCTAAATCTTTTAACAGCACAGAATGTAAATCTGCTCTATGTAAACATATCACGGGATAATCACTTTTTGGCTCAGATTTAGTTAGGATATCCCCTTTTTGAGTTTTTAAATAAACAGTTTGAAATTCTCCACTAACTTTTAAAATGGAGTCGAGTAATCCTAATTTATCCATAACAGAAAGTGCATTTGGAAAAATACTTATAGCTGCACCTACTTCTCCAAAGTTTTCTTTTTTCTCAAAAATATGTATTTCGTATTCTTTTGTTGTTAAACAACGAGCAAATGTGAGTCCAGCTATTCCTCCGCCTATTATGGCTAATTTCTTTTTTTTCATTACAAATAAGGTCAGTATGTAATTGTTTTTTTGCCAACACCTAAATGATTGTTACAAGTTGGGTGAGGTGCTAGCAAGCACTAATTCTATCAAATTTACAATTTTTATAAAAAAATTCTAGCTGGAATTGTAGTTTGTTTTTCTTAAAAATAAGATTGCATCTGAAAATTATTCTTAAAAAAATGGACAATAACCCATTTTATTTTTTTTCCAAGATTATATACTTTTCATCACAATCTGAGAGTTGAACGTAGTAATTCATCGAGTTTCCATAATTCTGAATAGTAATCTCATTGTTACTAAGTACTCCTTGTATTCCAACAGGTAATTCTAGAGAATCTTCCTTTGCTTCTCCTTCTTTATCAAGAGAGCCTTCATATTCACTCCATTCTATTCCTTCTAGAGTAATGTAATAGCCATTGTTTTGTTCATTGTGCTTTAATGTTACTACTCCGCTTAATTTTCGTTTCTCCGTTTTCAATTCATAGTGGTATTCTTTATTTACTTTTTTGATTGAAATTTCTATGTTGCAATATGCTGTTTCAGCAGAATCAGTGTCAATTTTATAGATACCTTCAATATTGAATACTGATTCATTAGATATTGGGGCAACAGTTTTTGTTTTAGGAGTTGTATTGTTTTTGCTTTCCCTTTCTTTACAAGCTAAAGCAAGTAGTAATGTGCATAAGAGTATAAATTTATTCATATTTTTTCTGGTTGTAATAAATTACCATTTACTATCTATTTTTTTATAAGCTTCATTAATCACTTCGTCAGGTGAAGTAGTTTCAAATAAATGTTTTTCTATTTTTAGTTTAAAAGTGTTTTTTGTCACTGGCATATCATCTTTCATTGTGTTGGTAATTTCTTCAGTAAGTTCTCCCTTTTCTAAATCAAAATACATTGATTCCCAACTACCTGCTCCTGTATTATAAGTTTCAATATAGATTAAAACTAAGTCATTATTAAAATATTTAAAATGACTTAATATATTACCGCTTGCTCCACCTGAACCATATAAGTTAACTTTTAAGATGCCTTTTTTAATTTCTATTTCTTCTTGTGTGAACATTTTGAAGTCGGAATCGTTGTATTCGCTTGGGACTATATTGTTTGAAACTTTATCTAAACGATAGGAATTGTCTTCATTTTGTAATAAAATCAATATAGGTCTCCCAATAGTTTTGATTTCAATATGAGTCAGTACTATAACTATATCTTCTAATCCGTCATTATTTAAATCTCCTTTTGTTTCATATTGAATTTCGTAATCACCAGATTTTGGGAGAAAATCTAATGCTTTGTTACCTTTTTGAGGATAAACAATATTTTGTTCTTCAGAGAAATTTTCATTTTCATCAGCTTCTTCAATTACCGTGTCGATAGAAGTTTTATTAGAATCATTGATTGTAACATTTTCTTTGATCTTTGTATTTTCTTTATCTTTTTTACAAGATTGAAAGGCGAAAATGGTTAGGAATAGTAAAAAAAAAATTTTCTCATCAGTTTATGTTTGTCTTTATTTTCTTTAATTTAATAGGTTATAAGTTATTCAATAAAGTGATTTTTTATGGAACCCTACACTTTACAGTTAAATAAGCATTCAAATTTTTAAGGTCTTCCTTTGTGAACAATTTGTTCCACATACTTCTATGGTAGTCAATACCTAATTGTTCAATTTTTTGTTCGTTAATTTTTTGATTTCTTATAGTTAGCCATTTAAAAAGTGTACTGCTATCGGTATTTCGTAATGCAGGACCAGTAGCTATAGCATTTAATTTATGACAAGCAGCACAATTAGAATTGAAAATTGCTTTTCCTTTGGAAGCTTCTTCTGTTAATTTAGGGGTGCCACAAAGCATAACGTCTGGGCTTTTAGTTCCACATTCTATATTGTTTTGTTGGGAATTATATTGAAATAAGTACAATAGTAAGAAAATAATAATTGAAATACCCGTAATGGCTATGAGCAAAATTTTAAAAACGAGTAGGTTATTTTTCATTTTGTAAAAAATTGATTTTACTGCTAATTTTTTCTGGCAAAATAGGCTTAAGCATTTGACCGATATAAGTATTTGGGAACTTTTCTTTGATTCCGAAATGTTCTGGTTCGTGATTAGGACAAACATAAGTGCCAAACAAAATATCCATCAGCGGCGAAATATTAGCATAATTCCCTCGATCTCTTTCTTTGTCGTGATGCCAATGATGTAAATCAGGTGAACCTATTACTTTCTTTATAAAACCAATATTCAATCTCACATTAGAGTGTATATATATCGCCCAAATCCCTCTAAAAGCAACTAAGATAGTTAATGCTTCGAGATTAAAACCCAATAGTATAGCAGGAAGATTGATGATTCCCACTGTATAAATTGAATCTAGCGGATGTTCTCTATGTGCAGCTAACCAATCTAAAGTTTCTGCGGTATGATGCACTTTGTGAAAACGCCATAAAAAATCGTTTTTATGTTGTAATCGGTGTGCCCAGTAGATTAAAAAGTCGCTTAATAGGATTACTTCTATTGATTGTAACCATATGGGTTGGTTGGAAATTATGGTTTTGAATTCATAGCTAATTTGCGTGTCATACCAATTAGCAAAGAAGTTTATTGCTTTCAAAACTAGACTGCTCCAAAGCAGATACTGACCTAAAAAATAACATAAGTCCAATACCCAACGTGGTCTTAAAATTTTTTGCTTTGCTTTTGCGGGAAAGGCCTTTTCAATGGGAATAAAAACTATTGCTAAAAATAATAAACTAGCACCCGTGACAATAAGAATGTTTACAAAATCCATTGTTTATTTTCTAGCTTTTTTCTTTTGCTGTACTTGAGTTATACTGTCTTTTTTTTGTTTTCTATTTTCAAATATAATCCCTGATTTAGAGCTATACATTAAATCTCTAGTATTAGGTTTTAATTTGACTTTAAGCGAATCTGTTTTTTTTGTAGGAGAGTCTTTCTTTATCTTGACATAATCTGTCATAATAACTGTTTTGGATGATGAAAGACGCTCTAATTCTTCTGGCGAAGTGAGTGTTTTTGGAATTTGAGAAGCAGGTTTTGTAGGTGTTCCGCCATTAGGACTTGTGAGTGTAGTGTTTTTATTAGTGTAAAAATACGAGTCAAAAGAACCATTTCGGTATAACAAAAATAAGGCAACAAATGCTAAAGCATTTAGTATAGCAAAAGCTTTAAAAAATTTTGATTGGGTCATTT
The DNA here is from genome assembly GCA_030053945.1 of Limnohabitans sp. Lineage (GTDB taxonomy): Bacteria > Bacteroidota > Bacteroidia > Flavobacteriales > Flavobacteriaceae > Flavobacterium. The sequence goes on from JASGCW010000064.1 coordinate 22,362, forward strand.
TGTCAAGATTTAAAATTCAGCTAAAAATACATACACATACCAAAAATACTAAAGTTTGGTTTGATAACTGAACTTTTTATGAAAATAGTAAAAATTCATTTTGTAATATATTCTCCTTTTAGAGTAAAGAATTTTAAGTAGCAATTGAGAAGGAATTGTTTGTTTTAAGTTTATTAATCTTTTAGTTCAAATGGCTTGGTTTAATTTACTAAAATTTAAAAAAACCTTAATCTAAAAAAGATTAAGGACAGGGAATTCGCTTTTAAAATTATTTAAAGAAATTTGAAGAATTGACCACAGATGCACAGATTTTATATTAAGTTTTATAGAAAATTAATTATAAAATTATCCGCTTTGCGGAAATAAATATTAAAATTTAAATTTTATCAAGTTATTTTAATCTGTGCATCCTTTAGATTAGTTCTTTGAAAAAATCGTAAA
>JASGCW010000186.1 GCA_030053945.1 Limnohabitans sp.
TTTCATTTTAGCACTAAACTTCATTAGAAAACCAAATGTTCAATTTAGCACTGAAGCCGTCATTTCTGCAAACTGATGTTAACTGATGCCCTTCTTTTTTATTAAGAATTATTTATGCTTTAGGTATTTTTTCAATCATTTTATTTAATAAATCTGAAACTAATTTAAGTTTTGACTCGTCTTCAGTATCAGAAATATCAATTTTTGTTTTTTGCATACCCTCAAAATATTTCATAATTTGATTCCATCTAATGTTTTCTTTCTTTTGTTCCAGCTCTTTTTTAGTAACTCTAATACTTATAAAAGTCTGTCCCGTTTCTTCATCTTCAATATCTTCATCCGCTAATGAAATACCATACTCATTAAGAGCTTGTGCAACATTACCTGAAATTGCATATATTGCTGACATATTACGTTTGTCTTGATTGATTTTTTCATATGTTACAACTAATCCTTTCAACAAACTATACATTCCTGTTAATACAGCACTTAGACATAATGCCCAAGGTAACTTTACAATTAACAAACCCAAAGCGTAATTTATTATTTGCCAGTTAGTTATTTTAGTTCCTCCAGTTTTAATGAAAGTATCATAACTTTCAAAAGCTTTTAATAAATTAGGAATACTTAACCAAATTGCACCAATAGCAGCTATAAGAATACCAAGTATTACATAGTTATACAAATTCATATTCTTGTTTGTTTCCTCCAAAAAATCTCTAAATTGATTGATTAATTTAACTTTTCCAATTGCATTTTTTTCTGCTTCTTTGATTTGTTTATTTGAATCTTGAGTTGCTGTATTTTTTTTAGTATTTATATCAGCTATATATTCATTAAATTTTGCATTTAATTCCTTTTCTTTTTCTTTATAAAGTTCTTCTAATTTAGCAGTTTTCTTTTTGTAATTTTCATTTTGCAAATCTTCTTCTATTTTTTGTGAAGCAACCTTTTGTTCTTCTAATTTTTCATTAATTGAAATGTTTTTTTCTAAATTATCTCTTCTCTCAATTAATTGTTCGATTTCAGATTGTAGATTTAACAAAATTAGTGAAGCTACAGAACCTTTTTTTCCTTCAATATTATCTCCGATGATTTCAATTAAATTTGAGTGTTTGTTTTCTAAATCTTTTAATTCTTTTTTTTGCTTTTGTATTTTTTTATCTAATTCTGTATACTCATTTAGTTTTGAGAAGTCTATTTCTTCAAATTTAGTTTTCAACAACTCAAAACCAATATCACCATTTACGTAATCAGGAATATTTATATTTTGTATTGCATTTGGTCCATAAGGTACTTTTTCTAATTGATTTAAAACAAATTTGACACTATTTATTGTTTCTAAAATAGATTTTTCGTTTTCCATATTGCTTTTTTAATTATGAAGTTTTTTTATGTAGTGTAGCTCAAGGGTATCAGTTAACTACCAGATATACGTAACTACTTGCGTTTTTAACATCTTGTAATTCTCTTGCAAAAATAAAAATAATATTTTATATGGTTACTTTTCATTTGTTTTTATATTCATCACCTCCTCCGAACCTTCACCTTCTCTTGTTCGTGCGATAAATATTTTTTTGTCATACAACTGTTTTTGTTTCAAAAAAAATGGTACAAAAATAAATTTACGAGGATTCACGCAATACAAAGTATCTCCATTTATGTCATTAATAAGTTTTAAAATAATAGTAGGACGTTGAGTTCCCCCCTTAAAACCATTTCTATCCACATATAATTGTTTATTATCTCTGTTGCTCCATAAAATGCTATCGGTTTGATTCCATACGTCATTCAATTCTTTATCATACAAAATATCAATTATTGTAAAATATTTTTCACTGACTACTTTCGCATCAGATGTTATACCTGCATAAGTATTGCCATTTACATTTCCTGAGTAATAATGAAATGGTTTATAAACACAGGATAAAATATTTTCATACTCATTCTTCATTAATTTCATCGTATCACTTACCTGTATTTTAGTTGGTATTTTCGTGAATAAGAAGAATTCTGCATCTGTGTATGTACCAATTTTTGGGTTGGTGCATGGTGGTAGATAAATTTTCAAACGAATATATTGCTTATAATCTATTAATCTACTTTGAGTTTGGAAATTATTCAAACTATCGTAAGATTTAGGTTTTAACATAACCGTATCTTCTTTTTTCTCTATATCTCCTATGGTTATTTGGGAATACAACTGACTAGAACATAATAATAGAAGAATGATACAAATAAAAGTTATCTTTTTTGTCGTCGTGTGTATTTTTAGTTTTTAAAGGGTTTTAGTTTATTACCATCAATTTCATGCGAAAAAAATTTATCTAAATTATTTCTAAATTCAAAATCTAAAGGTAGACCATTTAGAATAGAATTGGTTAATGCAGATGGAATAACTAACCAAATAGGGTTTGCACTGGAAAAAGGATTTCCACCATTGCCCCAAAACCACCTAATTCCCAACCTTGGTTCTTTCTCCCAATTTAATGCGACAATAACCCATCTTTCCTCAACGTTTTTATAAACGACAACATAAGGACCGCCAACAGACCTTTTTGGAGAGTTGATTTTTAAAATCTCACTATCCTTTTCTAAATTAAAATTTTTACCAGACATAGTTATTTAAATAAATGATTATTAACTGATTATGTATTTGCACATAACGGTCGGGTATTGGCGAAGAAGGGGCATTTGAAAAACGTCAGCTTGGATTATACACTAAAGCCAAATAGAATTACAAATGTTGAGGCTTGTACTTCTGCCCCTTTTTTGCCAATACCTTGTTATCGGATGTTCCTTCTTCGGCTTCTATATTGTGTCCGTGATAAAACTCTCTAAATGGTTCATATATAAATGTCAAAACTTTATTTCCTTTTTCTGCCAATTGTTTGGAGACAAATAAATTTGCAGCGCTAGAGTTGCCAATTTCTAAATCATGTGAGTAACACATTAATGACATTTCTTTCCAATCTTTTTCTCCATATCTGTAAACATAATCTATTTCATTAATTACGGTTTTTTTCAGGAGTGGATTTATCTCGTCAAAATGGGGGCCGATTACATAATGTGGTATTCCTTTAGGTGGGTTACTAAACCATTTTGAACCATACTTTGAAATTTTTGAATGGTCATTTAATATTTGAATATTTGGTCCCTTCATTTTTAATAATGAAGAGTCATAATGTTCGGGTACTACAATTTTAGGAATACCATTGTGCTTCAATTTTATAGGAATGGCTTGACCCTCTAATGTTGAGCCTGCACCTAAGACTAAAACTATATAATCAGGAATAAAATCTAAACATTCAATTAAATCGTCACCCAAAAAGGTTGAATATTCTCCACTGAATTTTGCATGCCATAAAGGTTGGAAATCTTTAAAATCAGGGTCATGTCTTACAAGGGTTAATAGGTATTGATAAAAGTCTCTTTCAACTCCCAATTCTAAATTTGGTGCTTGTATTATGTTTATTGAATTTTCGCTTACATCTTTAATATACTTCAAAACATATTCAGGAAAAAAACGAGACATAATATAAGTTGCTTTTCCACCAAACTTTTTCGCAAAGTAAGCCAAGGCTAATGAAGAATTTACATTACCTCCATCAATCCATTGTTCTGTCGGTAAAATATGCCACATAGTTTATTATTTTATTTTTTTGTCTATTCGTTCAAGACTGTAATGTTGAAAGTTAGCACTGTCGCCATAGGGTTGCGGATAACGAAAAGCCACATGCGACGTGCCTTCTCGCTTTTTCGTGCGTTGGGCTTTTGTGCGTCGGCAAAAAGCGGGAAGACATGGTCGCTATTGGCATGTTATGCACACGTCTATCATTCTGTTAGTTATCATTTTTATTATATTTCCTTTAACATATTTTGAATTTTTTTCAATGTTTGAACAGTTTTGTCCATATCTATAATTCCATTTTCATCAACTGAAATATAGTTATCTTTAAGTGCCGCAACTGTCATATAATTTCCAACTCGTCCGTTTTGATATAAATTAATGTTGTGTTCTTTTGCCTTTTTATATAGTAATTGTCTGTAATGATTTCTTATTAACTCTGCTTTATCTCTTTTATATGGATAAAGTTTAAAACAAAATTTATTATGTTCTAATTGCAAATAATAATCAAATTTCACGCTGTCAAATTCTTTGCTTAACCAATACCACCAAAAACCTAAAAATCCACCATTTTTTTGAGGAACATAATCCCAATTTCCGTCATTTAGTTGTTTTTGCAATGCAGAATAAAAACCTTTCCAACTATCCCAATGCCAATTTTTAACAGGTAATAATTTATAACTTTGAACTGAATTTTCAATATTATTGAGATATTCATTAAAATCATTAAATATCGCATTAGATATGTTTTGTTCTTTACCAAATTTTAAAATTTCAAGAAAATCAGGTCGTAAAAATAATTTGTAACCTGCTTTATTTATTGATTGAAAGTTACTTTGGTCGCCTGTTTTAAAATAGATTGGAAAAATATTTTCTCGTGGAAAATCTTTGGATAGTTTTTGTAAATAATTTTCTAATTGATTTGAATGGTTTTTGGTATTTGTTTTATCTTCAATTAATATTGCATTCTTTTTATCAATTATACATAGAATATCAATGTTGTATCTTTGACGGATTATTTCTATTTTCTCAAAATTATCAATTTTATTTTCCGTCAATTGATTTATCAAGTATTTCGCTGTATTAAAAAGAGATTCATTATCAGGATAATTAGCCCAACTCAATAGCCAACATATAAAAGCATCTTGTGAAAGTTCAGAAGTTGCCCAATTAAAAAGATTTGGTTTTTTCATTTAATTCAATAGTTTAAAATTTCTTTGTGCATAACATCTACTTATACGAACTTTAGTTCGCATTTTTTTAATTAATGTATATT
>JASGCW010000187.1 GCA_030053945.1 Limnohabitans sp.
ATGGGGAAGTTATTATGCCGTAGTCGATTGGGTTGTAAATGAACACCGAATTAAAGGTGTGAAAAAAATGGGTATTGTACATTACCAAGACTCTGGTTGGACAGGTGTACACGGCTGGACAAATGGTACAGAAGTTTTTAAAAAAGTAAATGACTTGAAAGGAGTGCAAACTTTTGATGCTATAGGCGAATATGATAAAAAAGTCTATTCAGGTAAACAGCAAACCAAAACAAAAAATGGGACAAAGTTTTACAAAATTGATAATGAATATATTATTTTTAATTGCCCACCAATAATTAAAATTTAAAAAAGAAATATGATAAATTATAAAACATCAATAATACATATGTCACTGAATATATTATTTATTTTGATACTTTTTTCTTGTAAAAAACAACCTACAGTTGAGAATCCTAAAGAATTAGAAGAATTAAAATTTGAAATTTTGAGTGAAATTAAAGATGGGAGTGTTGTTTTTTATGAAATTCCAATGAATGAGATAAATGATTGTTCAGCTATTTTAGAATTAAGTATAACAATAAATAATGACTCAATTACAAAATCTGACAAAAGGTTAGATAATTATATATATACAATTCTTAACAGAGTTGAAAAGAAGTTGCAAAACAAATATAAATGTATTGATAGCCTTAAAATTAGAGCAACTTCATATAGTAAGGATAAAAAATATTCGTTTGCAATAAAATAATATCAACAAAACTTATGCAATTATAGAATTGAAGATAATTGTTTTGAAGACAAAGATAATGAACTAAAAGACTAGGCGGGCAAGAAGTTTTTTTTGTTTCGCATAGCGAAAGTGGTGTATGCGCTTCTGGAGTTACAAAATATTTAATTGAAAAAGGAGTAAATATTAAAGAATCTATTTTTAAGTTATCAAATTTTAATAATGCGAAAAGATTATGAAAATTACAAGTAAATCTTTAATATTAGTTCTATTTGCATTTCATAGTTGCAAAACACATATCGATTTGCCGCTAAATATTGAGAATAATGACACATTACAAAAACCTAGTACTACAGTTTTAAATGATTACACTCCTGATTTACCTGATTACCGTATAGTAGATACAATTGAAAATGGCAATAAAGTTACTATACAATACAGAAAAAATATGAAAATAAAAAAATCAGGTAATTTAACGTCAATTCAAAAAAATGGAATTCTTATCAGTCAATCTAATGACACAATTATTAGTGGAGAAAAGAAAACATATAATAAAGAAATAAATGATAATGAAACTATTTTGACAATATATGACAAAATAAATCCTATAAAAGATTATGATTTTATTTATCGCTATAAGAAAAATCTTTTAACTTCAAAAACCGTTGTTACTATGAAAAAAAATAATGTTTTAAAGGAAACAAAGTTTTTTTTTAATAATAATGGACAGATTATATCTAAAATAGAAAGAAATCATTATGCTAAAAAATATCCTAAAGATAATCAAAACGGAGAGATTACTTATTACTATAAAAAAGGTAGAATTTATCAATGGTCAAAATTAAAACATATTGAAAGTAAGCAATTTGAAAAGTCAGGTATCATACGTTATGAAGAATTAAGTTATTATGATTTAAAAAACAGATTATTAAAAAAAGAATTTTTGGAAGATATTTCGGGAACTCAATTGGAAGTCTTTAAAGATGAAAATGTTAAATTTATCCAAAAAGTCAAATTATTAAAAACCGAATACTACAAAAACGGAAAGTTGATAAAAACAGTTGAGAATAAAACAGATTAAACAAAAGTAATAACATTGTTTTTCACCTAAAAACATTTTAATAGCTATACAAAATGAAGCCAATTAAAATTCGATTGACTGTAAATACAAACTTTATAGAATTAAATACTATGTTCTTCTCCTGTAACTACTGAATCACTTCTAGAAAAAATATTGAGATGTAAAGTTTGGTATGCTATATGAAGAATTATTCAAAGAATGTTGAAAATCTAAACAAACATTCAGACAAAGAAGTTCAAATAAATTCAGCAGAGAAATCTAAACAATATTAGTAATGAGTAGAACTAGAATTGTTGGGGGGGGGGGGGGGAAATTACAGAAATTGTTGGTGGTGAATATAATATTCATTCCGAAGGATCTATTACTTTAACTTCTTTAGAAGGAAGTGTTAATATAACCGCAGGACAAGGAATTACACACGGGAATCCAGGAACCGCTCCTACAGTACAAGTAGGAAGAATTGAAGCTAAATGCATTGTTCACTTTAGACCTAAAAAAGATTGGAAGGGTGAAGAATATGGCTGTGATTGGATGCGAGTTGAAGATACTGCTCTAATTACAGGAGTAAGTAATATTTTTGGTGACACTAATTATGAAAAAATAATTGTCAAACAATATAAAGAAGCTGCTTTTACTAATCTAGTAACTAACTCTAATGCTTACAATGGTTTTTACAAAACAGACCTAGGTTTATTTAATAAACTCAAAGCAGCTTATAAATATCACAGCATAACTTGGAAAAACAAAAAAGATAGCTCAGGTAACGATCTTAAAGATTCACAAAATAACCCTATAAAAGAAGATTATTTTTGCACTTGGATTTCTTTATACCCAAAAGAAATCACAAAAAAAACACCTCAAGGTCAAGGAAAACAGCCACTAATTGAAAAGAAAATCACTAACTACAGCAATACAAAAGCCACTCTAAGCCTTATTGTAGATATAGAAGAAGAGCCTGAAATATTGCGATTTGAAGAAAACAAAAACTTTTTAATTACACCAATGGAGATTGATGTAAAGGGAAAAGGTAGAGGAAAACACGCTCTTATAGACCATCTAACTATAGAATGTATAGATGAATTTACCTCAGACCAAACTATTACACTTAATGCTATTACTAAAACCACCAATGCGAATGGTACAGTTATTGAAGAGAAAAAACTAGCAGGCAAACTGCTGGTGTGGAAAAACAAACAACGTAAAAAAGCAAAAATCGTGTTAGTAAAGGTCGAAACAAATACAGATAATACTGGAAAAAAAACACCCAATATTACAAATCAGCAAGCTCTATTTGAAAAATATTTGTATCAGGCACTAATAAATGTAAAAGTAGCCACTGAGACTCTAGATATGAGTAGCGAACCTGAATTGCAAGCAGGAGGAAAATATGTAACAGCAGATTCTAGAGGTAATAATGTTTTGCGTTGTTATTATGAGTCTATGCTAAATACTACTACTAACCGTTTAATGATTAGCACACATCAACCAGTACGATTTGAAGATTTAGAAAAATTTTTAAGAAAAAAATTGAGTGATAAACTAAAAGCAATTAACCCGAGAGATGAACATAAATATGACAATCACTTTATTGCATTCTATTTTGGGGAAAATGGAGGTTATATGAATACCAGTAATGTATACAAAGGTCTTAATGGTTATTCTAGTGGTAAAAATGTAATGCTTTTTACAGGTAAAAACGATCAAACCGCAGCACACGAATTTTTGCATAGTTTTAAACTACCACACACTTTTGCAAACAAAGAAGCAGATGCAAATGCTAAATTTACCTTTGAATACGCTAAGACAGAAAATTTACTGGATTACTCCCATATGTTGAATCCACCACAAGAACGCTATACTCTATGGCAATGGCAATGGATAATAGCAAATGGTAGCATAACCTAAAAACAAAATAATTATGAGACCTTTTTTATTACTACTAGTACTTTTTTTAGAAACGTGTACTGCCCAAAAAAAAACAGATACAATTAAAAACATCACTATGGAACCAATAGTTACTAAAGATTTTGAAAAATTTGATAAAAAATATTATGATGAACTGAAAATAAAATATAATGATGTTAGTTTTACTATTTATTTAAAAGATAATTCTTATTTAGAATTAACAGATAGTTCTTATAGACTTACAGTTCCAAATTCTTATTTTACTTTAACAAAAGGATATTATAAGAATGGTAATATTAAAATTAAAGGTTCTGCTTTAAATAATAATTCACAGTGTAAGATAGGCACATGGTATGAGTTTCGTGAAGATGGAGAACTTATAAAAGAAACCAACTATAACGCACCTTACAAATTTACTTTCGAGCAAATATTACAATTTTGTGAGAAAGAGAAAATACCATTAACTAAAGGACCGATTACTAGTGGTGTACATAGTCAGATCAACAGAACATATGATGAAAAATTTAAACAAAATGTTTGGTATATCAGTTGGTTCAAACAATCTGATTTGATTGAAATATTTGTTCTTGACTGCGAAAGTGGAAAGTTATTAGAAAAGCGATATATGGATTATATCAATAACTAAATGGCTTTCATTTATGCATAAACAAATAGTAATCTTATCCCTCTTTAGCAACTTGTTCATTTTTGGACTCTATAACAATTCGTTTAGGCTTAAAAAAGACACACAAAATTCAGTTGAAGAAATTTTATTGAACACTACTTGGGAAACAAATTCAATCTTAGGGTTAAATCCTAAAGATAAAATATATACATTAAAAAAATTTAAAGAAAGAAAATTTGTTGGTTGTCTAGTAGATTTTTACAAAAACAATCAATTTTATAGCAGGAATGTTTCTTTTTGTGGGGTTGATTATTTAACTAATGTTAGTGGAGAATATAAGATTCTAAATAATGATATTATCAAAATAAAAGTTGAAAAGATTACTTATTCTGGAGAGAAAAAAAAGATACTCAAATTATAAAATCGTCTTGGGCAACTTTTAGAATAATTAAAAAATTCAATACTTTATTATTTGTAAAACAATGACATTTTTCAATTTTTATTATTGAACTCATTTAAACTTTTAGCAAGATAAGAGCAAAAGCGAGATAATGCCAA
>JASGCW010000065.1 GCA_030053945.1 Limnohabitans sp.
CAACCAATTACAGGATTTATTAACTAATAGTGTCAACTTTTTTCAGGACGGGTCACTCCAATATTTACATAGTTATAAACGAGGTAAATAACCTGAAATACTTCGTATTTTTGAGTTATGAGCAATATTAAACTTTTTGAAAGTAAACAAGTTCGTTCCGAGTGGAATGAGAAGGAGCAGAAATGGTACTTCTCTGTACAAGACGTTGTTGAAATATTGACAGATAGTTCGGATGTGAAGCAGTATATAAAAAAGATGCTTAGCAGGGATGAACAGCTTAAAAGCAACTGGGGTACAATCTGTACCCTAGTTGAAATGGAAGCCGCAGATGGTAAAAGACGCAAGGTACAAGCAGCGGATACAAAGGGGCTTTTAAGAATTATCCAGTCTATTCCCTCTCCGAAAGCAGAACCATTCAAATTGTGGTTAGCACAAGTAGGCTCTGACAGGCTAGATGAAATTGAAAACCCCGAACTGGCAACACAACGCACAAGAGAATTATACAAACTTAAAGGTTATCCTGATGACTGGATTGAGAAACGAATGCGTAGCATTGCTATTCGTGAAGAACTAACTGACGAATGGAAAAACAGAGGAGTAAAAGAGCAAAAGGAATATGCAATTTTGACTGCGGAGATTTCAAAAGCAACTTTTGGTTTGACACCTTCTCAATACAAAAAAGTTAAAGGATTGAAAAGTCAAAACCTGCGTGACCACATGAATGACCTTGAATTAATTTTTTCAATGCTTGGTGAGGCTTCAACAACTGCAATTGTTAAGACAAGAAACCCAAAGGGATTTGTTGAAAATCAAGTAGCGGCTAAACAAGGTGGGTCTGTTGCAGGTAAGGCAAGACGAGACCTTGAAATTAAAACAGGGCAAAAAGTAGTTTCATCTGAGAATTACCTTCCAGCAACAAAAAAGAATAAACAACTCAACAAAGGCAAAAGAAAATAGTTATAGAAAAATGGCTTGGTGGACAAAGGGCTGCAAGTAACATTGGTATTGCTGCAAGTGGGTGTCTTGTCCTGAAATAGGTTGACACACAATCAACCAAAAATGGACATACAACAACAAGCGGTAAAGGAGTATTTAATAGATGGTATTCCTTACCGGGCTTTAGCCAAAAAGTACAATGTAAGTCGCAGCACTATCAATAAATGGGTGCTAGTCTACCAGGGTATTCACAATATTGCCCGCAGCCACAAACAGATTTCTTACGACCTTCAACAAAAAACATTGGGGAAACAATCTAAACAGCCGCCTGCGCAACATTCCAATGAGTTGGAGAAAAAAATTGCCTTGCTTGAAAAGCAACTCGAATGGGAAAAACTAAAATCGCATGCCCTCGATACCATGATAACTGTGGCCGAGCGGGAACTCAATATTGATATCAGAAAAAAGCATGGCACCAAACAATCAGAGAAATAAAACAGGGCAGCGACAGTATTTTTCATGTTTAAAATTAAAACTTCTGTCTACTTTTAAAACGTACTGTTTTTGGGGGAGCCTACACATATTTAGAAGTTGGCGGTAGCGGACTTTTTGCATCTGTAAATTATGAGAGACAACTAACAAAAGAACCAGGGATTGGTTTTAGAGCTGGTGTAGGGTTTTATTCAGAGAACGCTTTTTATTTGACAATACCAGTTGGGATAAACTATCTTTTCAAACTAAAAAACAACAAATCATTTATTGATGCAGGGCTTGGAGCAACATGGACACGACTTAACGGAAATTTATTTGAAGACTCAAAAATTTCAAATAGAAATAATTTTGTAAATTTCGTACCAAGCATTGGCTATAGGCAACACACTTCTAAAGAATTAATGTGGCGTATTAATATAACACCAATTGCTAATAGGTTTGGTTTAAGTCCTTGGTTGGGGTTCTCAATTGGAAAAAGATTCTAACAAGAATTATTACGATACTGAAACTTATACAATTTGGGGTTAACATTCCAACATTTGTTAATTGCAAATTCTAGGATAAGTTCAGACAGCCTAATAACTGTCAACTTTTGTACCTAACTTTAATAACCTATTTACAAACAACAGCAGCAATAGGTGCAGGATTTACAAAATCCAGATCTTCATAAAGTCTTGCTTGTCGTTATGGTAAATCCATGACAGCAATGCAAAAATCAAATCAATTAAAAATGAAATTTAATATCCTATTCCTTCTTTGCATAATAACTTTATTTACTTCCTGCAATGGTCAGTCTACAAATGCAAAAACAAATAAATATCAGTTTAAAGAAATATTTACAAAGGGCGATACTGTAAAAGAACTTGGTAACAACATTATGGTTGTTTATCAAGATAAGAAAAATATTTATTGGTTTGGAAGTTGGGAAACTGGGGTGTATAAGTATGATGAAAAGACATTGATTAATTATACAACAAAACATGGTTTGCCAAACAATAGAGTTGATGAAATAAAAGAAGATCAATCAGGTAACATATACTTCACCAGTTGCCATCCAAATTCAACAATAACAAAGTTTGACGGGCATAGATTTACAGTCTTATCGGCCATTGCTAGTAATGATTGGAAACTCCAATCCCATGATTTATGGTTTAACCCAGATTTTGCAGTTGACTGCAAAATCTGCCCGAAGGGCTGACGAAAGCCCATTTGAGGGGCTTTGTCGGGGTTAACCCTGACCAAAATACGTAGCATTTTGCGTCAGCCAAAGGCAAATTTTGCTACTGCAAAATTTGGGTTTAAACATAATTATCAAAGTGAAAAAGTGTATAGGTATGACGGTATTACTTTGCATGAATTAAAGTTTCCTAAACCTGCAAAACTTTCTAATCCTTTTGGCATTTATAGCATTTATAAAGATAAAAAAGAAAACATATGGTTTGGCACAAACCCCATTGGCGTTTGTAGATACGATGGTAAGGCATTCGATTGGATTACTGAAGAGGATGTAACTGAATTTCGCAATGAAGGTGCTAATGGCGTTCGTTCCATTATGGAAGATGTAAATGGACAGTTTTGGTTTAATACTGAATATTACTATAGTATTTACGACAGCCTAACACTAAATAGTAAGAAGTTTTACAAGCGAATTGAAAGTATTGGCAGTTTAGATGGAAAGAATACAAGTGGACTAAAAGAATATTTATCAATTGCAAAGGATAACAATAGCAATTTGTGGTTTGCAACTTATCGTAGTGGTGTTTGGAAGTATGACGGAAAAATAGTTACTCATTATCCTGTTCAAAAAAACACTAAAGACATTACAATTTTTAGCGTTTACAAAGATAACAATGGCGAACTTTGGATTGGAACACACGAAAATGGTGCATATAAATTTAACGGAAGCACATTTGAAAAATTTAAGCCATAACAAACGAGAAGCTGACTTTCTTACAAGCAATGGTAACTGGAAAATACTTAGAAAATCCATCCAGACTTGCCGCCATCCCTATGGAGCTTCAGAACATTTTAATCAATATACTTGCACCAATGGCAAAGTTTTTTTGATAAAGAGCCATATATAAAAAGTATGCGGGAATTATAAATTGATACAAAGAGAATTTGCGGATAAAGCCAAGCTAATTTTAAAGCCAGACTAAAATGTTATTGGCTTGGTTATTTCTGGCTAACAAATAAATTAGTTGGTTCTCCTAGCCTTGACTTTTTGCTCCACTTTTTTGTTAATGCCTGTCTCGCCAAGCGGGAAAAAAAGTGGAAAAATTACTTTTTGAGGTTCGATTAATTATTTGTAATACACAATCACAGGCATCTCCCTTTTTGCTTTTTCAACAGTCAACCCTAATTTTTCTAGTGAATTTAAAATGCCCGCCATATTTCGCTGTTCTACATTCGTTTTTATGTCGTAATACCCTGTAAACCCTGTTTCATCTACAACAGGTAATTCGAATTCGTTGGTAAGATAGTTATCCGCAAAATCAGCTAGTGAAACTTTAATACCATCGTAGCCTCTGCCACTAAATGCATAGGACGATTTTTCTGCAACTGATGGCTTAATCGTAATATCCATTCCTTGCTTTTGTTTTAAAATATACACTTCTATTAACCTTTTCTCCAACCTAACCTTAATAGGCAAATTCTTATTAAGATATTGTTGTAAAAGAGTATACAGACTATCTTTTTGCTCAGGCTTTACCAATAAATCCACACAATATGAAGCCGCTTTGTTTTTCCTATCACGATCGTACACCTCTTTCTCACTTACGGAGCTATCATATACTTCTTGTTTCTGAAAAGATTTAATGCCATAAGCAGCACGGTACAAGGAACCTATTGAAACATTAAACCATGTTATTCTTCTGCCATTATATGTTCCATGATCTAAATAGGTTTTGCCCATGCCTGGCAGCCCTTTCTTATATCCTCTAATGGAAAAACTATGTGTAGTTAATGAATCCACGCCAAATTCATCCTCTCCTGTCTTAATCATCGCTTCTTTAATGCCAGCACTCATGCTTATACTGTCGCCACGCAATAGTTTATCAATCATCTGTTGGTTAATTGAATCTGTCCTTACCACTGCAACAATCTTTTTATTGCCATTTATAATAGCGCTTTGCCCAACAAAAGCAAGGTTCAGCATATTGTAAAGCGTATAGTTAGTGTCTGTAGCCAGCCATATACTAGAAGGTTTGTTTTTCAAGTATTTAGCTTTTCGTTCTTCATTATCGTCCGAAATAGCAATTACCTGAATTTTACCGACATATTGCTTTTGCAATTTCGCCAATGTATCCATTTCAGGTATGCAGGGGCTGCACCAGGTTCCCCAAAAATTTAGAATGTAATACTTGTTATCTTTTTCCTTATTCAAATAGAATTCTTTTACTGGCGCATTACTAATATGAGTAATCATCATATTAGGAAAACTACTGCCAACTTTCAATAAAGTTTCTTGTGCATTTGACTGAATTACTAAATGCATAAGAAAACAAACTATCATTTTTTTCATAAAAAACATTTTGGCAAAATTCTATTGTACTGTAATTAATTTGCGTTAACCACTTGTTACCGAATGTTATCGTTTGTTAATGAAAGCTATCAAGCTTTTGCAGAGTTTATATTTGCAATATGAAAAAAAATATCCGGTGGTTATTAGCAATTTGCTTGCTTGCAATAACAGGTGTTATTGTATTGCAATTTTACTGGATAAACAATTATTACAAAACTTCCTTGTTCAATTTTGAGCGAGAAGCCAATCTTGCTTTTGAAGACGCTATAAAAAAAGATTTTCAGCTTCGCTGTGATACCATTGAGTCGTTGTTGGTGAAGCAGCTAATGGACACTACTTCCTTTATCATTACAAGCAAGCTTTTGCCAAATTTAGGTGTAACTTCACATCGCATTATTAACGCCAAAGACAAAAAGGACCTTACTTCATTCAGCCACGCCGAATTGCCTGATTCTTTAAGGATAGCAGATACAGCCTATAAAAGAAAAATTGCACAATGCTTTGCCCGAAGTCTGCGAACCGAAGAGCTTGATAACCATGTGGTATATTACCGCATCCAAAGCCTTGGAAATTTTACCTTAGAAAAAGTTAAAAAATATGGTTTTGATACAAGCCGTTTTCGTCCCGTATTGCAACAATATCTTGCACAAAAAAATATTTACACAACATTTCATTTTAGCTTAACCAATGCAGACAGCCTTTTTAATTACAGGAAGCAGCCTGATTCATTGATAAAAAAAAGAACGGTTATAACAAAAGCACAACCTACTTACAAATGGTGGAAACAAGAAGAACAGTATGTAAGAACCTTTTTTGAAAACCCCGTTGGTTATGTTTTTAGCAAAATGAAATGGATATTAGCCGGCTCATTGCTCTTAATTGTTTTGGTTGCGCTCAGTATCTGGCTATTGTTAAAAGCGCTATTTCATGAAAAAAAGTTAGCTGTTATAAAAAACGATTTTATCAATAATATTACGCATGAATTAAAAACGCCTGTAGCTACCATATCTGCTGCTGTAGAGGCTTTGCACGATTTTAATTTGGGCAAAGAAAAACAAATTCGTTACTTAGGACATGCAAAAAATGAAACCAACAGGCTGGCAAAATTGATAGACAATATTCTAAACATATCCCTGTACGGAAAAAATAAAATCCCTGTTCAGCTGGAAGAAATTGAAATTGAAAAAACCATCGGTGAAATAACAGAAAATTTAAAATTAGCAACTGATAAAGCTGTACACTATCAATTTATAAACAGTACAGGTATAAATATGCTTATGGTAGATAAAGCGCTTTTTCAACAGGCTTTGACAAACGTATTAGACAATGCGATTAAATATTCTGAAACTGAACCATGCTTAACTGTTGCCTGTTGCTCAGACAATAATTATATACACATGCACTGTACAGATAAAGGCGAGGGCATTGCCGCTTCATCTTTACCCTATGTTTTTGAAAAGTTTTACAGAGAACCCAAATCGAATCATGCCATAAAAGGGCATGGACTGGGATTGAGTTATGTACAAAAAATAATGGAAGCACATCATGGAAAAATTGACATAAGTAGTATTAAAGGAAAAGGTACAAACGTAATTCTATCATGGCCGCTGTAAAAATTTTATTCATAGAAGATGAAGCCGCATTGGCAGAAATTGTAAA
Organism: Limnohabitans sp.; assembly: GCA_030053945.1. GTDB lineage: Bacteria > Bacteroidota > Bacteroidia > Flavobacteriales > Flavobacteriaceae > Flavobacterium. The sequence goes on from JASGCW010000065.1 coordinate 6,614, forward strand.
AGAAAGCCTTGAGGCAAAAGGCTTTGAAGTAAGCCATGCTGTAACGCTTGCCAAAGCCATGCAATTGTATAAACAACATCAGCCCGATATTATTGTAGCAGATGTAATGCTGCCCGACGGAAACGGATTTGAATGGATTGCAACAATCAGGAGAACAGATACCATTATGCCTGTAATTTTCCTTACTTCCCGTTCACAAACCGAAGATGTGGTAAAGGGGTTTGAAATAGGCGGCAATGATTATTTGAAAAAACCTTTCAGTATTGCCGAACTGGAAGTAAGAATAAAAGCACTGTTAAAAAGAGAGTTAAACACTGTTGTATTATCAAAGAAAGAAACATATACATGGCAAATAGGGAAATCTACATTTTTGTACCCGGCTGGAGAACTCCTGACGGGAAATAGAAAAAGGCAACTTACATCCCGTGAAGCCGATTTGCTTCACCTCTTACTGCAGAAACGCAATGAGTCGTTGAGCCGGAATGATATACTGCAAACCCTTTGGGGCAATACTGACTATTTTTCGGGTAGAAGCCTTGACGTTTTTATATCCAAATTGCGCAGCTATCTTAGTTTAGATACCTCGGTAAAAATCATAAATGTAAGGGGTGTTGGATATAAAATGATTTGTTAGTCGTTTTATACATGAAGATATAATCCATTAATTTGCTCTTCAATGACTACTGTGTCATTAAAGTTTAAAAATTGACTATTAATGAATTTATGCAACTAATTAAATAAAGTAAATTGATGAACCTGGATTTAAAAATATTTGCCAAATCAATACAAAATATTGGAACTTTTTCACTGCAAGAAATTGAACAAATATTTGAATATTGTACTTTCAGAAAAGTTACAAAAAATGAGATTCTACTTAAAGAAGGTGAAATTTGTAAATCTTTGTACTTTTTATTGTCAGGAGCTATATATCAATACAGAGTGAATGATATTGACGAAAATGCAATAAATCTACATACTGAAAATCAGTGGTTTTTGAATAATTCGAGTTTCATATCCCAAAAACCTTCAACAGAAACAATTAAAGCTTTTTTGAATAGTGAGCTCCTAGAAATGACTGTGTATTCGCTTCATAAACTTATAGAGTTATCTCCTGTTTATTACCAATTTGCTCGAGTTTTAGAACCAAATACGCAGATTAAGAAGTATTTTGACCATAAGACGTCCCCCATTGAAAAATATAAATCCTTGTTGCGATATAATCCTGAGATATTAAAAGTTTTCCCATTAAAATATATAGCATCGTACCTGCAAATAACTCCTGAAACACTAAGTAGGGTAAGGGGCAAATTGTAATTCTATTTCTTGATTTCAATCAAGAATATTTCCTAAACTTTAGAACTAGTTTTGTTGCCAAGATAATGATAGTAGGCAATGACAGCGAAAAAAATAATTAGTTATGGTCTTGCTCCTTTTTTTATAATTGCGGGAATTAGTTGGTGTAGTTTAGCAATTATTTTCAATTGGGATTTAGGTATAATTTATATGTATATGGCAGCAATAAGATTTATCTTTTTGCTTATAGTTGAATTTAGCTTTCCATTAAAACGCAAATGGAAAATGTAGTGGCAATCATTTGCACGTGATGTAAAATATTTTATAATCGGCGGTATAACTGGCTATGGATTTAAGTTTCTTATTGGTTTCTTTGCGTTAAAAAACGCTAATTATAAAGGAGTTTTCTCAGGGTTACCTATTGTTTTAGGAGTAATATCAGCTTTGCTTATTTATGAGCTTTTACAATATTGGTTTCATAGAATTAGTCGTGAAGCCAAAGGTAATTTTGGACAGTTTCTTTGGAAAATCCACGCTATTCATCATTTACCTGAAAAGGTATACCTTTTAATGCATTCCGTAGTACATCCTCTCAATACAATCATTGTTATGCTAATAAGTCAATTAGTATTTATTGGCTTAGGAGTAAATGCAGCGACACTTTTAATCATTAATACAATTGTTACTTTACAAGGATTATTATCTCATTTTAATGTTGAAATTAAAGTAGGATGGTTGAATTATGTATTTATAGGTACAGAGCTGCATAGTTTTCACCATAGTAACAAGTTAGATGAAGCACAAAATTTTGGAGCAGTTCTTTCAATATGGGATATTGTATTTGGTACTTTTTATTATAGAAAAAATGAACCACCGATAGAATTAGGAATTATCCAACCTGAAAAATATCCAGATTCAAAAGATATCGGAAAAATACTAATATTCCCCTTTGTAAAAGATAAGTTGTAAACAGAAGGTTCAATTATTTTATTTGGTTTGTATGGACTTTCGGCAGATGGCAAAATCCGAAAATTACCCTTTGTAAAACATGTTACTTTTCTTATAGTAAGAATTTACTTAGTGCGTGGGATTGGAGAACTCATTTTTGATATAGATAGACAACAGGCAAGTTCAATGTTAGAAACAACCTATTCTCTAGTAGCAATTTTTATTGGACTTTTATTTTAAATAGGCGGACTAAAAAAATGGAAGCCAAAACAGACGAATGAATAAAACTTATTACAGTAGTAAAAAATATACTTGCAAACTTGAATGCTTAGTATTTCTTGTCAAATGACAAGTGGAATCAATTTTAGATTGTAGATTTTTGCGCCATTGTTTAACTAAATAATTTATCGACAATGAATATTTTCATAAATTCTGTACCTATTTGGGTTTCAATTCTTTTTTTGGCTTGTTTTTTTGTGCCAATTTTTATGATAGCAAATATTGTAAAACAAGGTGTTAATCATCTCGGTTTAAGTAACGATAGTAAAGTGAAAAAGTTGCCAACCTTAGTTTTGATTTTTTTTGCTGCATATTATCTGTATGTTGCACTCATGAGTTTTACTGGTATTTTTCAAGTAAACACATTGCCGCCTAAAATATTGCTATTTACAGCCATTCCCTTAACATTGTTTTATTTTCTTTTTGTATTTAGAGCAAAGACATTCTGGAAGATTTTGGAGAATGTTAAATTATCTAATTTAGTACGCATTCATATCTTCAGGCTTGTCGGAGCATTCTTTATAATTGGCTGGTATTATGGAATTCTACCTAAATCCTTTGCATTCATTGGTGGAATAGGTGATATTTTTGCTGCCATTACTGCAATTTTTGTTGCTATTCTAATTGACAAGAAAGCAAAAAATTATAAGAAAATTACTTTGATTTGGAATATTATTGGTTTTTGGGATATTATGAGTGTAGTAATAAGTGCTGTTTATATTACTAAACAAGCAATTGAAACAAATTCACAAGACATTTTAGAGATGACAAAATTTCCATTCTGTTTAATACCAGCATTTGCACCAGCGACAATTATATTTTTGCATATTTGTATTTTTAAGAGATTAAAAATGGAAAAATAGATATTATCCACAACAGGATATTTATAGAGAGTGGATTGAAAGTAACAATCTTTACTTGTGTACTTTATTGAAAGGAGTGGCTTTGAATTTCAGCCCCTAATAAATAGCCAGCCAGAACATTTTTTCCGCATTCACCGCGCATTTATTATAAATAAGAAAATGATCAAAGAGGTAAAATATTTAAATAACAATACATTTGAATTTAAATTGTTAAATTGCTTATCGCTTCAATCAAGTCGATCGTATAAGAATCAAATTAAAAAGCATTTAGATAAAGAGTGAAATACTATTACAGGATTATAATCAGGCAAGCCCATATTATACCACCCTTTTAATGCATTAATTTTAAAATAAAGAGTTATGAAAAATAAAATGATTGTCCTCTTTCTTTTTGTAAATGTACTTGGTTACGGGCAGGTAGATAGTACTGATTTCATTGTTCAAAAAACAATGAAAGAACAAAAGATTGTTGGCCTCTCACTTGCTGTTGTTAAAAATGGGAAACTTGTTGTAAACAAAGGGTATGGTTTAGCAAACGCAGAACACAATATACCTGTAACGGCAGAAACTGTTATCCGGCTAGGTTCAGTAAGTAAACAATTTTTTACCACAGCCATCTTGAAATTACAGGAGGAAGGAAAACTGAACATTGAAGACGCGGTTCATAAATTTTTCCCTGATGCTCCTGAAACATGGAGGCCCATCTTGATAAAATTCTTAATGTCTCACACATCAGGCCTGAAAAGAGAAAGCCCAGCTTATGATAATAATAAAATGACAAGTGATATTGCGATTATTAAAGCAGCCTATCCCTTGGCACTAGAGTTTAAACCTGGCGAAAAATACCAGTACTGCAATCTTGCTTATTATATGCTGGCACAAATCATTACACAAGTAAGCGGTATGCCCTGGCAGGATTACATAAAGGAACAAATATTTATCCCTGCCGGAATGAAGAATACTGGCATGACAGATTTTTATCTTATTATACCTAACCGGGCTAATGGCTATATGCATAAAAAAGGAGTGCTAATAAATGCCGATGCTATGTATGCAGTTAGGCCTAGCGGCGGTTTTCTTTCAACTAGTACCGATATGATATTGTGGGATAAAGTATTAAGAGAGAAGAATATTATTCTGAAAAAAGATACATGGGAATTGCTTTGGCAACCATTTATAAAAACATCTGAAAAAGTAGAGTCTAAAACACACTATGGTTTTGGATGGTTTATTGATGAACGAAATGGACACAAAGTAATTGAGCATGGTGGCGCTAACCTAGGTTTTCGTTCTTACTATACCCGTTTTATTAATGAAGATTTGTCTATCATTATAATGACCAATACAGATGAGGCTAATCCCGCAGGCATTGTGAGGGCTTTGTCAGATTATTATTTCAGAAACAAATAATTGAATTTTACAAAAATTACATTTAGACAATAGTTGAAATATATCACAATGCAGATACTGTCTTTTAAAAATATATGCTTATGAATAAAGACATTCATAAACGTACAAACGGTTTCATAATATGGCGGGATAACGAATATATTCTCAACCTTTTGTTTACAGTTCGTTTAGTTTTAGCTAATGAATAACCCCAACCCTCAAACGTTAGCGCCAACTCTATTGAACACTTTAATAATAGCAAGTTTCGGATTTTATGGCGGCAAATTTATTTAGACCTTTGTATCATAAAATTTGAAAAATGGAAACACAACTGATAATTAATTATAAACGAATTGCACAAGCAATTAAATACATAAAGGTAAATTTTAAAGAGCAACCAAATCTTGATGAAGTTGCTAAGAAAGTTCATTTAAGTCCATTTCATTTCCAACGACTTTTTAGTGATTGGGCAGGAACCAGCCCAAAGAAATTTCTTCAATACACTACTGTTGAATACGCCAAAACGCTTTTGAAAGAAAATAAGGCCACACTTTTTGATACAGCCCACGAAACAGGACTTTCAGGCACTGCACGTTTGCACGACTTGTTTATTGGCATTGAAGGAATGACACCTGCCGAATATAAAAATGGTGGAAAGAATTTGGAAATAAATTACAGTTTTGCAGAAAGCCCATTTGGGAATATTTTGGTAGCCTCAACAAAAAAAGGAATTTGTTATATGGCATTTGCGGATGATGAATCCAATGCATTATCAACAATGCAAAAGAATTTTCCCAATGCGTATTTTCGACAAATGGTTGATTATATTCAACAAGATGCACTATACATTTTTACACATGATTGGACAAAACTCCATCAAATAAAACTGCATTTAAAAGGAACTGATTTTCAATTAAAAGTTTGGCAAGCACTTTTAAAAATTCCATTGGGACATCTAACAACTTACGGAACTATTGCTAAGAAAATTGAAAACCCAAATGCGTCAAGAGCAGTAGGTACAGCTATTGGCAGTAACCCTGTTGCTTTTTTAATTCCATGCCATCGCGTTATTCAAGCTACAGGTATATTTGGAGGTTATATGTGGGGCAATACAAGAAAAACAGCCATAATAGGTTGGGAAGGAACACGAATTCATTCTTTTTAATACAGAAAAAACAGACCTATTTTCATGTCAATAATCATAAAATTATATATTTCCTAACTTAATGATAGCAGTATGGATAAAATTGAAAAAGAATTAAGAAGAGAATTTCAATTAGAACGAATGATTCTGTTCAGTGATGCGGTTTTTGCTATTGCCATTACCTTGTTGGTTATAGAAATAAAAATCCCCCATATTGTAAGCGATATTAATGATAAATTATTATTGACCGAGCTTGCCCATTTAATCCCAAAGTTTATTGGATTTATTTTTAGTTTCTTTATTATTGGAATATACTGGACAGTGCATCACAAGCTTTTTAGTTATCTAATTAACTATGACAATAAGTTAATCTGGCTAAATATTCTATTCTTATTTAGCATTGCAGTAATGCCCTTTACGACTGCATTGTACAGTGAATTTTATCAACCTAATTTGCATATCCCCTTCATGGTCTATACCATTAATATTTGTCTAACTGGATTTTGTATTTATATGTTGGTAAAACATTTAGCCTATTCAAGAAACAATCTTTCTATTGGATTTACTGATAAAAAATTGATTGGTGCTGCTACGGCCAGAAGCTGGATGATGCCGTAATATTCCTTTTAGGATTAATTGTTTCCTATATTTTTCCCGCTTGGGTTGGAAGGATGACTCCAATGCTTATACCTATATATCTCTGGCTGATTAATAGAAAATTTAATATCGCAACCGCGAAGCCGGCAAAAAGTAGTAACTAATTTAAAAGCAGCTTATAAATTTAACTTGAATAAAAGACGAAAAGGTAGTAAATCTGTTAACTTCACAAAACCTTAATCCTGGTCATAAACAAAAAAGCAGACCTCAATAAATTAAAGTTTTTTTCAAAAATAGCTTCACCTTAAAACATTTGCCAATTGCAATCCTCAACTTCAATTTGGACAGACAAGACAAAGAAACCTTAGCTCTTCTTCATAACTTAAATCCATTTATGACACTAATAGCAATTCTTTTCCCCTTTATTTCATTTATGCTCCGTGGGAAAATATTAACTGGCATTATTTGTCTGATTTTACAGATTACCTTAATCGGTTGGATACCAGCCGCTATCTGGGCTGTAATATCATTACAGAATTCACGAGCAGATAAGAGAAATGAAAAACTGATAAAAGCGATGAGAAACAGATGAGAATGACCCATTCGGAACTATGTAAAAACAAATTAACCGCTAGTTTTTTATGATTTAATAATTATTGACTTAACTAATACGGCAACTATTCTTTACAACGCAACTAACAATGGGCTTATATAGAATACGGATAGAAAATTTCAATCGACTTTCTTTAAAAAAGATGTATAGTAAAATTGACTTAAATATATATAAGCCATTCTAAAACAACTTTTGATATTCAATCAATTAGCAAGCTAAACAAGCAAGTTATAATACTCTATTTAATCATTTAATGCTTGCCATATTGCCTCATTTATACACAGATAGATTAAACCCAAATTTTGCAGTAGCAAAATTTGCCTTCGGCTGACGCAAAATGCTACGTATTTTGGTCAGGGTTAACCCCGACAAAGCCCCTCAAATGGGCTTTCGTCAGCCCTTGGGGCAGGTTTTGCAGTCAACTGCAAAATCTGGGTTAAACTGATTTAATTATTTGACTATTATTGCAAAATTGAAGAATAGTTCGCTTGTTTGTTTGTTGCCCAATAATTAAAGAATCATATATACGATGAGGAAATACATATATGCAAATTTACTTTTGCTATTTTCACTGAATTCCTATGCTCAGTCCGACAGTTTAAAGATTAATCCATCAAAGGAAATTGTTCAACCCAAAAAATGGTACGAGAACTTCTCCATTAGAGGGTATACACAAATAAGATACAATAGACTCTTTGAAACTAATGAAAATTTAGGCTGTGAGCAATGTGACAGATCTTGGGGAAAAGATGGCGGCTTTTTTATGAGGCGTATGCGTGTTATCTTTTTTGGGCAAATCAACAAAAACGTATACTTCTATATACAACCAGATTTTGCAAGTAGCCCGTCTACTGATAGGCTTCACTTTGCACAAATAAGAGATGCCTATTTTGATGTGGGCTTTGATAAAGACAATGAATTTAGGATTAGAATTGGACAAAGTAAGGTTCCCTATGGCTTTGAGAATATGCAATCAAGTCAAAACAGGATACCATTAGACCGAAACGATGCATTAAATAGCGCTGTTTCAAATGAACGAGATATTGGTGCTTTCTTTTACTGGGCGCCTAAAGAGAAAAGAAAGCTGTTCTCAAGTTTAGTAAACGATGGACTTAAGGGAAGTGGCGACTACGGTGTTTTTGCATTTGGTGCATATAATGGTCAAACTGCTAATAATCCTGAATTAAATAAAGAGCCACATATTGTAAGCCGATTTTCTTATCCGTTTGAATATAAAAAACAAATCATTGAACTTGGAATACAAGCCTATACTGGAAAATGGGTAATGCCAAGAGCAAACCTAAGTACTGGAGTAAAAACAAATTCAACCTTAAATTATCTTGACCAAAGAGTTGCAGGTACGTTTGTATTATACCCAAAACCATTTGGTATTCAGGCCGAATATACAGTTGGAAAAGGCCCTCAGTTTAATAAAGTAAAAGACTCAATTGAAGTTAGGTCTCTTAAAGGCGGATATATAACGCTAAACTATTTTGCAAAACTGAATAAACAAATTCTCATTCCATTTATTAGATACCAATACTATGATGGAGGTAAAAAACACGAACGAGATGCAAGAAGTTATATAGTTAGAGAGTTTGAAGTTGGTGGCGAATGGCAAGTAAATAAAAACTTTGAATTAGTAGTTAACTATACTATATCAAATAGAAGGTACGAGGATTTTCTAAAACAAGACAATTTACAAAAAGGTAATTTGCTAAGAATTCAAGCACAGGTTAATTTCTAAGCTAAGTATTTACAATACAAGTATCTGCAATAGTGAAACTGATCTAAGGAATTGGATCAGGGGTAATGCTATTAAAGCATAATGCTTAATTTGACCTGAAGATTTTAACCGTACTAATAAACTAATTTTCAAAAGCATTGCAGACAAACATGCTGCATTATTTGGAGAAGGCAAAAAAATTAGTGCAGAGAGTCAGCCAGTAAAAAAGAAGTACACTGTTGAATGAATTGAAAAAATTTCTTCAGTTGCGTACCAAAATACTTGAAAATAGATACGGCTATATCTTAATACCTCATAACACAATAAAGATAACCTGAAACAAATTGGGCAGGCCATCCAAGATGGTTTATGCAAGTTAGGCAGGCGGAATACTAATTCCACACCTGCGCAAAGCCCCGGGCGCTATGCGCAACCCTAAAACACGCTTCACAATTCACTACAAGTATTGCATCGCCGTAAATTTTCAAAATAACAGTTGCATATAATTGATATATCAATTATATTTGTATCAAGCAATAAACTGAAATGGAAAAAATAAATAATACTATTTTCTACACTTTAGAAAAATCAATCAAAACATATCGCCAATTTGCACAAAAAGAGATTTCTGCAAAAGGGATTGACATTACAATAGACCAGTGGCTTGTCCTTAAAACCATTCAAGAAGACTCTTCTATAAGCCAGCAGCAATTAGCAGTAAAAGTTTTTAAGGACTTTGCTTCCATAACAAGGATGATAGAATTACTCGTAAAAAAGGGATATCTAATTCGAAATTTTCATAAAGAAGATAGAAGAAGATTTGAATTAATACTATCCGCAGAAGGTGTTACGATCATTAAATTACTTCAACCAATTATTCAAAACAACCGAGAAGTAGCACTAAAAAATATTTCAAAATCCGATATTCAAAAATTGGATTCTATTCTTTCAAATATCATCTCAAACATTAACAATACTGCAAAATGAAAAACCACTTTTGGATAAATTTTCACGAACGGATTGGACAATTTGCTTAATAACATCAACAAACTTATTAAATAAAAAATCAAGATATGAATAGTCTAAAAATTAATAATTTAACAAAAACATACAACAACGATATAAAGGCTTTGACCAACATTAATTTAGAAATTAATAACGGAATGTTTGGCTTATTAGGACCAAATGGTGCTGGAAAATCTACTTTAATGAAAACCATTGTGGGCCTAACAGAGCCAGATAATGGTAACATAATTTTTAATAATGAAAATGTAATTGAAAATTCAAAATTCATTAAAAGTCAATTAGGTTATTTACCACAAGATTTTGGTGTTTATCCCAATATCTCAGCGTATGACTTACTAAATCATTTAGCTATTTTAAAAGGACTGAATAATGCAACTACTCGAAAAGAACAGATTTTAGCATTGTTGGAAAAAACCAATTTGTTAGAACACAAAAATAAAGCCGTAAGTACATATAGTGGTGGAATGCGTCAGCGATTTGGCGTAGCACAAGCACTTTTGGGCAATCCACAAATTATTATTGTAGATGAACCAACTGCAGGTTTAGATCCTGAAGAACGAAATCGTTTCAATAATTTGTTGAGCGAAATTGGCGAAAATATTATTGTAATTCTATCAACACATTTGGTAGAAGATGTTAGAAATCTGTGTACGCAAATGGCAATTATTGACAAAGGCGAATTGTTGGTAAATGGCAATCCTGAACAATTTATTGATCAACTAAAAGGTAAAATTTGGAAGAAACAAATCGACAAAAATGAATTGGTTGCTTATCAAAATCAGTACAAAATTATTTCTACACAATTACAAGCAGGAAAGTTGAATATTAGAGTTTTTGCCGATGAAAATCTACAAAACGGATTTGCACCAATTGAAGCAGATTTGGAAGATTTTTATTTTACAACATTACAAAACTTACATTAATCATGTTACGTCATTTATTATTATTCGAGTGGAAATTTTATAGTCGTAAAATTTCTTTTTATGTAATGCTGTTAACCTTTTTGGGATTTGGATTTATGACTGGGACTTCGGCTATTATTCCGTTTCCCAATATTACACTCAATTCTCCTTATGCCATTAATTTTTTTCTAGGGTTATTTTCATTGGCAAGTCTTATTCCTATTGTGCTAATTACCTCACAGAGTTTATTGAGAGAAAAAGACAACCAATTTGAACAAATTTTATATACTACACCCATCACAATTCCTAGTTATATTATCAGTCGTTTTTCCTTAGTTTTTGGTGTCGCTGTTTTTACATCTTTATTGTTTTTAATAGGTTACATTCTGGGTCATTTAATAGTAATAGACAACAGCGAAAGATGGGGAAGCTTCCATTTGAGCTATTATTTGCATTGTTTTTTTGCAATTGTATTACCCAATATTTTTCTGTGTACTGTTATTGTTTGCTGCACCGCTTGGTTTAGTAAAAATAGAATGCTGGTTTATTTAAGCGGATTAAGTGTCTATATTTTGTATATGATAGTTTCTCTTTTTTCCAACTCGCCATTCATGGCAGGTAGTTCTCCAGTATCGGATAAGGCTACGAATTTAGCCGCCAAATTAGACCCATTTGGTATGGCAGCTTTTTTTGAGCAAACTCAATATTGGACTGCTATTCAAAGAAATAGTAATGTTTTAGAACTTTCAGGGAATTTTTTATTGAATAGAATTGGTGTTATTTTATTGGCTCTCATATTATTAATAGCAACGTATAATTTTTACAAGTTTAAACTAACTACCCAACGGAAAAAGAAAATAGCAATTGCAAGTGACCAAGAAAGCAAACACTATGTTTATAACAAAACCGCTACTCAATTAAAGGGGAATGGTTATTTTATTTCAACTATTTTATCGTTTTTAAAAATTGATTTAAAATCAACTATTAAAAGTATTCCATTTGTAGTATTAGTTGTGCTTACATTATTTATGCACGGCATGGAAATGCACAAATCAATAGATGGTGGAATTCGTTTACCGCAATATTATGTAACAACTGCTTTGATGATAAATGCTATTTCAACTACATTGCCCATTTTGCTATTATTTGCAATGCTATTTTATGGCAGCGAATTGGTTTGGAAAAGTAAAAGCATACATTTTTCATCCATCGAAAATACCACTCCATTTTCAAATGTTGCTTTGTTTATTTCAAAGTTTGTAACCGTATTTTTCATTTCACTACTGCTGACTTTTTTCTGTATTGTACTTGGCATTTTATTTCAGATTTTTTATAATTATCCAATTATCGATTTTACTGCATTTTTATCATTATTCTATTACATTGGTTTGCCCGCTTCACTTTGCGGCTTGTTGATTATTGCATTACAATACATTTTCAAAAACAAGTACATAGCGTTAGTAATTGCAGCAATCTTTTTAGCGATTACTAATAACTTGTTAGGAAATGGATTTGGCTTTTCCCATCCATTAACTCGGTTTGCTAATTTTATTCCCGATGTGTATAGCGATATTACTAGTTTTAGTTACTTCTCAAAAGCTTTTATTATAAAGATGTTGTATAGCTTTTCATTTGCATTATTACTTTCTATCATGGCTATTATGGTATTTGAAAAATCAGTTAAAAAAGTTAAACTTAAATCTTTCCAATTATTAATTCTACCATTAATAGCTTTATTCTTATCGGGCTTTTTAATTGCTAAAAATTATCATAGATCTTCCAAAGCCGATCAATTAACTTGGCAACAGCAGTACGAAGAAAAATATAAATTGTATCAGAAAAAACCACAACCCACTATTACTGATGTAAAAACTACGATTGAATTATTTCCTAAAAAAAATAGTTATACGGTTAAAGGAAATTATGTATTGGTAAATAAAACACAATTTGAAATAACGAAAATTTTGATTAGTACTTCTAATGAAATGAGCTGGAATGCCATCACTTCATCACAACTATTATTAGAAAAAAAGGATGTTGAATTCGGACAATACTTATTTAAAACAAAACAAACAATGTTACCAAATGATAGCATTGCAGTAAGTTTTGATTTTGAATATAAAATAGAGCCTATCAATAATCACCAATCATTTAACGCCATTGTAGAAAATGGTTCTTTTATGCGAATTAGCAATTATTTTCCAAAGATTGGCTATAATTTAGAAAATGAAATAGGTGATGAATTAGAACGAAAAAACAGAAATATGCCATTGCAAGATGCGCTTACCAAAATAGATGCACCGTTAGAAAACCCATACAATTATGAATTTATTAATTTTGATGCCATTATTTCTACTGATGCAAATCAAACTGCAATTTCTGTTGGTGATTTAGTTGATAATTACTCAAAAAACAACAGAAATTATTTTCATTATAAAGCGCAAAATATTCCATTTCGATTTGCTGTTTCAAGTGCAGAATATGCTATCCAAAAATCGAAATATAATGGTATTAATATAGAACTCTTGTACGAACCAAAACATAATCAAAATATTTCTCACTTAATGAAAAGCATTAAAAATACAATGCTGTATTGTGAAACCAACTTTGGCAAATATCCGTACAAAACTATTCGCTTTGCAGAGATAAGTAGTTATACCAAAGGCTTTGCAGGAACCGCTTATCCTGCTAGTGTATTCATAAATGAGAAACAGTTTCACATAAAATTGGACCAAAAAGAAGGCTTTGATATTATAAACGAATTGGCAGGTCATGAACTTTCGCATCAATGGTGGGGAAATGCACAATTAAATCCTGATTACCGTGAAGGAAGTGGTGTACTAACCGAAACATTAGCTCAGTACACCAGATTAATGATGTATAAAAAAGAACATGGGAAAGATAAAATGATAGGAATGGTAAATCTATACAAAAACATGTATGATAGTGAAAAGGCTTTTAGTGGCGAAGAAGCTTTATTCAATTCAGGCCCGAGTAATGCCAATGTAATTTACAATAAAGGTTTAGTGAAAATGTACGAATTATACTTATTAATTGGCGAAGAAAAAATCAACTTGGCTTTGAAAAATTTACTAGCAAAATATAAATTTCCATTGCAACCAGCAACTAGTTTAAATTTGATTGAAGAATTTAAACTAGTTGCTGATAAAAGAGAATATAAGAAAATAGAAGATTTTTTTAAAAAATAAGCCGTCAAAACATGGAAGTCTTTATTACAAACCCCAAAACACCTTCAGTAAAATGAACAGAATTTTATATATAGGATTTCTTGCAATTTCTTTCAACTTTTTGACAAGTTGCAACGGACAAACAAAACAAGAGCCTAACGAGAACAAACAAACAAAACAAGTTGGTGGTGGTTGCGAGGGTTGCGAGTTAATGTATGATGAAATGCCTAAAAATATTTCAAGTGAATATACAAGTATTGGTTGGACAGAGGGAAAGCAAAAGCTAATATTGACAGGTAAAGTCTTTCAAATTGACGGCAAAATACCTGCTTCTGATGTTGTTATCTATTATTGGCATACTGACGATAACGGATTATATTCATCAAATAACGAAACACCTAAACAAGCAAAGGAACACGGTAAATTGAGAGGTTGGGATAATCAGCATCTTACTTAAGTTCAAACTAACAAGCTTTGCCACCAAACCCTACGATATATTTAACACTTTACAGAATAAACGACATATCCTTTCACTTCCTTCCCTTGCTTATTATTCCCTTTATCCAGTTACTGATTTCCTCTAATGCCTTTGGAGAAAATGTTTGTGGATTGGTGAAGTATTCCTCAGGCAAACCGGTAGCAGACTCCTGAAATAAATGATTAAGCCCAGGTAATTGTTTAACTGTGTAGTTTTTATTTTTTCCTTTTTTTAATGCCTGTTCGATAGCCGAAAGATTTAGTGCCGGAGGAACTTGTAAATCTTTTTCACCATTTACTGCCAAAACCGGACATGTTGTTTTTTGTAAGTCTGATTTTGGATTGTATCTGATTAAATACTTTACCCAGGGTGAGCTTAATATGCCTGCAATATCAGTGTATGATTGCTCTAATAAAAACTCAATGGTTGAATCGGCTTTGTAAGCATTACTTGCTTCTTTCATTAATTTTTTATATAAAGTGCTATCGTTCGTAGACTTTTTTACCAAGTCAACCAGTTTAGCGTTTACTTTTTTTGAATTTTGAATTACCGATTCCGGTGTACCTCCCTGCCGGTCAATTAATTCTTTTTGTATTAATATTAAATCTCCCCGGTTAATACCCAATCCGGCAAACATTACAATAAAACTTACATCTTTTGATTTTGCTGCTACCATAGGAGCAATCATTGCACCTTCACTATGCCCAATCAACCCAATTTGTTGTGTATTGAATTCGGGTCTTGTTTTCAAATAGGCAACTGCACTTGCCACATCATCAGCAAAATCAGCAGAAGTTGCTTTATTAAAGTCTCCCTCGGATTTTGCCACACCCCTATCATCATATCGTAATACTGCCACCCCGTTTCTTGTTAAATAGTCTGCAATTATTAAGAAAGGTTTGCGGCCAAACATTTCTTCATCACGGTTATGCCGGCCACTGCCTGTAATCAATATTACAACAGGATAAATACCATTTTGCTTTGGCAGCGTTAAGGTTCCGGCAAGAGTAATATTTGCCTTTATGTTTTTAAAGAATACATCTTCAGTATAGTAGCTAAAGGGTGCATTAATTTGTGCTTCCTGATATCCATCTACTGTTTTCTTTTCAACCTCGTTTCGGGTAAATACTAATGGCATTTCCTGTCCGTTTTGCTTTAATATTCCAGTGATTTTATTGTCTTTAAGTTCACCGTTGTAAGCAATCTTTACAGGGCAAACGCATAAAAATTTATAGTTGATTATGCTAAGATTGTATAAATTACGTTTATGTAAGTAAACGATGCTAGACACATTTTTAGAATACTTTCAAAGTATTGAAGAT
>JASGCW010000188.1 GCA_030053945.1 Limnohabitans sp.
TCTGCCAGCACTGAACTTGGAAGTACAAAACTTCATTTAACCACTGAACCCGCCATTTTGCAAAACCGATGTTATAGCCAGTGCTTTCTTTCATCGTCATTATTTTGTCGCTTTAAATGATTTAACTACGAAATATGTCAAAGGAATAAAAATCAGTCCCAATGTCAATGGCAAAAACCAAATGCCTAGTCCGTCCGCTTGACCGTTTGCATTCTGAATTGTCTTGAAAGAAATTAGTCCAAAAATGATAACAATAATGAATTTCAAATATCTAATCATTCTTGTCGCATTTGTATATTGTCTTAATGCGTTGTCTTGTGTTATGTTGGTCGGATAATTAAAAATGTGAGGAAACTTATTTAGGATTGTCATTCCAACAAATAGAACTGTTGCTATTAGAGGCAAAGTCAAAATAGTCGCCTTTCCGCCAAATCCGTCCGCTTGTCCTGCACCGTTGTAATGAATTGGAATTGTGTCGGGTAAGTTTGTATAGTTCGTGATTGTCAAAACCCAAATTGCAAGAATTGAAGTCCAACCAAGAATTTCAAGTGTCTTGTCAAATGTCGTAAGTTCTAATTTTAATTTCGGTCTTTCACTCATTGTTTCTGTTATTATTTGTTGTCGTTTTTTAGCATTGGCTATAACGTAGGAAGCTACACGCAGGGGCGGATTGCGGGCGATTTCCTGTCAAGCCGAAAAACTGCTTGGGCGGAAAGATGACCACCGAAAACCACCGCTGCCGCACTTGACGGGTAGCTGAAGTTGTGCGTAGTATTTCAATCACTATAATGTCAATTTATTACATGTAAGTTTATAATAGTCAGTAATTTAAGTTTATTTCATATTAATAATTTCCATCATCTTTTCATTTGACGTTGGAAGAGAAACTATTTGTTTCATAACTAAATAATTGTATGTTTTTTGAGTTAGAAATTTGTACTTGGTGTATATTATTTGCATATCGTAGTGGTGTTTGAGTCCAATAATTTTTTCAACTTTTTTCCCTTTTTTTATTTCAATATCTTCATATAATTTATCAAAAATATTTTCATACAAAGTCCAAATCATTTTTGCAAAGTACATAAGATATACTTTAGTTAACAATCTGTCTTTTGTTTTGTTATCAAGGAATTTAGCGTTATTAATCATATCGATGATATTTTCAACCTGTACAATTATTAAGCATAAGTGGTTCATTATTGCATTAGGATTCTGTCGATGCTCTTGATCAAAATTATAGAGAGACTTTAATCCTAAGTAATCTTTATATTGTAAGTTATTTATTTCGTCAATAATTTTATTATAATGGTTCTCAATAATTTCAATTTCATGTATTTGATTGGATAAATCTAATTGTTGATTTTGTGAAAGTAGTGTCCGATATATGAAATAAGTAAATAAGGCATTTAATATTGTACCAAGCACCCCCCCGTAAAAACTCCCAAAACTATCAAAAGCCCCAAGATCAATTGAGGTATTGAAATCGAAAATAGAAACCTTGTAAAGAAAAACACCTACTGAAAAAACAGAAAAGAGTAGACTTATTAATATAATTATTTTGAAATATCTATTGATTTGCATGGAAAAGTTTATTAATAAAAGTTTCAAAAAAAATTGGATTATATTTACTTGAACGTAAGTTTTCTTCAATTAAGATTGTTTTAATTTGCATTGAACGTAAAATCTCTTTTTCAGACAAAGTGCTATTATTCAATAATTTAATATAAATACTTAAATCAAAACTATTTAGATTAACGAACGATTTTATTTGGTTTAATTTTACAGATGTGCTTTCAAAACATTGTTGTTGGAAATATTTAGTTGAAATCTGTTCTGCATGCCTGCGATACAAAACAAGGATTTCTTTTAAATTTGATATGGGAAAATGGTTTACACATCTTGACCACAACTCATAATCTTCACAATAAAGATATTTTTCATTATAGAGCAATCCAAACTTTCTCAAGGCTTCTAATCTTAAAATTACTGTTGGGTGCCCTATTGGGTTTGACTGCAACATCTGTACTTTTATTTCATCACAATTGTCTGTATATGAATACTTTCTGACTCCATTTTCAAATTCATTGAACCACGTTCCACTTAGTCCAAATTCTTTGTTGTAATTCATAAACTCAATTTGTTTACCAATTCTATCTTTTCTTGAAATATCATCAGCATCTGTTCGGATAATATACTTTGTTTCGATTTCTTTTAATCCTTGGTTCAAAGAATAAGCGCAACCTTTTTTTTTATCATTACGAATGAACTTAATTCTGCTGTCTTTGAAAGAATGTATTATTTCAGTTGTATTATCAAATGAGCCATCATCAACAATTAAAAAATCAAATTCATAGTAGTCCTGATTTAAAATTGATTTGACTGTATCATCAATATATTTCTCACCATTATGTACCGACATTAATATAGTAACATCTTTCATTTACACGATCCTAATATTACGCACAACGTTTGGCGGCTTTGCGAAGGCTGGGATTAATAGTACTAAAGTTCAAATTTAGCACAAAAGTTTATAGAAAGCACAAATGCTCAATTTAGCACTTCAACCCAGCTTTTGCAAAACCGTTGTTAGCGGTTCGTTGTTTTATATTATTAAATTTCCTTCAAAAATTATTTTAGCGTTACTTTTGATTGTCAGGTTTTTATCGTCAATTAATTCAACCTCCATAAATCCACTTCTTTCACTACATTGAAAGGAATTCATTTTTGTTTTTCCTATTCTTTTACTCCAATACTTTGTTAAAAAAGTATGTGTTCCTCCTGTAACTGGGTCTTCATTTGTTCCGCTCCATGGCCAAAAATATCGTGATTCAAAATCAAAATTTTCTTGTTTAGAAAGTGCTGTAATTAATACTCCGTTTATTGTGTCAATTGATTTGTATAATTCTTCAAAATTTGGCTTTAAATTTCTTAATACTTCGCAATCCTCGATTTCCAAAATAAGTATATTTGTCTCCTTATTATACTCACAATTATTTACTGTTTCTATTCCAAGTGCTGTTGTCAATTTAGTTGAATAAGTCGCTGGTTCTGTCTCATATATAGGAAAGAGCATTGTTATGTCATTGTTAGACGATTTAGTAATCATAAGTTCAATGTCTTGAATATTTCTGAAAGTAATTTTGTCAATGCCATTCTCGATAGAAAATATTACTCTTGAAGAAGCCATTGTTGCGTGTCCGCATAAAGGTATTTCCATTTTTGGAGAAAAATATCTGATTGAATAATAATCTTCATTGATATTTTTCTTTACAAAAGCAGTTTCTGAAAGCCCAAGTTCTTTAGCAATTGAAAGCATCATAAAATCATCTATATCATTTTCAATAATGCAAACTCCTGCTGGATTACCTTTAAATGGTTGGTCAGTAAAAGCGTCTACTATATATGTTTTTATTTTCATGAGAAGGAATTGTTTTTTCTATGCGACGGTTTTTTACAATGACCGCTAACGGAAAGGGCTTGGCGAAGGCGGGGAGTTCTCAGCACAAAAGCTCAAATAATTACAAATCCCCATTTCTTATTCCAAAGTTCAATTTAGCACATCAGCCCCGCTTTCGCCAAGCTAATGTTAGCGGTTCGGGCTTATTGTTGTGTTAATGTTTTCGTCATTTTAAAGTTTGTTAATTCAACTCATTGTCGCACAATAATCATCTTTTATAGAAAATGTAATCTGTTACAAGTGGTTCAATCTCAAACTGTTTAAACTCTGTGGCTATTTGTCCTCTATGATAAGTAGAATGATTTATTACGTGAAAAAATATGTCTTTGATGTTGTTGCTAAAAGTTTGACCTTTGGTGTTAGTGTAGTTAATAGTTTCCGTAAGTTCAAATTTGTCAAGTATCATCAACGTCTGTTCGTAATTTACTTTATCAATGTCTTGTAATTCTTTAACAGAATGTAGTTCCCAAACGCCAAAAGGTGTTTGCTTTGGCTCAATTCTATTGTTCCAAATTTGATGTGCATTGAGCAAATGATTAAACAATTTTATAGATTTTTCAGAGGTCTTGTCAGGACTTTCATTGAAAATACTGGCTAATTTTTGGTTAAAGTGATGACTGTATTCAAACAGTTCTTTGAAAAAAGTGTTCATACTATTGATTTATGGATTTTTTACGATGGTCTTATTTTGATTAATTGAACTCTTTGCTGATAGAGTTTTGTATGAAATTGAATTTCTAAATTATTATTTTTTATTTCAGTATAAAACCCATTTTTAAGAACTTCAAGTGTGTGTTTATTTTCCCACAATCCAACAAATTTTGGAAATAATTTTTTCATTATGCCTTTTTCAGGAATTGAAAAATCACATATAAAAATCTCACCATTTTCTTTCAGAAACTCTTTTGCTGATTTCAATATTGTTGTCCTGCTGTCTGCACTTAATTCGTGTAGCACGAAAAATAAAATAACATAGTCAAACTTGTTAGAGTCTTTGTATTGAAGAATATCTGACTGAATGAAATTACCTTTAGGTACTCTTGCTTTTGCTCGTGCCAACATTCCTGCTGATTGGTCTATTGATGTGACGACTGCCTTTTTAGCAAGAAGTTTTTTAGTAAGATAACCCGTTCCACACCCCAATTCTAACACTGTTTCGTTTGGTTGAATATTTAAAAGAGAAACTGCGTTATCATATAATTTGTTTTTAGAGGGCAACCAAACTAATGAAGCTAACAAGTCATAGCCAAAACCAATCCATTTATTACCATATAAATTTGCCATATCTATTGTTTTTGTAAGAATTTTGCCGTTGTTATGAGTTTTGTTAGCCTGACCGCTAACATCTACTTATACGAACTTTAGTTCGCATTTTTTTAATTAATGTATATTA
>JASGCW010000189.1 GCA_030053945.1 Limnohabitans sp.
GCAATAATACAAAATATTTTCGAAACTATCACTAATTTATGCTCTTATTAATAAAAGGATAGTACACTTTGTGATAAACCTAGTGCCCATTTGCCTACAAAAACATACAAGCCGTAATGCAAAGCCAAACCAACTTGGTAAATGTGGTTGGAAAATTCACACTCAAAATTGTAAAAATGTACGCTGCCGAATTTGCACATAACCAATACCTTAAAGCCTATTTGCCTAAAAATAGTAGTTTTAACAGTGGTTTTGATTGTTTTGTAATCTTTTTGTTTATAATTGTGTTGTAATTGCCAATAAAATAAAATCAAAAGCCATGACACCTAACAACCTTCAACTTACTGGAATTTTTGTACAAGACCCACACGATAAAGGTTTTACTGCTTTTTTTACCCAATTGCCAAATATTATAGCCGAAGGCGATAATGAAGAAGATGCAACAAAAAATCTTATTCAAACAGTGCAAACAGTTTTTGAACATCAAAAAAAAAATAATTCTCCTCAGAGTAATGTAATAACCAAACAATTCAATCTTTCTATTGCATAATTTATATCAAGAGCCGATTTTTACGATTGGTTAATTGTTCATAAATGCACAATTGCACCATTACCAGAAGATACTAGGGGTAATATTATAAAGGTTAAAAGCCCTCATAGTAACTCATACGTTTATCTTGACACCCCAATTAATCATAAACCAATGAAATGCTTTACTGTTTGTACAATGTGCCATCCGTTATACATTCCAATTCCTGACCCTTGCAAGCCAATAGAACCGTTAGCGGTTGAAATAAAAAACAGACATTACCCAAACAAATAATTGGGTTACGTGCAACGGGCAGGTATTGCTGCAGGTGGGGGAAATAGAATTCCGTCTGCCCGGAACCGAAGCCAAATGATTGCAATATTGCCGATGTTTTGTTCATAAGCCAAATTTATAACGTCCAGCCCAAACAAAAGCACAATAAAGAACAAACGCTGAGGCAATATTCGTGAAGCCCCAATAACGCCAAACCTCATGTTAGCGGCAAGGCGACAGCAGGTTCAAATAGAAATTTATCTTGACACTTATGACTCAATAAATTTATTATATTTGCATAACTATTTTGCAGAGTTCGTCTAATGGTAGGACCTAAGACATTCTGAGTAGGGAGTAAACTTTTTTAATCTTAAGACACGGGTTCGATTCCCGTACTCTGTACAATAAACTCCCTACTCTTTTTATCTCTAAAGTTAAATTTCAACTTCAATAAAATTTTTACCAAATGGCAGACACAAAGTTTATAATGTTTTTTAGAAGTGAAATCAATCAAAGCCTTTTAATTGATACAAATGAGCGAATTGGAATACAAAAAATAATTCCAGACTTAAAACTTAGTAATATTGAAGGTGTAAACTATTTTGGAGAGTGGGAAAAAATTTTTGAAGAAGTGATGAGACTATGGCAAGTTGATATAGACAAAGGTTTTCCATTTTTTAAAATGGAGTCAACTATTTTAGATAAGCTAGCTTGCTTTTTTGATTTGACAGCCAAGTTCTTTTTGTTTAATGGTTCTGCTGTTGACAACGACTATCTTAAAAACGTTGACGACTTTTTTAAAGAGCATAATATTCAACGTGGACAAAAGAGTTCAACAGAATTATTTCATAAAGCTTTTAAAATTTAAAGCCCCTTTGGGAAATTACAGAAACTTAGAGACTGATTTTATTGAAAGAACATTAGAGTTAATTGCTCAATATGAAGTTCGACTAAATGATTATGATTTTGACCATCAGTTTAATCATACACTTTTAATTAATTGCTTGTTAGGTCTTATAGTTTTACCAAAAGAGCGGACAATTAGTTTTTTACCCAAACATAGACTGTCTGATAAAAAGTTAAAAAATGAAATGGGAATTACAAACTCAACTTTCAATGAAGACTACACAGACTTAAATGATTTGATTATTGCTTTACGACATACTATTGCACATTTTAATATTGAATTCATATCAAACGACGATAATTTTTTAATTGACAGCATTCAATTTAAGGACAAGGAGAAAGGTGGAAATTATATCGTTGCTTCTTTTGTGCCAAATGAGTTATTAAATTTCATTCATTATTATGCTTATTGGTTGGTGCATAATATTCGAGAACATTCTAAAAAAAGAACAGTCAAAAAATTATAAATGGATACAGAAAGCATCTATGAAATTGAGTTTTCAGGACATTCCACTAAAAGAGAATGGGCTGTTTATATAATTATAGTAATTGACAAAAAATCAGATACTCGAAAATTATACGTTGGTAAAGTTGGAGATAATAGAGATGGCTGTAATCCAATAT
Source organism: Limnohabitans sp. (assembly GCA_030053945.1). Classification (GTDB taxonomy): domain Bacteria; phylum Bacteroidota; class Bacteroidia; order Flavobacteriales; family Flavobacteriaceae; genus Flavobacterium. The sequence goes on from JASGCW010000189.1 coordinate 2,333, forward strand.
TATCACGAATTGGCAATCACTTTTCTTTAAATAAAATTCACTCTCAATTAAGGAATAAAATAGTAGACACCACTATCTTCGACTATAAAGTTTTATATTCAATTTTCGGAGAGTACAATAAAACCAACCATTCACAAGACAGACAAAAAATAAATCAAATTGAAAGACAGCTTAACTTAATAATTCAAAACAAAGCTTCTGACAACTTTGAATTATTAAACCCTTATAAAGGCATAGGTGTGACAAAAAAAATTTCACTTGAACGAAAGGGTTTATTATCAGAAAATGAAATTAAGACATTAACACAAATGGCAGACAGAGCCATAAGCGTAGACAAGCCCAGCCGCTAACAGTGGGTTTTGCAATATTGGGGCAGAAGCAATACGTATCAGCATTGGTTCGCTATTGGGCTTCGGCTCGGGCAGAAGTTTTTCAATCATCTTTTGTACTTTATTAGTACATTTGTTTTTCAATTGGGCAGCAGTTCCGGGCGGAAGATTTTCAAATCCCCAACATCGCAAAGCCCTATAGTTATGCGTCACCCGATTGCAGCATCCTACAAAAATTCATTATTCCGACAGTAAAAGCCACAGAATAAGTAATGTAAGTAACCAAATTATAAACGGACTTTTAAAAATTCAACTATGCTAAAAGATGTATTGACAGAAAATTTGGATATAGTGTTTTGCGGCACGGCAAAAGGTAAAGCATCTGCGTTGAAAGGATATTATTATGCTGGTCCAGGCAATAAATTTTACGGTATTTTACATAGTGCAAACTTTACCCCAAAAAGACTTTTGCCTACTGACTGCTATTCAATAAATCAATATGGAATTGGTTTAACTGATTTAGTACACGAAGAGTATGGAAACGACAATGAAATTAATAATGATAGCTATCAAGTAGATGTCTTTATAAAAAAAATGCAACAATATAAACCAAAATTCATTGGCTTTACCAGCAAAGCCGCAGCATCATTTGCATTAGGATTTAAAGGTGTTACAAGTCTTGTTGACTATGGATTACAAAGTCGTACAATTGGTGAGTCAAAAGTTTTTGTATTACCGTCTACATCAGGCAGTGCCAGAAGATTTTGGGATGAAACGTATTGGCTTGAATTGGAAAAACTAATTCATCAATCAGCTACCGCCAAAGCATAAAAAAGGAAAATAATAAATTCAATGAACGAAATATTTATCATAGCTGGCGACTATTTAAAAGGTAAAACTGTTTATCCTGAATTCCGTAGAATGCTGAATTTACTTTTTAATATCAGCATTGCTTCATTCGTTTATGAAAAGTGCTATGGACATTATACTTGGCTCAACTACAATGATTATAAAGGCATTTTAGATTTTTTTATAAAAGGAAATTTTTTTATCCCATTTAGTATTTTTCTTGTTGTTTTTGGCACGACCCAATTTTTATCAATTTCAGCATTTTCATTGCTTAACCATTTCAAGACAATAAAAATAACAAGAGAAATTTTGCAATATCAATTCAAAAAAGAAACAGTTGATGAGAGGTTAAAAGAGTTAGATAAAGTTTCAAAAATTGTAACCCCAATCAGGCTGACAAAAAAAACTATGATTGAACTTTACAAGAAAGTAAGGACAAACATAACACCGGAAGCATTTGAAGAAATTGAAAAAAGTCTTAAAGAACCAAAACAAAATTTAGAAGCTAACTTTACATTAGCCTTTAGAATGACGATTGCAATTAGTATTTACTTTTTCTCTTTGCCACAATTTGGTTGGTTACTTTACCTAACAGCTTTGACAGTTTTATTAGTTGGAATGTATGTGCTATTAATTTCTTACCGTTTTTTAGACATCATACCGACTTTAATGCGGAAGTTCCACACTCAAGCCGAAGAATATTTGAAAGTACATACAGAACAAATAAATGACAATACAGAGAATAAATAATAGCTAACACTTCGTTAGACACAGAACAAAAATGAAAGACTAAGAAGATGGGCGAACGCATAACGCTAGGGGTTGTCGTTCTTTGATACCAACAATTTCAGGTGTTTGCCTTGCAACGTATCGGTTGTGATTTGCTTTCAAACTTTAGATTGTCGTTCTTTGATACCAACAGCTTCAATAGCCATAAGATTAGCTGCATTGTTGTGATTTGCTTTCAAACTTTAGATTGTCGTTCTTTGATACCAACAGAGCCGAAGCTGGAAAGAGTAAAATAACTGTTGTGATTTGCTTTCAAACTTTAGATTGTCGTTCTTTGATACCAACAGCTTCAATAGCCATAAGATTAGCTGCATTGTTGTGATTTGCTTTCAAACTTTAGATTGTCGTTCTTTGATACCAACAGAGCCGAAGCTGGAAAGAGTAAAATAACTGTTGTGATTTGCTTTCAAACTTTAGATTGTCGTTCTTTGATACCAACATTTTTTTACTTGATAATTGTCAAGTTTCACAAGGTTGTTGATGTAAATTGACTATTTTATCGTTCAAATTT
>JASGCW010000008.1 GCA_030053945.1 Limnohabitans sp.
ATATAAAAAAACCAATTAAAAAAATTGGTCTTATATATTATTCATTTTCGTATAATTTTAGTAATTTATATTTTTTAAGCTCAAATTTGCAAGCTCTAAAAGAATTAACACCTTTCAAAAGTTGCTAAAATTGAAGGCTTTTAGAGGAAAATGATAGTGTTTTGTGTTGGGTTAGTTTTTCAGCAGACCCTAATTAAGGCTTAATAATTAAAACAGAAGGTAAGTTGCTTAACCAAAGATTGTTGCTTTCGACTAATTTTTTCCAACTTTCAAGGCTTACTAACATTAGATCTTGTTTGATTAAAAATGATTTATTGATAGTGTTATCATCGAAGAAGTTGATATTATCTGGATAGTTTTTTTCTAATCCTTCAACAGCATTTTTGATTAAGAAATTGTTTTCAATTTGATTTTTAACATCAACTATATTTATCTTAGAGTTGTTGTTGTGTACAAATTTCTGGATATAGTCAATAAGAAAAGCATCTTCTGAGTTGAAAAATGGTACAAAAATTTTATCTAATGATTGCAATTCATTATCTACTAAAATTCCAAGAGGTGTTTTGTTTTTAGCGATAATTTGACTTGTTCTATCATCAAAAATAGGATTTGAAAATAATCCTTCTTTTCCTGTAATTTTATCAAGCAATCTATCTGGGTTTATAATTCTTGTGGTAAATCCAATAACTTTACCCAGTATAGTGCCCTCAAATATTGATTTTCCTAAACCTACTAAAAGTAAATCATAATCGCCTTTTGTAGCAACATCAGCAATGTCAGTCTCTATGTCTGTTGTGGCTTTAAAGATGGTTGTTATGTCTTGATTTAGTATTTTAGATTCTTCAATGATAGGTTCGAAAGTTTCTTTTTCATATTCTTCAATATTGAAGCCGTGCATCTCATCACTTACAGATAAATGCATAGCCGTTAGAGAAGATTTTTCTTTCTCTTTCTTTGTCAATGCATTTGCAACTTTAAGGAGTGATTTTCCTTTTTCGTAATTCCCGAAAGAGATTAGTATTTTGAATTTATGAATAGCTTCTTCAATTTCTGGAATAACAATATTTTTAGATTTAAATATAAAGTTTATTAAATCAAGAGCAGGACCTGTCATCAATGTAGTTACTAATGCCATAATAACCATCATTGTAAAAATTTCTGATGTAAGTACTCCTAAATCATATCCAATGTTAAGAACTACGAGTTCCATTAATCCTCGGGTATTCATTAAGGCTCCTATGGTTAAACTGTCTTTCCAGTTTTGACCTACAAAACGTGCGGCAAGTGCGCTTCCAACAAATTTTCCAATTACAGCTACTAAAATTATGAAGCCAGTGATTTTTAGTAAATTAGGGTCATTGATAATTCCTATTTGAGTGCGGAGTCCTGTGAAAACAAAAAATAATGGAAGTAAAAGTATTAAAGAAACGTCTTCAACCTTTTCTATAAATATATTTCTGAATTTATGGTTGTCAGGCATTATTGCACCAGTCATAAAGGCGCCAAATAAGGCGTGTATTCCAATAATTTCAGTTAGATATGATGAGATTATTAATGTTAAAAAGAAAATGGCAACTACAGGTTTGCTAATGTTTTCACTTTTAGAGTATAAGTCTCCTACACGTTTTAGGAATGGTTTTACTAGAAATAGCATAGCTATAACATAAATCACAGCTGCTCCAATTACATACAAGGAGCTTATGAATGAACCTGCTTTGACTATAGCGATTACTGCAGCTAACAAACACCAAGCGGTAATATCATCGGCAGCGGCACAAGTAATTACAATTGAGCCTAATTTAGTTTTGTGTATGCCTCTTTCTTGAACGATTCTTGCTAAAACTGGAAACGCTGTTATGCTCATAGATATTCCTAAAAATAAACTAAAGGATAAGAATTCTACTCCTTCTGGAGCAAACAGATGATATACATAATATGCTAAACACATTCCTAGAGCAAAAGGGATTACAATACTAGCATGGCTTATTACAACGGCATCATTTGCTCTGTTTTTAAGTACTTTTAAGTCAAGCTCCATTCCTATTACGAACATAAATAGTATTAATCCTATTTGGCTCAAAAATTGTAAGTTCCCAAGTGATTCAGTGGGAAAAAGTATTTGTGAAAATTCAGGAAAATACATACCTACTAAAGATGGACCTAAGAAAATACCAGCTACAATTTCACCTATAACAGATGGTTGACCAATTTTTTTAAAAATCCATCCAAAAAATCGAGCTACTATAATGATAGTGATAATTTGCGCAAGAAGAATAGCTAAAGGATGTTGTAGATTATGAAATAATGACTCTAAAAACTGTCCCCATTGAGTGTTGTTAGCAATAGGGGCAGATATTTTTCTCCCTATTTCAAGGTCTTTTCCTTGTCCAACCACCCAGTACATTAAAGCCGTGAAAAATCCAGTTACGGTAAAATAAAAAATAGCGTTTCTTAACTTATTCATAATCTCAATGAATTGCCTCACAAAGATGATAAAATAAGTCAATATTTTAATGCAAATTGGTAAAAAATAACTTTATATTCATATTAGGATTTCTGAATATAAATTGCTCTAAAAAGTTTACTTTTGCACCTTGTTAATATTTAGAATTACACCAAGCTTTATGAAAAAATTTCTCGGCATAGGATTTTGGGAATTTATAGCTAGATCAATCTTACGTAACCGTATCATTATACTTTTAGGAATAACTGTTATTACTGTTTTATTGGCAATTCAGTGGAAAAATATTCGTTTCACACAAACTGAAGCTAATTTGATTCCTGCTGATGATAAAGTTAATGTGGATTATAATTCTTTCCTAAAGGTTTTTGGAGAAGAAGGAAATTTAGTTGTAGTTGCTACTAAAGACCCAAAATTATTTACGCCCAAAGTTTTTGCAGAGTGGAATAATTTGATGAATTCTCTCCAAAAAGATAAAGAAGTGAGTTTGATAATTTCGGTTGATAATTTAAAGAAATTAACAAAAAATGATAGTACGCAGTCTTTTGGTTTGAAACAATTAGTTGACCATAAAAAGATTCAAGACCCAAAATATTTAGCAGAAATAAAAAACGAATTGTATAACAAACTCCCTTTTTATGAAGGATTGCTTTATAATAAAAGAACAGGAGCAGTTCGTTCGGCAATTTATTTAGATAAGAAAATTATAAATACAAAAGCTAGAAAAGAATACATTTTAAAAACATTTATACCAAAAATTGAAACGTTTAAAAAAAGTACTGGATTAGATGTAAAAGTTTCTGGTATGCCTTATATAAGAACCTTAAATGCTAAAACAATTATTGATGAAATAGGATTGTTCATTGCTGCCGCATTAAGCATAACATCTTTGATTTTTTTCTTCTTTTTCCGTTCAGTAAGAAGTACACTTACTTCATTGTTTATTGTGATTATTGGAGTAATGTGGTCATTCGGAATTCTTGGTTTGTTAGGGTATGAAATCACAGTTCTTACGGCTCTAGTTCCAACCTTAGTGATTGTTATAGGAATACCAAACTGTATTTTCTTGCTAAATAAATACCATCAAGAGTATAAACAACACGGAAACAAAGCAAAGGCATTACAAAGAGTTATTACTAAAACAGGAACAGCAACCTTAATGACTAATCTTACCACGGCATTAGGGTTTGCAACTTTTATTGCCACAAATAATGTTTTATTAACAGAGTTTGGAGTAGTTACTACTATCAATATTATTGCCATCTATGTTCTTTGTATATTAATTTTGCCTATTTTTTTAAGTTATACATCTGCGCCTACTACAAGACATTTAGGGCATTTAGATAGGGGTTCTCTTACTTCATTTATGGCCTGGGTTGTTCGTACTGTAAAATATAATAAAGTTGCGGTCTATGGAGTCTCTGTCTTATTATTGGTTTTTGGAATAATCGGAATTTATGAAATAAAAATTTCTGGAAGTATTATAGAAGATATGCCTAAGAAAACTGATTTCTTTGATGATATTCGTTTTTTTGAGAAAGAGTTTGACGGTGTTATGCCTTTAGAAATTATGATTGATACTAAACATCGTAAAGGTGTAATGAAGCCATCTGTAATTAAAAAAATGGAAAAGCTAGAAGAAACAATTTCAGAAATTCCTGAACTTTCTAAACCTGTATCGGTTGTTAATTTGGTCAAATATTCTAAACAAGCTTATTATAATGGCAATCCAGATTATTATGAATTACCAACATCTCAAGAGCAGGCTTTTATTTTATCTTATTCAAAAAATGCTACAAAAAATTCAAAAGACAATTTGATGAAAAGTTATGTGGATAGTACTGGTAGATTTGCTAGAATCACAACTTTTATTAAAGATGAAAATGGAGAAAAAATGGAAGCTGTAGAAGCTCGAATTCGTGAAAAAATAAATATTTTGTTTCCAAAAGATAGATTTGAAGTTGTAGTAACAGGAAAAGCATCAGTTTTTCAAAAAGGGACTAAATATTTATTAGATAATTTATTGTCGTCGTTATTGATGGCTTTCGGATTAACAGCTCTTTTGGTTGCCATAATGTTCCGTTCATTAAAAATGGTATTGGTTTCAATTATCCCAAATTTGTTGCCGTTATTGATGACTGCAGGATTAATGGGCTTCTTAGGAATTCCGTTAAAACCGTCAACTATTTTAGTATTTGGAATTGCTTTTGGAATGTCTGTTGATGATACTTTGCGATTCTTGGCCCAATATCGATTGGAATTAGCTCGTAACAACTGGAAAATTAAGAAATCTGTTTTTGCAACTTTCGACGATGCAGGAATCAGTATGTTTTATACTTCCATAGTTTTATTTTTCGGTTTTTCGGTGTTTATGTTGTCAAGTTTTGGCGGAACAGTAGCTTTAGGTGGTTTAGTTTCGTTGACTTTATTCTTTGGGATGTTGTCAAACTTGGTTTTATTACCTAGCTTAGTACTTTCTTTAAATAAGAAATTAGCAAGTCAGCAGGAACTTCCTGAACCTATTATCGATATTCTTGAGCATAGTGATGCAGAAGTTGATGCAGTGGAAAGGAAATAGTTTTAGTTATTTTGATTAAAATGTAGAAAGAGAAGTTTTATCTTGTTATGAGAATTACTGAGAAGGAGATAATTGCTTTTATCAAAGATGAATTTTGGGAAACTGACCTCAATTCATACTCTGATGTCTTTTGTGAAGTAGGTATTGATGGAGATGATTGTTATGATTTTTTGATGAGATATTCTGACTTTTTTTGCGTAGATATAAAAAGTTTTCTTTGGTATTTTCACTATCAAGCAGAAGGCAACCTCTGTAGTTTTAGTAATTTTTTTTCACAAGTACCAAATGAAAGCGTTACATATATTCCTATTACTGTGAAGATGTTATCAGATTTTGCTAACTCAAAAAAATGGAACATAAATTATCCTGTTCACGAATTGCCAAGTAAGAAGTGAAATATTTCAGTAAATCAAAGTTTTTTTTAATTATTGGGGTTTTCTTTTATGTAAGTGTGTTTATTTGAATATGTTTTAATTAAAATTCGAATACATAATTCACTTCCACTTTTCACCCAAATCTACTATATTTGCACCTTATAATATTTTTTTGGTTTTCAGTTTTCTGAATTCAAAACTCTAAATTCTAAATTCTAAAATGAAGCATACAAAAGTTAAAGACTTACTAAATAGTCCAAAGACATTACAAGAAGTAACTGCAAAAGGCTGGGTAAGAACTTTTAGAAATAATCAATTTATAGCGTTGAACGACGGTTCGACAATTCATAATATTCAGTGTGTTGTAGATTTTGAAAATACACCAGAAGAAATTTTAAAACGAATTACTACTAGTGCAGCTATTTCGGTAACTGGGGATTTGGTTGAAAGCCAAGGCGCTGGTCAGAAATATGAAATACAAGTAAAGAAGCTTGAGATTTTAGGTGATTCTGATGCAGAGAAATTTCCAATTCAATTAAGAAATAGACCTAGTTTAGAATTTTTGCGTGAACAGGCGCATTTACGTGTACGTACAAACGCATTTAGTGCAATTATGCGTGTGCGTTCGGTTTTGTCATTTGCGGTACACCAATATTTTCAACAAAAAGGATTTGTGTATGTAAATACACCTATCGTAACAGGTTCAGATGCGGAAGGAGCAGGAGAGATGTTTAGAGTTTCTGCTTTGCCTTTTGATGGAACACCAAGAAATGAGGATGGGAGTGTCAATTTTAAAGAGGACTTCTTTGGTAAAGAAACAAACTTAACTGTTTCAGGTCAGTTAGAGGCAGAAACATATGCAATGGCATTAGGTCAGGTATATACTTTTGGTCCAACATTCCGTGCGGAGAATTCGAATACCTCTCGTCACTTAGCAGAATTCTGGATGATTGAACCTGAAGTTGCATTTAATGATTTGGCAGATAATATGGATTTGGCAGAGGATTTTATCAAATATGTGGTAAAATATGCTGTAGATAATTGTGCTGATGATTTGAAATTTTTAGAAACTCGCTTAGCGGATGAGGAAAAACAAAAACCTCAAGCAGAACGCAGTGAAATGACTTTATTAGAAAAATTAAACTTTGTATTAGAAAATAACTTCAAACGAGTTTCATATACGGAAGCTATTGATATTTTAAGAGATTCAACTCCAAACAAGAAGAAAAAATTCCAATATTTAATCGACGAATGGGGTGCAGATTTACAAAGTGAACACGAGCGTTTCTTAGTAGAGAAACATTTTAAATGTCCAGTAATTTTGTTTGATTATCCTGCAAAAATCAAAGCATTTTATATGCGTTTAAACGAAGATGGTAAGACGGTTCGCGCTATGGATATTTTATTCCCAGGAATTGGTGAAATTGTTGGTGGATCTCAAAGAGAAGAGCGTTTAGATGTGCTGATAGAAAAGATGAAAGTTTTAGGAATAGATGAAGAAGAATTATGGTGGTATTTAGATACCCGTCGTTTTGGTACAGCTGTTCATTCAGGTTTTGGACTTGGATTTGAGCGTTTAGTGTTATTCGTAACCGGTATGACAAATATTCGCGACGTGATTCCTTTTCCAAGAACACCACAAAATGCTGAATTTTAAAAAATAGTTTCAGGTTTCAAGTTTCAGGTTTTAAAAATTAACTTGAAACTTGAAACAAAGTAAACTTGACCCGAGGCGAAACCGAACAGAATGGAGCACAGCGGAATTAAACAAATAATATGCTTAGACAAAATTTAAACTTAAAATTATCTCAAAAACTTTCTCCTCAACAAATTCAGTTGATGAAGCTTATTCAATTGCCTACACAGGCTTTTGAGCAAAGACTTATGGAAGAAATGAACGAAAATCCTGCCCTTGAAGGTGGCGAAATTCTAGATGATGACAAGTTTGAAAAGGATGAATTTGACAACAATGATGATTATGATGATTATGAAGATTCGGATAGCATTGATGCCAATGAAATCAATATTGATGAGTATTTAAGCAATGACGAAACTCCTGATTATAAAACACAAACTAATAACTATAGTGACGATGATGAGGATAGAGATATCCCTTTTGTGGCTGCTGTTAGTTTTCATCAAGATTTAATCAATCAGTTAAATACCTTTGTTTTAACAGATGAGCAACGTGATATCGCTGAATTCCTTGTAGGAAGTATGGATGATGATGGTTATTTGAGAAGGAGTATAGCTGATATTGTAGATGATATGGCATTTACACAAGGAATTTATACGGATGAAAAATCGGTAAGTAAGATACTTTGTCAAATAATACATGAATTAGAGCCTTCTGGAGTAGGTGCTAGGGATTTACAAGAGTGTTTGTTGTTACAATTAAAACACAAAACTCCTACAGAATCTGTTGATTTGTCTGTTAAAATAATAGAGGAGCAATTTGATGCTTTTACTAAAAAGCATTATGAAAAATTACTGCAAAAATATTCTGTTTCTAAGGATCAATTAAAAAATGCAATCGACGAAATTGAAAAACTTAATCCTAAACCTGGAGGAGCTTTTTCAGGAAATTCAAAAATTACGGAACACATAGTTCCAGATTTTATGATTCGTATAGTTGAAGATGAATTAGAATTGACACTCAATGGCAGAAATGCCCCAGAGCTTCACGTTTCTAAGGATTATCAAGATATGATGAAGACTTACAAAGAGTCAAAAGATAAATCTAATGCACAGCGTGATGCAGTACAATTTATAAAGCAAAAATTAGATTCTGCTAAATGGTTTATAGATGCCATAAAACAACGTCAAGAAACACTTTATGTTACTATGAATGCAATAATGCATTTTCAACAAGAATATTTTCTTGATGGCGATGAAACAAAGCTTAAGCCAATGATTCTTAAGGATATAGCAGATATGATTGGTTTGGATATTTCTACTGTCTCGCGTGTAGCTAATAGCAAATATGTAGATACACCTTATGGTACTAAGTTATTGAAAGATTTCTTTAGCGAGGCAATGGTTAATGACCAAGGCGAAGAAGTTTCTACTATTGAAATTAAAAAGATTTTAGAGCAAGTTATTGCTGAAGAAGATAAAAATAAGCCTTTGCCAGACGATCAGTTGGCTGAAATGCTGAAAGAGAGAGGTTATCCTATCGCTAGACGTACTGTAGCGAAATATAGAGAACAGTTAGAAATACCTGTTGCTAGAATGCGTAAAAAAATCTAGTTGTTTTATAGAAATTCGAGGTCTATTTTTTTTTAGGTTTTTTTATTTGTATATTACCTTACATATAGTCAATTTTTTCTAGCAATATTCATTCGTTAGATTTTACATCTAATATGAGTTTATTTCGCCAATAAGTGTGCTTTTAAAATTCAAAAAAACTCATTTTGATGCGATATTATTTAACAAAAAAATAAGTTTTTGTTAGATAAAATAATTTTCTTTTTAAATTTTTATTATTTGTTTATCAGTAAGTTATAAAAAAATGTAAGTAGTATTCTTACATGTTTCAAACGCTGATAATTTAATATTCTCTATAAAAGTATACATTATAAACAAAGTATATTTGCAGAAATAAAACAAACTAAAATAATTAAAAGAAAAATGAGAAGAAAACTTAAATTGCTTAAAAGGATAGGAATAGGTTTGATAATTTTTTTAAGTCTAATTTCTGCTATTAGTATTGTGTATGCTTTTAAATTGTATAATGAGTCAAATGAAGACAAAAGTGTTTTAATAGCTGACAAGGAAAATGTTTTAAAGCAACTTAGAATAGCAAAAGATTCCTTAGATGTTGCAATCGCTTCAAACACTGCTTTATCCGAAGAATTGATGATTGAAAGAGAAAAAGTGCAAAATTTGATAAACGAAATTGAATCTTCAAAAGCTAATTATCAATCGGTTCTTAAATACAAAGAACAACTTTTCAATCAACAAGCTTCTGTTCATAATTTAATGAAGAATGTAAATAGTCTCAAATTGCAAAATGAGAAACTTAACTCAGTAATTGATAGTACATCAACAGAATTAGCAAAATCAAAAAAGTTTAATGATACTCTGGCCACACAGAAAGAAATTTTAGTGAGTAACATAAGAAAAGCTGCTGAGATTAAAGTTATTAAATTTGAAGTTAATCCTATTCGCGAAAAGTATAATGGCGAATATGATGTAACTTATAGAGCTAATCGTATAAATGCTATGAGAATCAATTTTATTTTACCTGAGAATCACTTAGCTAAGGCTGGTGATAAGAAATATTATATTCAGATTATTGATAGTCACAATAATGTATTAGGTGAAAAAAGTACTGTTAGTTTTTCAAATGATGAAAAACTTTTGTACAGTTTAGTTGCCTATGTTAAATATCAAAAAAGAACGGAGACAGTTGAAAAGCAATTGGAAGTTTCAAAATTAGTACCAGGGACTTATTATGCTAATTTATATGGGGACTCAAATTTGTTAGCTAAAACAAATTTCATTCTAAGATAGAGTAGTGGAGCCATAAAGTTAATATGTTGTTTCATTTTGAAATTATTGTATTAGCTTTATGGTTTTAAATTTTAAATATATGATTTATTGAAAAGATTTCTAATCATATTTTCCTATTTATTTCATCCAATTTTTATTTCTTTTTTTGGAGCTATTTCTTATTTCTTTTTTGTTAAAGATAATTTTGTAAATACTTATATAATCCCTTACTATTTATTAGAAATCATTATTGTTACCGTTTTTATTCCAATAACTTTTTTTTATTTGTTACTCCATTTTAAATGGATTGATGGAATAATGGTGGCTGATGTATCGCAGCGTAAAATACCACTTTTAGCTAACGCAATTTTACTGTTTTTTTTAATAGCAAAAGTGATTACTTGGCAGAACTTTCCTGAAATGTTTTTTTACTATTTGGGTGGTATAGTGAGTAGTTTACTTTGTTTTGCTTTTGCTTTTTTTAAGCAAAAGGTGAGTATGCATATGGTGGGTATTTCTGGATTGACAGTTTTATTGTTTGGATTGTCAGTTCATTTTGAGACTAGATCAATTTTATTACTAAGTGTTTTTCTTATTATAAATGGATTAGTTGCTACTTCTCGTTTAGTTATGAAGGCTCACTCTACTAAGGAATTGTTTATGGGACTTTTGATAGGTTCTCTACCTCAAATTTACTTTTTATATTATTGGTTATAATATGTAAAACATTAAGCCAACATTTAGTGTGTTGAAACCTTGGTTAGTTCCATCAAAATTTTTATTAAAAAGTTTACTAAAACCATAATAAGCGTAGATATTCCATGAATTGTAACCAGCTGTTAAATAAACCCCATATTGAAGTTTATTCAAATCAGGAATATTAGAAACAGTTATAGCTTTTGTATTATCGACATACTTTGATTCATTAAATAGAATATAACTAAACTTAAAACCAGAATAAATCCTGTAGAATTTATGAGATTGAGGGGTAGAGTTTCTCCAACGTAGTTCTAATGGAACATCAATGCTATAGGTGGCAAATTTGTTTCTATCATACGTCATATTAGCTGGTATGGTAGAGTATAGAAGAGTACCTGATGAATCGTCAATAATCATATTTTGTTTATAATTGTTATAAGAAAATCCTATTCCAGGAGCAATTGCAAATGTTCTTTTTTGATTAATAGGAAAATCTCTCAAAAAACCAGTAGATAATCCAACAGAAAATGAATTTTGAGTAACGCCAAGAGGTCTATTTTGTAGAATATTATAGGTTACTAAAAAGTAAAATTGATCCTCTCTATATTTTAAATCATCTTCATCAAAATTAGGAATTGAATCTTTTTGTGAAAATGTAAAATTAGAGGCAAGTATGAATAGTAATAGAAAAATTTTCTTCATAGATAAAATCTTCGGAATAAAGGTAATAAAAAATGCCTTTCATTTTTGAAAGGCATTAATTAGAATTTTATAATTTAAGCGTGATGTAATTCTTTTTCACCATCTTTCATTGGCACAGTTTGAGGTACAAAATCATCCTCATGTCCAGGTTTACTATAGTCGTAAGCCCATCTGTGAACTGTAGGTAACTCACCTGGCCAGTTTCCATGCATATGCTCTACTGGAGCAGTCCATTCAAGTGTGTTAGATTTCCAAGGGTTTTGTTCTGCTTTTTTACCGTAGAAAATACTAGTAAAGAAATTCCAGAAGAAAACTAATTGGAATACAGCCCCTATTATAGCAAAAGCAGTAATTAATACGTTGATATCTGCTAAATCATCAAATAATGGGAAGTTAGAGTTTGTGTAGTAACGACGAGGTAAACCAGCCATACCTATAAAATGCATAGGATAGAAAACACCGTAAGCACAAATTGCAGTTACCCAAAAGTGAATATAACCTAAGTTTTTATTCATCATTCTTCCAAACATTCTAGGGAACCAGTGATAAACACCTGCAAAGAATCCGTAAAGTGCAGAAATACCCATTACTAAGTGGAAGTGTGCAACAACGAAATAAGTATCGTGAACATTAATATCTAAAGTTGAATCTCCAAGGATAATTCCTGTTAAACCTCCTGATATGAATGTTGAAACTAATCCAATAGAGAATAACATAGCAGGATTTAACTGTAAGTTACCTTTCCAAAGAGTAGTAATATAGTTAAATGCTTTTACTGCTGATGGAATCGCAATTAATAAAGTCGTGAATGTAAATACAGATCCTAAGAAAGGATTCATTCCAGATATAAACATATGGTGACCCCATACAATTGTTGATAAGAATGCAATTGCTAATATTGAAGCAATCATCGCACGGTAACCAAAAATTGGTTTACGTGAATTTGTTGCTATAATTTCAGATGTTATACCTAATGCTGGTAATAATACGATATATACCTCAGGGTGTCCTAAGAACCAGAATAAGTGTTCGAATAATACAGGAGAACCTCCTTGATAGTGTAAAACTTCACCAGAAATAAAAATATCAGATAAGAAGAATGAAGTTCCAAAACTTCTATCCATTATTAATAATAATGCTGCTGATAATAATACTGGGAATGAAACAATACCAATGATTGCAGTAACAAAGAATGCCCATACAGTAAGTGGTAATCTTGTCATTGACATACCTTTTGTTCTAAGGTTAATTACAGTTACAACATAATTTAATGATCCCATTAATGATGAAGCAATGAAAATAGCCATAGAAACTAACCATAAAGTCATACCTGTACCAGATCCAGGAATAGCTTGTGGTAAAGCTGATAAAGGAGGATAAATTGTCCATCCTGCAGAAGCTGGTCCTGATTCAACAAATAATGAACAAATCATTACAACTGATGACAAGAAGAATAACCAATATGAAATCATATTTAAGAAACCAGATGCCATATCCCTCGCACCAATTTGCAACGGAATAAGTAAATTACTGAAAGTACCACTCAATCCAGCTGTTAAAACGAAGAAAACCATTATAGTTCCATGAATCGTAACCAAAGCTAGGTATATGTCATTACGCATTACCCCACCTGGTGCTAATTTTTCACCTAATAAGAATTTAAAAATCCCAAAAGACTCTTCAGGCCAAGCAATTTGCATTCTGAAAAGTATAGACATTGTTACACCAACGATTCCCATAATAATACCTGTTATAAGGTATTGCTTAGCAATCATCTTGTGATCTATACTAAATATATATTTAGTTATAAAGGTATCTTTATGGTGGTGTTCGTGATCGTGATCGTGTGAGTGATCGTGGTCATGAGAAGCTGCTGCCATAGTTTTTAATTTTATATTTAGTATTTACAATTATTTTTTTACTTCTTTTTTCTCTGTTTCTACAACTTTTGTTGTATCCACTTTAGTTTCTGTTTTAGCAGGTGCTACTGGCTCAGTTACAACTTTTGTTTCTGTTTTAGGAGCTTTTTCAGCTTCTTTAGAAGCTTTGTCTTCTTTTACTGCTTGAACAATTGTCTTTTTGTCCTTTAACCATTTTTGAAAATCCTCAGGTGTATCAACAACAATTTTCATTTGCATATTGTAGTGAGAAGGACCACAAATTTTATTACATAATAATAAATAGTCAAAAGTATAAGGATCTAAAGCCGTTTTACCTTGAGCTATTAATTCCTGTGATTTTTTTGATCTTATTTTATTGATATTGCTAACTTTTTCAATTATAGCTTCATCTTGACGCATTTCATCTGTTGTCATTGTAGGACGAAAAGCAAATTGAGTAACCATACCAGGAACACAGTTCATTTGTGCTCTAAAGTGTGGCATATAAGCTGAGTGAAGTACATCTTGAGAACGTAATTTGAAAAGGATTTTCTTTCCTTTAGGGATATGTAATTCTGAAGTTGTGAAATCATCTTGAGCATTAGGGTCAGTTAAGTCTGTACCAGTAGTGTTTACTCCTTCAATAAGACGAACATTAGCTTTACCTAAAACTTTATCTTCACCTGCATAACGAGCCTCCCAGCTAAATTGTTTTGCATACAATTCCACTACCATAACGTCTTCATCTTTATCAACAAACATAATATTTGTCCAAGTATAAAGACCGTATAAGATTAAACCTGCTAATACAACTACAGGAATAATAGTCCAAATGAACTCTAATTTATCATTGTCAGCATAATATAGAGCTTTTTTACCTTCTTCTCCTCTGTATTTAAAAGCAAAATAGTGTAAAAGGAATTGTGTTAAAGCTAGTACAAAAAATATTATTGCAAAAGAGATATACATCAAATTGTCATAATCAGGACCATGTTCTGATGCAGGTGTTCCTAAAATTAGGTGTCCCCATTTTAATAATCCTCCAATTATGAATACATTAAGGAAAATCAAAAAACCAAACATCAAATATCCTTGAACATTATTATCATTATCATTAGCAATTTGAGAATCATTACATTTTTTCCCAACTTGCGTCAAATCGAAGATTCTAGTCATTTGCCAAATAGCAACTGATAATAAGACTAAAACTAATAAAACCAACAAAGTAGTCATCTGCGCTTTCTAATTTAAATATTAATAATGAAAATGTTTACTTTCTTCAATTAGCGGATTACCTTTTGCTAATAACGGAGCTTTCGATAATGTTGTAAATACAACAAATAAAAACAATCCTACAAAGAAACAAACTGAACTAATTTCAGGGATACCTATAAACCATTGGTCACCTACAGTTGCAGGGTAAATCATATTGTGGAAATCTAAATAATGACCAGATAATATGATAATACCAGCCATTGTGATAATCCAAGGCACACGTTTGAAATCTGTATTGATTAAGATTAAAACTGGGAATAAGAAATTCATTGCAACCATACCAAAGAACGGTAAATTAAAATGTTCTATTCTGGTTTTAAAATAAGTAACTTCTTCAGGAATGTTTGAGTACCACATCAACATAAATTGAGAAAACCACAAATATGTCCAAAAAACTGAGATACCGAACATAAATTTAGCTAAATCATGGAAGTGGCTATTGTTTACGTGTTCTAAGTAACCATTTGATTTAAGATGTAATGTTATTAATGCAATAACGGTGATACCACTTACAAAGAAACTAGCAAAAACATACCATCCGAATAATGTACTGTACCAATGAGGATCTACAGACATAACCCAGTCCCAAGACATCATAGACTCAGAAACTAAGAAGAATGCTAAGAATGCAGCTGAAGCTTTAAAGTTCTTTTTGTAAAAAGTTAAATCTCCTGTTTCATCTAATGCTAATGAATTTTTACGTGTGTACATTCTGTAGAAAATCCAACCACCTAAGAAAATTGCAGCTCTTATTAAGAAAAAGGGAACATTTAGATAACCAGCTTTTCCTTGCATTATTTCATCGTGTGCAACAATATCTTTATCCATCCAAATGAATAGATGATTCATTCCCATTCCAGATAAAACTAAAATCACATAAAGAATAATACCACCTGGCACTACATAAGATGTGATAGATTCCATTACTCTGAATAATACTGGAGACCAACCTGCTTGTGCAGCCCATTGGATTGCATAAAATGCTAAAACTCCTAATGATATTAAAAAAATAAATAATGCTCCAACATATAGTGCAGCCCAAGGTTTATTTTTCAATTGACCTAAAACGTGTTGAGCGTGTTCTTGGTGCTCATTATGTTCATTAACTTCGGCTACTTCGTGTTTTACTTCTGAAGTGTGTTTTACTTCTTCTGTAACATTTGCTGTTTCAGTAGAATGAGTGTCTTCTGTAGAATGAGTTGCTTCAACAGTAGCAGCAACTGAATCTAATTCATTAGCCACAGTTGAATCAGTAGATTCTTGTTTAGTTTCTACATGTTTAGCTTCAGCTTCGTGTTTAACTTCAGCTACTTTGTGCTCTTCAGCTTTTGCCTCATGATGCTCGCCGTGTCCAGAAGCCAATATTTTTTCTACTTCTTCAATATCTTTAGGTGCAGAGAAAAAACCATAACCTATCCCTAAAGCTCCAAGAACCATCAAGATAAGGGCTAAGTTTTTTATTTTGCTTGAAAATGTATACATAACTTATAAATAGAGTTTTACAATTATAATTCAGATTTTAGCTTCATCACATATTCTGCAACTTGCCATCTCTCTTTTTGACTCAATTGATTTTTGTGTGAACCCATAGCATTCAAACCATATGTTGCTACGTGATATACACTTCCAACAGTGATTTGTCTGTCTTTATAGTTAGGAACACCAAGGAATTTTTCTCTTTTAACAAGTTTTCCTTGACCATCGCCTTTTTCTCCGTGACAAACAGCACAATAGATATTAAATAATTCTTTTGCTTTTTCAAAATCTACTGAAGCTGAATCTAAAGGAGATTTTACTACATTTTTTGAAGCCGCATATCCTTCGGGAGAATCTGGTAATCCATAAGGTACAAATCCTCTTTTTATAGATCCTTGAGCAGGCAATTGTCCCTCTTTTCCGTTTTTGAAAGCATTAGATTCAGAATACGTTTCGTATCCTGCAGACTCATACATATTTGGAAAAACCTGATAATTTGGTTTTAACTTGTCTTGGCAAGAAAACAGTAATGAAGACATCCCCATTATAACTGATAGTGTAACTATTTTTCTCATAATTCTATTAATGCTTTTCTACAACTTTAACTTCAACTGCACCTGTATTTTGCAAAAATGAAGTCAATTCGCTTTCATTATTATTTACAGCAACTTCCATTAGGAAATGGTCGTCAGTTGTGCGTACATCTGGATTTTCAGCTTTTTTGAATGGCCATAATTTACTTCTCATATAAAAAGTAATTACCATTAAGTGAGCCGCAAAGAAAACTGTTTCTTCAAACATTACCGGAACAAAAGCTGGCATATTTTGAATGTAACTAAAACTAGGTTTTCCTCCAATATCTTGTGGCCAATCAACAATCATAATGTTGTTAAGCATCCAAGTAGCAAATGACAATCCAGTTAATCCATATAAGAATGCACATATTGCAATTCTTGTTGGAGACAATCCCATTGCTTTGTCTAATCCGTGTACTGGAAAAGGCGTGTATATTTCTTCTATATGATGATGTGCTTTGCGAGTTTGTTTTACCGCATCCATCAACACATCGTCATCATTATATAGTGCGTGTATTACCTTGTTACTCATAACTTATTAATGATTATCGTGATTATGACCATTTTTTTCTCTTTCTCTCTTATAGTTTTCACCAGAAGATTTTAAGATTGTTTTTACCTCCGCCTGTGCTACTACTGGGAATGTTCTTGCATATAATAAGAATAATACAAAGAAGAATCCTATAGTACCTACGAAAATACCTATATCAACAAATGTTGGTTGGAACATTGTCCAAGAAGACGGAAGGTAATCACGGTGTAATGAAGTCACGATGATTACGAAACGCTCAAACCACATTCCAATGTTTACAACAATTGAGATTATGAATGAGAACATAATACTTGTTCTTAATTTTTTGAACCACATAAACTGAGGTGAAAACACGTTACATGTCATCATTGCCCAGTAAGACCACCAGTAAGGTCCTGTAGCTCTATTCAAGAATGCATATTGTTCATATTCAACTCCTGAATACCATGCAATGAAAAGCTCAGTAATATAGGCACAACCTACGATTGAACCAGTAATCATAATAATGATGTTCATTAGTTCAATATGTTGAATTGTAATATAATCTTCTAGATTAGATACTTTTCTCATAATGATAAGTAATGTATTTACCATCGCAAATCCTGAGAAAATTGCTCCTGCAACGAAATAAGGAGGAAGAATTGTTGTATGCCATCCTGGAATAACAGACGTTGCGAAGTCAAAAGATACAATAGTGTGTACAGAAAGTACAAGAGGAGTTGCTAAACCAGCAAGAACTAGAGAAACCTCTTCGAAACGTTGCCAATCTTTAGCTCTACCAGACCATCCAAAAGATAACACTGAGTAGATATGTTTTGTGAAAGGAGTTACAGCTCTATCTCTTAGCATTGCAAAATCAGGTAATAAACCAGTCCACCAGAAAACTAATGAAACAGATAAATATGTTGAAATTGCAAACACGTCCCAAAGTAATGGAGAGTTAAAGTTAACCCAAAGTGAACCAAATTGATTCGGTATAGGTAGTACCCAATATCCTAACCAAGGACGTCCCATATGTATTACAGGGAACAAACCTGCTTGTACTACTGAGAAAATTGTCATTGCCTCTGCAGAACGGTTAATTGCCATTCTCCATTTTTGACGGAATAATAATAATACAGCAGAAATTAATGTTCCAGCATGACCAATACCAACCCACCAAACGAAGTTAGTAATATCCCATGCCCAACCAATTGTTTTGTTTAATCCCCAAGATCCAATACCTGTGGTTATTGTATATACCATACAACTTGCTCCCCAAAGAAAGCATGCTAAAGCTATGTAAAATACTGTCCACCATTGTTTATTGGCTTTACCTTCTACTGGTCTTGCTACATCAACTGTTACATCGTGGTAGCTTTTGTCACCAAGAACTAAAGGTTTTCTAATGGGTGCTTCGTAATGAGACGACATAATCCTTATTCTTATTTCAAATTAATAATTAATTTCTAACTTTTACGTGGTAGAACACATTTGGTTTTGTTCCAATATGCTCTAATAAATGATACATTCTATCACTTTCAGCTAATTTAGCCACTTCTGATTCTTTGTTGTTTACATCACCAAAAACCATAGCTCCAGTAGAACAAGCGCTTGAACATGCAGTTTCAAACTCGTTAGCTCTTACTTCTCTACCTTCTTTCTTAGCAGTAAGTATTGTTAACTGTGTTTTTTGAATACACATTGAACATTTTTCCATAACCCCACGAGAACGAACGTTTACATCTGGGTTTAGTACCATACGCCCTAAATCATCATTCATATGATAATCGAACTCATCATTTCCATTGTATAAGAACCAGTTGAAACGACGAACTTTATAAGGACAGTTATTTGCACAGTAACGAGTTCCTACGCAACGGTTATATGCCATTTGGTTTTGACCTTGGCGACCGTGTGATGTAGCAGCAACAGGACACACAGTCTCACATGGAGCGTGGTTACAGTGTTGACACATTACTGGTTGGAAAGCAACTTGTGGGTTTTCTGATGGATTTTCTAATGCTGCAAAAGTACTCTTAGCTTCTAATAATCCATTTGAAGATTCTTTTTTCTTATCATCACCTTCAAAAGCAGTTTCTGAAGAATAATATCTATCAATACGTAACCAGTGCATATCGCGACTACGTCTAACTTCAGATTTACCTACAACAGGAACATTGTTTTCTGCGTGACATGAAATCACACAAGCTCCACATCCTGTACAAGCATTCAAATCTATTGATAAATTGAAATGGTGACCAATGCTTCTGTCGAAAGATTCCCATAAATCAACTTTTGTTGATGGAACTTCTTTATGGTCCAAAGAAACCATTGGTAAAGCATTGAAGGTTTCTTTATCACCTTTTTTGTAAACATCAAGGGAAGTTTCTTTGATGATATCACCACGACCCATTAATGTTTTTTGTAACTGAACACAAGCAAATTCGTGCTCACCACTTTCTTTAGCAATAGTTACATTTTGTATATTACTAAAGTTAGTATATAATGTGTAGGCATTAACTCCTACTTGCATTTCTTCTTTCATCGAAGCGATACGACCGTATCCTAAAGCTAAACCAGCAGTTCCTTTAGCCTGACCAGGTTGAATGATAACAGGAACTTTTTCTAATTTAGTACCGTTAACAGTTAATGTAGCATAGCTACCATTAAGACCACCATTAGCTACATTCCAGTTCTCTAAACCTAATTTTTCAGCATCAGCTTTAGAAACCGTTACATAGTTATCCCATGAAGCTCTTGTGATTGGATCAGGGAATTCTTGTAACCAAGGGTTGTTTGCTTGCTGACCATCACCCATACCAGTTTTAGTATATAAAACTAATTCTAGTCCGTTTGCAGGTTTTGCATTTGCAAGGGCAGCAGCTGCACCATTAAAATCAGCACCAGCTCCTGAACCAGAAGCTAAAACCTCTGTATTGATAACTCCATCGTGTACTAATTGATTCCAAGATTTAGCGCCTGACCAAGAAGTACGGATAAAGTTGTAAAATGATTGTCCGTTTCCAATCCAAGAAAGTAAAGCATCTTGAAACTGAACTGTATCGAACAATGGACGGATTGTAGGCTGTGTAATAGCATATTGTCCTTTTACAATACTTACGTCTCCCCAAGATTCTAAATAATGTGGAGTTGCAACAGCTATTTGTGAAGCTAAAACAGTTTCGTCCTCTCTCATTGTGAAAGAAACTGAAAGTTTTGTTTTCTTTAAACCATCAGCAAATTCCTTTCCGTTCGGTAATGTATAAACTGGATTTACACCATTCATAATTAATGTATGAATTGTTCCAGCTTTTAAATCAGCAATAAGTTGTTTAACTTCTGCATTATTTCCTTTACGTATTTGACGTGTGTTAGCAGTATCAAAAGCTTCGCTATTTAAAGCTTTATTGATTGCTAATACAAGAAGTTGTGCGTTTTTATCTTCAATACCACAAACTAAAACACCTTTAGATCCAGCTTGTTTTAATTGTTGAGCCGCTTTTGCTACATCAGCATTGTTTGAAGATCCAACAGCAGCGCCAGTTATAACGTTATAAATTTGAACAAGGGCGTGTTTTTGATCTGCAACTGTCATTGGTACACGCTTGTCAGCCGCTGCACCAGATAAAGTCATATTAGCTTCAAATTGGAAATGTTTAGACATTTTTCCATTTTGAGGAATACGTCCTTGAGCGTATCCTGATTCGTAGTTTCCACCTTGCCAATCACCTAAGAAATCAGCTCCAACAGAAACAATTACATTAGCTTTAGAAAAATCATAATCTGCTAAAGCTCTTTCGCCATAAACAGCTTGGAAAGCATCTAAAGCTTCTGATGAAGAAACAGCGTCATAAACAACGTGTTTAGCATTTGGATTAGCAGATAAAAATTGTGCAATTAATTTATCTGTAGAAGGAGAAGCATACGTATTAGTTAATAATACTACTTTGCCACCTTTCGCTTTTGCATCAGCGATACTTGATTTTATTTTTGCGTTGACTGAATCCCAAGATGAATCTTTTCCTCCATCTTTTGATTTTTTTAAACGCATTCCATCATATAATGATAAGATTGAAGCGTGAATACGAGCGTTTGCTGTGAAGTTAGCTCCTTCAATTTTGTTATTTTCAATCTTAATAGGACGACCTTCACGATTTTTTACTAAGATATTAGCAAAATCGAAACCATCTGCAACAGTAGTAGCATAAAAATCAGCTGTTCCTGGGATAATTTCTTCAGGTTGAACTACATAAGGAATTGACTTATGTACTGGACCCTCACAAGCTGCTAGTGTTGCTGCAGCAGTAGTAAATCCAACATACTTAAGAAAGTCACGACGTGTTGTAGAAGATGCCGACAATGCTTCTGCATTACCTAAAAATTCATCTGTTGGTATTTCTTCAACAAACTCGTTATTTCTAAGCGTCTCAACAATAGAGCTATTTTCGTTTAGCTCCTCAACACTTTTCCAGTATTTTTTGTTAGATGACATATTGTATATAAAAATTAGCTTCTTAATAAATAAATTAATAGTGACATTTACCACATTCTAGACCTCCCATTTGAGCAGCAGTTAACTTAGTAACTCCATACTTTTTAGAAAGTTCTTCGTGAATTTTCTTGTAGTAGTCATTTCCTGCAACTTTAACTTCAGTTTCACGGTGACAGTTAATGCACCATCCCATTGTTAAAGGAGCAAATTGTTTTTGAATTTCAAAAGTTTCTACTTTTCCGTGACATTTTTGACATTCTAATCCTGCAACAGAAACGTGTTGCGAGTGGTTGAAGTAAACGAAGTCTGGTAAATTGTGAATACGAACCCATTTAACTGGTTTTTGTTTACCTGTATATTTTTGAGCTGTTTTATCCCAACCTACTGCATCGTATAGTTTTTGAATTTCCCCAGTGTAATATTCTTTAGAGTATTCCACATATGTTGAATCTTTATCACCTTGGAATTCTGAAATGTTTTTATGACAGTTCATACAAACATTTAATGAAGGAATACCTGCATTTTTACTTGTACGTGCTGAAGAGTGACAATATTTACAGTCTAAACCGTTGTCACCAGCGTGAATCTTGTGAGAAAAATGAATTGGCTGAATAGGAGAGTAGTCTTTATCAACACCTATTTGCATTAAGTAACCATAAACAAAGTATGCACTGATTAACATTAATACTATTGTCGACACTAAAACTAAAAATTGATTTTTAGCAAAAGATCTCCATAAAGGTAATAATGAAAGTTTTCTTTCTGCAACTTCAATACCGTTTGCTGAAGATATTTTACGTAAGGTATTGTACACCATAAATAACATACCTACAAGGACAGCTAAAACTACAGCTAATAAACCTAATATTACATTGTTTGAAATTCCTGAGCCTTCATTATTATCATTAGTGCCAGCGTCAGAAATATTTTTTTCAGGTTCTGGTTTTGGTTGATCAGTGTAAGCTAAAATGTTGTCAATATCTGAATTAGATAATTGAGGAAATGGCGTCATTGATACTTTATTGTTTTCATTGAAAACTTTTACAGCATCTGCATCACCTGAAGCAATTAACTGTGCACTATTATGTACCCATTTATAAATCCATTCTCTATCATATTTAGCACCTACACCACGTAAAGCAGGTCCAGTAGATTTAGAATCTAATTTGTGACAAGCTGCACAATTAGCATTAAACAAACCTTTACCAGCAGCAGCATCACCTTTGCCAGCAGCAGGTGCGGCAGCCTCACCAGCAGCAGGTGCAGGTGTAGTTGTAGCAGCAGGAGCTGGAGTTTGAGCTAATGAAGTAAATGAAAAGGATAGAGACAATACAAACGCTAGGCTAAGCGTTAGAACTCTAGAAATCGATTTATGGTTTCCCACTTTTTTCATAAATTTTATGATTATCATCTTAGTTTGGAACAATGTTTGTAAATGATTATTTTAACAAACATAGTTTACCCATTAAAAAACTCCGACAAAAATACGACTTATGTATTATTCTCAAAACCTTAAATATATCTTAATTATTAATTTATATTTATTCTAAATAACATTTTAACTTTTCCTTTATTTGCAATACCTTACTTTTGTGTTAAAATATATTCATTATGAGAATTTTACATTTTTTTAACAAATACAGTTTCAGTGTTTTAACTTTTTTTTTAGCAGGGATATGTACTGCGCAAAGTGGTAATAATGTTAAGCAAGATCCAAGATTTGAACAACTTCTTGTAGAAAAGAGGAAAATAAATTCCTCAATAACTTTAAATGATAGATATAAAATTCAAATTTTTACTGGTGAGGCTGAAGCAAGTAAAAAAGCTTTGCAGGAATTTAAAAAAACTAATAAGAATGTTGACGCAACAATTGTTTTTAATACACCTATATATAAAGTATGGGTGGGTAGTTACAAAACGCGAATAGATGCAGAAAAAAAATTATTAGAGTTAAAGAAAAAATTTCCGACTGCTTTCTTAGTTAAACCTAACAAATAAATTTTAGGAATTGAATAAAAATAAAAAAACCCAAACATTAGTTTGGGTTTTTTCTTGGAGCGGAAGACGAGGCTCGAACTCGCGACAACCAGCTTGGAAGGCTGGAGCTCTACCAACTGAGCTACTTCCGCATTGCGGGTGCAAATATAAATCAATTTTTAATTTAAATGCAAATTAAAAATTGATTTTTTTTACTTACGACGCAATTTCTAATCTTTTTAATAGATTTTTTGTGAGTGCTTCTTCTACATATTGTTTGTCAATATGTAATTCTTTCTCTTCAGAGCTTGGAATTTCATACATAGCATCTGTAAGAATGGCTTCACATAAAGAGCGTAATCCACGAGCTCCTAATTTATACTCCAAAGCTTTGTCAACAATATAATCTAATGCTTCATCTGTAATGGTGAATTCTATTTCGTCCATTGCAAATAATTTTTTGTATTGTTTTACCAAAGCATTTTTAGGTTCTGTCAAAATAGCTCGAAGCGTTTTTCTGTCTAACGGATCCATATGTGTTAAAACAGGTAAACGACCAATAATTTCAGGTATTAGTCCAAAATCTTTTATGTCTTTAGGAACAATATATTGTAATAAGTTTTCCTCATCTATTTTGTCTGTTTCTTTAGAGGCGCTGTATCCCATAGCTTGACGATTCAATCTTTTTGAGATGATGCGTTCTATTCCGTCGAAAGCACCTCCAGCTATAAACAGGATGTCTTTAGTGTTGACTTCTACAAATTTTTGATCTGGATGTTTACGTCCACCTTTTGGTGGTACATTTACAACTGTTCCTTCTAGTAATTTTAATAATGCTTGTTGCACACCTTCGCCTGAAACATCACGAGTGATAGATGGATTGTCACTTTTACGTGCAATTTTGTCTATTTCGTCAATAAAAACAATTCCACGTTCCGCTTTTGGTACATCATAATCAGCTGCTTGTAATAAACGAGTCAAAATGCTTTCTACATCTTCTCCTACATAGCCTGCTTCAGTAAGAACTGTAGCATCTACAATGGCTAATGGTACATCAAGCATTTTTGCAATTGTTTTAGCTACTAATGTTTTTCCTGTACCAGTTTGTCCAACCATAATGATGTTTGATTTTTCAATTTCAACATCGTCACCATGGTCTTGTTGCATTAGTCTTTTGTAGTGGTTGTAAACGGCAACAGACATTACTTTTTTTGTTTGGTCCTGACCTATAACATATTTGTCTAAAAAACCTCTAATTTCCTTTGGCTTTTTTAAAACCAAATCAGTTAGTTGTTTAGACATTCCACTTGTTCTTAATTCTTCTAAAACAATGCCGTGTGCTTGTTCGATACATCTGTCACAGATATGTGATTCGATACCAGCTATTAATAGATTTGTTTCTTTTTTTTTCCTTCCGCAGAAGGAGCATTCTAAAATTTCTTTTGCCATTTTGTAACAGTGATCAGTATTCAGTTGACAGTGATCAGTAAAATTACTGAATACTAAAAACTGAACACTGGATACTAAAAATTTATCTTCTTAATACTTCATCAATCATTCCATATTCTTTTGCTTCGTCAGCAATCATCCAGTAGTCACGTTCTGAGTCTTTATATACTTTATCAAAAGGTTGTCCTGAATGTTTAGAAATGATTTGGTATAACTCATCTTTAAGCTTTAACATCTCTTTTAAGTTGATTTCCATATCAGATGCTACACCTTGTGCGCCTCCTGAAGGCTGATGAATCATCACTCTCGAGTGTGGTAAAGCGGAACGTTTTCCTTCGGTACCGGCACATAATAATACAGCTCCCATAGATGCTGCCATCCCAGTACAAATTGTTGCTACGTCTGGTTTTATGTATTGCATTGTGTCGTAGATTCCTAATCC
This sequence comes from Limnohabitans sp., assembly GCA_030053945.1. Taxonomy (GTDB): domain Bacteria; phylum Bacteroidota; class Bacteroidia; order Flavobacteriales; family Flavobacteriaceae; genus Flavobacterium. The sequence goes on from JASGCW010000008.1 coordinate 25,389, forward strand.
AGCATATACGCTTCCGCCTGGAGAATTTATGTAAATTTGAATATCTTTAGAAGCATCTACACTTTCTAAAAATAATAGTTGGGCTTGAATGATATTAGCCATATAGTCATCTACGCCTGTTCCCATAAAGATGATTCTGTCCATCATTAGACGAGAAAAAACATCTAGTTGTGAAATGTTTAATTGACGCTCTTCAATAATATAGGGCGTCATACTGCCTACGATTTTATCGTAATACATACTGTTTACACCGTGGTGTTTTGTCGCATATTTTTTAAATTCCTTCCCGTAGTTCATTGTAAAAATTTATATGTTAATCTAAGTTTATTTATATAGATGTAAAAAAGAGGTCAAAGGTTGTACCGTTTTTTTAAACTATGTCAATTTGTCTATAAAAAAAGCGTCAAATGAAACATTTGACGCTCAAATATAAGAAATATTCTAATTAGATTTCACCATACATTACTTTGATAAACTCATCATAAGAAACTTCTTTTGTATTAGCATTGAATTTTTCTTTGAATAAGTTTAACATTTTTTCGCTCATTACTTGTTCTGACAAACGACGTACTTCTTCTTGATTTGACATAACGCGTGCTACAATATTGTCTACATCTTCTTGAGAAGGATCTAATTGACCGAATTGAGCCATTTGTTTTCTGATAACATCGCCAGCATATGCTTTTAAATCTTCGAAAGTGATTTGTAAGTTATTGCCAGTAATGATTTTGCTTTCGATTAATTGGTAACGTAATCCGTTTTCAGATTTATTGTATTCAATTTCTGCTTGTTCAGCTGTTAGAGGAGTTTCTCCTACCGTTTGAATCCATCTTTTTAAGAACTCAGCAGGTAATTCAACTTGGTGATTGTTAATTAGCATCTCTGTAGCGTCATTGAAGAATTTTTGATCTGCTTGTTGAGCAAATTGTTTTTCTGCATCTTCTTTGATTTTTGCTTTTACTTCTTCTACTGAAGAAACAACACCAGCCCCAAATAATTTGTCGAATAATTCTTGGTTTAATTCCGCAGGCTCGCTTGTTGTTACCTCTTCAATTTTGAAATCTACAGTAATGTCTAAACCGTGTACATCATCGTGACCTACACCCATATAGTCCATTAATTTGTGATCGTCGTTGAATAATCCTTTAGTGGGAATAGCAACTATATCTCCCGCTTTTTTGCCTACAAAAGATTTAGCTACTTCTTTATTTTCAAAAATATCTAAAGTGATTTGAGCAGGTTTGTTAATTCCTTTTTCTTCGTTTACAAAAGTTCCACGGATATCATCTCCTTCAGCAACTTCTGCTTTAGCAATCATTTTACCAAATTGTTTTTGGATTCTTGCTACTTGGTCATTTAACATTTTTTCATCTGCAACGATTTTGTAGTATGTTAAATCACTTTTGTTATCTAATATTACATCAAATTCTGGAGCTAAACCTAATTCGAATTCAAAAGAAAAATCTTCAGCATTCCAATCTAATTCATTGTTGAATTTTGGAAGTGGATTACCTAAAATATCTAATTTTTCTTCTGTTAAAAATTTATTTAAACCGTCTTGGATTAATTTATTAACTTCTTCTGCTAAAACCGCTTTACCATATTGTTTTTTTACTAAAGACAAAGGTACAGCTCCTTTACGGAAACCTGGGATATTAGCATTTTTGCGATAGTTTTGCAATACTTTTTCTACATTGTCAGCATAATCATTTTTTGCAACTTCTACAGTTACCACTGCGTTTAATGCATCGATATTGGTTTTTGTAATATTCATTATATATGTTTTTTACGTACTAAAATTGGGTGGCAAAATTACATTTTTTCTACCACCCAACAAATTTTATTTACTTAAAATTAACTGGCTTATTTTTAGTCTTTTATAAACTTGTATAATATCCATTGTGATACAGATAGTATAATGCTAAAAAGAAAGTAAGTGAAAAATGATTCAATGTGAAAACCATCAATCAATACGTCGCAAATTACTACCATTATGCTATTAATTACTAGAAGGAATAATCCTAGAGTAAAAATTGTAATGGGTAGAGTAAAAAAAACTAATATGGGTTTTAAAAAAGTATTTAAAAGTCCTAAGACAATAGCAATGATAGCAGCTGTTTTAACTTGTTCTATAGCGTTACCTTGTAGTTTTACGCCTGTCAAGAAATAAGATAGGAAAATTACGATTGCTACTGAGATTAAAAATTTTTTTAGAAGCTTCATAATATTAATAATAGTTTAGTTATTTAAAAAGGTTATTGTTTTTTGGAAAAATTCAGTAGGATTTTCAGCGTGAAGCCAATGCCCTGCATTTGAAACGGTTTCGATTACAGCATTTGGAAAATGATGATAGATAGTTTCAAAATCAGCATCTAAAATATAATCTGATTTGTCACCTCGTAAAAATAATGTTTTTTTATCAAAATGATTCTCAAATGGAAGCGCATCTCCAATTACAGAAGTATTTTCGGTGAAAACTTTCAAATTGAATCGGAAGCCTAATTGTCCTTGTTCTACCCAGTATAGGTTTTTTAATAAGAATTGGCGTGTCCCAAAATCAGAAATGTATTGTGAAACAATAGCTTCTACATCAGCTCTAGAAGGCTTTGTAGAAAAATCTACTGCATTTAAAGCTTCTAAAATAGTTTGATGATGTGGCGTGTAATATTTTGGACCAATATCCGCCACAATCAGTTTTTCGACTAATTCAGGATAAGTTGTTGCGAGTAACATTGTTACTTTTCCGCCCATTGAATGTCCTATTACATAAATGTTTTTTAGTTGATGTGCATTGCAATAGTCTATTACATCTTGAACCATAAAATGGTAACCCCATTCTGAGGTATGGAAACTTTTTCCGTGGTTGCGCATATCTAATGCGTGTACTTGATAACCCTGCTCTGCATATTGCGCTGCTAGTGTTTTCCAGTTGTCCGACATACCTAAGAAGCCGTGGATGATGATTAGAGGGTTGCCTTCTCCCGTTATATTGCTGTGTATTGTTTGGTTCATTTTCCTTAATCGTATTTTTTAAACTTCTTCAATCAACATTCGTTAATCTAAAATCTAAAATCATTTCAACTTCATTAGATACATCTGCACCACGTTCTCCAATCCTAAATACAACGATTCAGAAATGAGTGCGTGACCAATAGAAACTTCTAACAAACCTTCTATATTTTGATTAAAAAATTCAATATTGTCTAGACTTAAATCGTGACCAGCGTTTATACCCAATCCTAATTCGTTAGCTAATTTAGCCGATGCTACGTAGGGTAAAATACCATCTTTGTTTCCTAAGCCGTATTGGTGTGCGTAGGCTTCGGTGTATAATTCAATTCTGTCAGTACCTGTTTCTTTTGCGCCTTCAATCATCTTCAAAACTGGATCTACAAATATAGAGGTTCTAATTCCGTTTCTTTTAAATTCGGCAATGACATCAATTAGGTATTCTTTATGAGTCACGGTGTCCCAACCTGCATTTGAAGTTAGCGCCCCAATAGCATCTGGAACTAGCGTTACTTGTGTGGGTTTACATTCTAAAACCAAATCGATGAAATTATGTTGCGGATTGCCTTCAATATTGTACTCCGTATAAACAACATCTTTCAAATCACGAGCATCTTGATATCGAATATGTCTTTCATCTGGACGAGGGTGTATGGTAATTCCGTGGGCACCAAAACCTTGAATTCGTTTTGCGGCTTCTGTAACACTGGGTGTGTTTCCGCCACGAGAGTTTCTTAAAGTAGCAATTTTATTGATGTTTACACTTAACTTACAATTGTTTTGTGTCATTTTAACCTTGATTTATTTAGTTTTGACAAAAATACAAACTTATGTAAGGTCATTCTCTTATTTTTTAATTATTTTGCAATTGAAATTATTATACGAAATGAATATTTTATCTGATTATATCAACCACGATTTTGCACCTCTAGATGCTAAGGATGCTGTGTCTTCAGCTCAGGATTTTTTTATAGACCTTAATTTTTCTCATTTTCCTGTTATTGAAAACGGAATCTTTATAGGAAATGTTTCTGCCGAAGATGTAGATGGATTTGATTTTAGCAAAAATCTGAATGAGTACAAGTATACCTTCGAGACGTTTTTTACACGTACCACTTCTGTATTGTTAGATGTTCTAGATGATTTTGCTAAAAATGAATCTAATGTGATTCCAGTTTTAGATGAACAGAATAATTATGTAGGATATTATGAGCTAGAAGATGTAATACGCGTATTTAACGAAACTCCGTTTTTGAGAGAATTAGGTGGTGTTATTATTGTTGAAAAGGAGATAAATAAATATTCTTTTAGTCAAATAACACAAATCGTAGAAGGGAATAATGGTAAGTTATTAGGTGCTTTTATTTCTAATATTGATGCTGAAAAAGTTCAGGTAACTGTTAAATTAGGAGAAGGAGGAATGAATGATATTATTCAGACTTTTAGAAGATATGAATATGAGATTATTTCAGAACATCAAGAAGATGAACACTTAAAAACATTGAAAGAACGTTCTGATTATTTAGATAAATATTTGAATATATAAATGAAAGTCGCCATATACGGACAATATTATCAGAACACTACTTCGCCTATTGTTGAGCGACTGTTTCACTTTTTAGAGATTAATAAAGTCGATTTTACTATTGAAGCTAATTTTTTGCAAATGCTTCAAGATAATAAAGCAATCACTATAGATTTGCCAACTTTTTCAAGTTATAAGGATTTAGACGAATCTTATGATATGTTGTTGAGTGTGGGAGGAGATGGTACTTTTTTAAGAGCAGCTACTTATGTAAGAGACTCAGGGATTCCTATATTAGGGATCAATGCAGGAAGATTAGGTTTTTTGGCAAACGTACAACAAGAAAATATTGAGAAGTTTTTGAAACTTGTTATCAATAAAGAGTATAAAATTTCCGAAAGAACTTTATTGAGTGTTACTTGTTCTCCCGAAATAGAATCATTGAAAGAACTAAACTTTGCGATGAATGAAATTACAGTTAGTCGTAAAGATACCACTTCGATGATTACTATTGAAACTTATCTTAATGATGAATATTTGACTTCTTATTGGGCAGATGGGCTTATCATTTCAACACCTACTGGGTCAACAGGATATTCTTTGAGTTGTGGAGGCCCTATTTTGACTCCAGATGCAACGAGTTTAGTTATAACTCCTATAGCACCACATAATTTGAATGCAAGACCTATTGTGATTCCTGATACAACTGTGTTGAAATTGAAAGTGACAGGAAGAGAAGAAAATTATCTTGTATCATTAGATTCTAGAATTACCTCTGTCAAGAATGAGAGTATTCTTACACTTCAAAAGACACCATTTAAAATTAAAATGGTTGAAATTACAGATGAAACTTTTTTGAAAACACTTCGAAAAAAATTACTCTTTGGAGAAGATAGAAGGAATTAATTTTTCAAATTATTTATTTGTTCTTGTACCTTTGCCAAACAATATCAGGTTATGGCATATATTTTACATCTTGAAACAGCTACTAGAAACTGTTCCGTTTCTGTTGCGGAAAACGGGAAAACAATTTTTTGTCAAGAAATTGCAGAAAGTGGTTATTCACACGCAGAAAAACTACACCTATTTATAGAAGAAGTTTTGACTCAAGCAAAAATTACTTTCAATGAGTTGAATGCAATAGCTGTTAGTCAAGGACCTGGTTCTTATACAGGGCTTCGTATAGGGGTTTCGGCAGCAAAAGGATTCTGTTATGGTTTGCAAATTCCGCTTATTGCTATAGATACACTAGAGGTTTTAGCTAGAAAGATAAATAGGGTAGAAGGTGTAATTGTACCAATGATTGATGCTCGTAGAATGGAATGTTATACGGCTGTTTTTGATTCAGAATATAGAAATGTAAGAGAAGTTCAATCTGAGATTATTACTGAAACTTCATTTTCTGATATAAGTGAAAAGATTCATTTAGTTGGAGATGGAGCTATGAAATGTAAAGAAGTATTAAAAGATGAGAAATTTATTTTTTATCCAGAGTTAGAATTTCCTTCTGCAAATGAAATGAGTTTCTTGGCTTATGAAAAATATAAAATAAACGACACAGTTGATGTCGCTTATTTTGAACCTTTTTATTTGAAAGATTTTATTCTCAATTCAGGTAAATAATTTAGTGAAGAGACTCTAAAATTTCAGATTTTGCTTCCATAAAATCGCCAGATTCTGTCCATACTCTTACAAGATAGGTAACGCCAGTTTCAGAATAATTTGAAATATAAATTTCAGGATTTGGATTTTTTAATATTAGGTGGTTGCCGTTAATAGTTTTTTCGATTTTTGATTTTATTTCGGAAGAATTATTTTCGTGTGTGATTGTAATTTCAAAATCGTTTCTAGTGGTGTTTTTTTGGGATAAATTTTTAATTTTTCCGTTTGACAATAAGCCATTAGGAATGTAAACCACATGATTGTTTGCAGTGATAATTTTGGTTGAAAAAATTTGAATATCATCAACTTTTCCAATTTCTCCTTGAGATTCTATTTTATCTCCAACCTTAAAAGGTTTGAAAAGAACTATTAAAATTCCTCCTGCAAAGTTTGCTAATGAGCCTTGGAGTGATAATCCTACTGCAAGACCTGCTGCTCCTAAAATGGCTACAAAAGAAGATGTTTCTACGCCTAGTTTTGATATCACAGCAATGAAAACTAATCCTCTTATAGTCCAGTAAGTCAAATCTTCTAAGAATTCGACTAAGGTAAGTTCTACTTTACGATGTAGTAATATTTTTTTAAGATTTCTTGTGATAAATTTTGACAACCATAGACCGACAATAAGTATTATAGCTGCGGTAATTATATTTGTTGAATATTTAATTACATATTCACTTAAGATTTTTATGTAGTATTCTTTATTTTTCATTTTAATATAAAAAGGTCAGAGATATAATCTCTAACCTTTAAAGTATGTGAAATTTAATATTATTTAGTTTCTTCTGTTTTTTCTTCAGTTGAATCTGTCAAGTCGGCAACTTTTTCTTTTGCAGTATCAACCGCATCGTGAGCTAGTTCTTCTACTTTTTCAATAGCTTCGCTTGCTTTTTCTTTTACGGTTTCTACAACATTATTTATTGTTTCAGCTGCTTGAGGAACATATTCTTTGACTTTTTCCCCTGCTTGTTCAGCAAAATCTTCTACTTTTTCTATAAGTGGAGCTGCGCTTTCTTTTGCTTTTGCGATAGCATCATCAGCAAAATCTTCTACCTTGTCGACTACTTCTTCGACTTTTTTTGAACCAAAAAGATTCTTAAAAAAACTTCCTATTCCCATTTTTGTTTAATTTAACTTGTTTCAATTGTAATATTACAATTTTATTTGGAAAATAAAAAATGCGCTTTAAAGTAAACGCATTTTTTGAATTTATAAGTGAATATTATTATTCTATCTCAAATGTGAGTTTTAGGTTGACTCTAAATTCTGTTACATTGCCATCTTTTACAGTGGCGCTTTGTTCTTGAACATATACAGAACGAATATGTTTTACAGATTTAGATGCTTTTTCTACAGCTTTTCTAGTTGCATCTTCCCAACTTTTGTCTGAATTAGACATTACTTCGATTACTTTTAGTACTGACATAGTTTTTTGTTTTGTGTTAATGATTACTAAAAGTATAAAATTTTTATTTGATTAGCAATTGATTAACCATTTATTGCTTCTACCTTAATCTCTTGGTCGTGTAACATTTCTTTTAGCATATTTTCAATGCCATTTTTTAATGTAAACGTAGATGATGGACAACCACTGCAAGCACCTTGAAGAACAACTTTTACTTTCTTTTCTTCTTCGGCATACGAGTCAAATAAGATGTTGCCGCCATCAGCAGCTACTGCTGGTTTTATATATTCATCAATTATATTGATTATTTTTTGAGAAGTTGCGTCTAGATTATCAAAGTTGTGTATTTCTTGTTTTGCTTGAATTTCTGATTGGTGAACTTTGGTTTCATCTACCGCAATTCCACCGTTTTCTAAAAATTCTTTTATGAAAACTCTAATCTCATTTGTTACATCCTGCCATTCACTCACACTATATTTTGTGATAGAAATATAATTCTGATCAAAAAAGACTTCTTTTACAAATGGGAATTTGAATAACTCTTTAGCTAAGGGAGAAGCTTCTGTTTCATCTATATTTTTACATTCTATAATTGTTTTTGTTAAAGCTTTGTTTGCTACAAATTTCATCACACTTGGATTAGGTGTGCTTTCAGCATAGATTGTAATAGGAGTTTTTTTGTTTTCTTCTATAACTTTTACGATTTCGCCTCCAGCATTTACATAATTTTCAATTTGTTCGGCTACTTCAAATTTTACATCATTCCATTCTACAATGCTAAATTTTTCAATAGCAATAAAATTTCCTGATATATAAACTGTTTTTACAAATGGTAAATAAAATAATTGTTGTGCTAATTGAGAATTTTTACATTCATCAATATTCTTGAATTCATAACTTTTATTTGGAGAAATAAAGTAAGAAAATTCAAATTTTAAAATGCTTGGATTGTTGGTCTCTTTTATAGTAATAAGTTTCATTCCTTTTGTTTTGAAGATAAATTTATAAAGACATATTGTCTTTTTTTTACAAAATTATGAAACTTTATGGCTTTAAATAGTTCAAAGAATATTTTCTTTTACAATAATCTAAAAAAAATCTTGTTATAAGTGTTATAAAAATATATCTTTGGGCATTATATTGTAAAAATATTTAGAATGAACTTTAAAAATATTTCCCTGTTAGTATTACTTTTTGTAATTCAAATTGGTTTTTCGCAGGAAGGGATACCTGTATATTCAGATTATCTTTCAGATAATTATTATCTAATACATCCATCAATGGCTGGTGGTTCAAATTGTTCAAAAGTTCGTTTGACGACACGTCAGCAATGGTTTGGTAATTCAGATGCTCCTTCATTGCAAACTTTGAGTTATAATGGTAAAATTGGTGATAAAGGTTCAGCACTTGGTGCAATTCTTTTTACAGATGTTAATGGTTATCACTCACAAAAAGGTGCTAAATTGACTTATGCGCACCATTTGATGTTTTCTAGAAGTACTGTAGATCTAAATCAGTTGTCTTTTGGTTTAAGTGTAGGTTTTATACAAAATCAGTTAGATCAAACTACATTTGACCCTAGGGATTTTGACCCTATTGTTTCTCCTGTTATTGCTAGATCAACTTATTTTAATGTTGATTTTGGTGCTTCATATAATGTTTATGATTTTTATTTACATGCGACTGTAAAAAACGCTTTGTTTAGAAGTAGAGATTTATATACAGGATTTGAATCAGATAACTTAAGAAAATATTTGTTGAGTTTTGGATATACTTTTGGTGATTCAAGAAAACTATTGTGGGAACCTTCTCTATTATTCCAAATGGTTGAAAGAACAAAGGAAAAAGCTATAGACGGAAATCTTAAAGTTTATAAAACTTTAGAATTTGGAAAATTATGGGGCGGACTTTCTTATAGAAGAAGTTTTGATGGTACACAATATATTGATGGTACTCAACTTAAGAATCAATATTTACAATATGTTACTCCATTTGTTGGTGTAAATTATAAAAAGTTTATGGTAGCATATACTTATTCACATGTTTTAGGAGATATTAAATTTGAAACAGGTGGATTTCATCAACTAACGTTAGGTTTCAATTTCGGTTGTAAGAAAGATAGATACGATTGTAATTGTCCTGCTGTAAATTCATTATAAAATTTATCCCGATTTTTCGGGATTTTTTATTTAAAATAATATGGTAATTAGAGAAGTAAATGGTAAATCACCACAAATCCCTCAGGATTGTTTTGTGGCTGAAAATGCTACTATTGTTGGAGATGTGGCATTTGGAGAAAATTGTAGTGTATGGTTTAATGCTGTTATTCGTGGAGATGTTCATTTTATCAAAATAGGGAATAAAGTAAATATTCAAGATGGAGCGGTTATTCATTGTACTTATTTGAAGCATCCAACCATTATAGGGAATAATGTTTCTATAGGACACAATGCAGTTGTTCACGGGTGTGAAATAAAAGACAATGTGCTCATAGGTATGGGGGCAATTGTTATGGATGGATGTGTTGTTGAAAGTAATTCAATTATTGCAGCAGGATCTGTAGTAACACAAAATACAACTGTAGAATCAGGAGCAATTTATGCTGGGGTTCCTGCAAAAAAAGTAAAAGATATTAATCAGAGTGATTTCGCAGGCGAAATAGAGCGTATTTCTAATAATTATGTGATGTATTCTAGTTGGTTTAAATAATTAATTAGAAATCTTTTTCGAAAACATTTTCAGTAAATCCTAAAATATTTTTTAGTACAGTCGCATCGCTATTTGTATAAAAAATGGTTTTGCTGTTTTCTGATGATAAGTTAATTAGATTGTTTTTCTCTAATATCGATTTAGTTTGTTTTGCCACAGCTTGACCAGAGTCTATAATTTTGATGTGTTCAGGTAGAATTTTCTTTATTTGGGGAATTAAATATGGGTAATGACTACATCCTAAGACTAGATAGTCTATATTAGCCGTAATCATAGGGCGAAGATAGAGTTTGAGTAAATTTTTCATTTCTTCAGACTCTATTTTTCCGTTTTCTATTAATTCAACAAGACCATAACCTACTTGTTCTAGTATTTTTATGTTAGAATAGTTTTCAACTTGTCTATTAAATAATTCGCTGTTTAGTGTCCCCTTTGTAGCTAGAATCCCTATAGTTTGTGTTTCCGAGAGATTAGCCGCAGGTTTTATAGCAGGTTCTATTCCTATAAAAGGGATGTCATATTTAGCTCTTAATTCTTTTATAGCATTGGTAGTTGCTGTGTTACAAGCAACTACAATTAATTTGCATTTTTGCCCTAGTAAGAAGTCAACATTTTTAAAGCAAAGATTTATGATTTCTTCTTTCGTTTTTTTTCCGTATGGTGCATTCTTACTATCAGCAAGATAAATAGTATTTTCATTTGGCAAAAGCTGATGGATTTCTTTCCAAATTGATGTGCCTCCTATTCCTGAATCAAATAAACCTATTGGATGTGTATTACTCATAAAACAAATGTAAAAAAAAACTGCGCTAAATTTTAGCGCAGTTTTTAAGTATTTTTATTGATTATTTTTTTGGAGCTGGAGTAGCTAATTCTTTTTTTACATCTTCCATAATGTCTGGACCATCAGCTAAGATTAAAGTAGAAGCATCTACAACATATTGGAAACCTTTTGCTTTTCCAACTTTTACTACAGCAGTTTTAGCTCTTTCCATAATAGGTTTAACTAATTCCATTTCTTTGTCAGAAAGCTGTTTTTGAGCAGAATCTCTAAATTGTTGGATTCTTTGTCCCATATCTTGCATTTCTTTTCCACGGGTTTCATTTAAAGCATCACCAGCTGTAGGTGCTTCGCTTTCATATTTTTTCATTTTTGTTTGATATTCTTCAACCATAGCTTTGTATTGAGTATCAAACTTGTCACTTAAAGTCTTAATTTGCGCTTTTGCACTTACCATATCCGGCATTTTAGCAAGTAAATCTTGAACATCTATATGTGCAATTTTTGATTGTGCATTTACTTGACTAGCTCCAAAAAATAATAATCCTGCGATAAGTAAAGTTTTCAATTGTTTCATCATTTTAGTTATTAGGGTATTAATTAATTACTTTTTTTGTTTTAATTTTTCTTCTTGCGCTTTTTTAGCGGCTTCTCTTTCTTCTAAAATTTTTTTTCTTTTATCTTCTAGAGCTTTTTTTCTTTCTTCTAGAGCTTTTTTATTATTTTCAATTGTTTTTAACCTTGCTTCTTCACGAGCTGCTTTTGTGGAGTCTAATGCTGCTTTTCTTGCTTCCGCTTGCGATGAAGTATTTATCGTTTTTTTATTTGAAGATGTAGAATCAATTGTTGTGCCAGATTTTTTAGCACGTTGCTGTTCAAGCATTTTTTTTCTTTTTTCTTCAAATTCTTTTTTACGTTGTTCTGCTGCTAATTTGCGTTCTTCGAGTGCTTTAGTTGCTGCAGATTTTTTTTCGTCTAATATTTTTTGTCTCTCTGCTTGAGAATTATCTAGGACTTTATCTTGGCTAGCTTCTTTTTCTTCGAGAGCTTTGCGTTGTTTTCTACTTATTTCTTCACGTTTTTCAGCACGTGTAATCACTCTTACAACTTGATCACTAATATCAAACCTTTTTGCAGAAAACAACATTGTCATATCTGATGATTTGTCGAAGATAAAGTCATAACTTTTAGCCGCTGCTATATCTTGTACAGCATTAAAAACTTGATCTTGTACAGGTTTTATAATTTCTGCTTTTTGAATAGCTAAGTCTCCTTTTGGGCCAAATCTTTTTTGTTGGTAATCCAATAAATCACTTTCAAGAAATTTAATTTCTTGTTCTCTTTCTTCAATTAATTCTTTTGTAAGAAGTGGTCTTTCGTTTTTTAATACTTCTTTAAGTTTATTGATTTCATTTTTTTTGGACTCAATGTCTTGCTTCCATTTTTGAGCTTTTTGTTCAAGTAAATTAGAGGCTTCTTTGTAATCTGGAACATTTTCTAAAATATATTCCATATCAATATAACCGATTTTTACTCCAAATTTGGATTGTGAGAAACCAATTAGGTTAGAAAATAAAACTAGTAGTATTAAAAAATATTTTTTCATAAGCGTATAACTTTCAGTCAAATATAATTAAAATTGTTGACCTATGATAAAATGTGTTTGCCATCCACTTTTTTCAAATCCACCAGGGACAGGGTCAAATCCGTGAGCAAAGTCAATTCCTAATAATCCAAAAGCAGGCATAAATACTCTTAAACCTACTCCTGCAGAGCGTTGTAACGCAAAAGGATTATAAGCTTTGAAATCTTTATATGCAGCTCCAGCTTCTAAATACGTTAAAGCATAGATCGATGCGGCTTGTTTTAATGTAATTGGATAACGCAATTCTAGAGTAAATTTATTGTATACAGTTGCTCCTATTTGTTGTCCATATCTTGGATTATTTCTATCATCGATAATAGGTGTTAATGAATTGTTTTGATATCCTCTTAATTGGACATTTTCTCTACCATCCATTGTAAAAAGTGCCATACCATCACCCCCTAAATAGTATCTTTCAAAAGGAACTAATCCTCGGTCATTATTATATGATCCCATAAAGCCAAATTCTCCTAGTGAACGTAATACTAATTTATTATAAATTTTAGTAAACCACTCTGCTTTGAATTTAATTTTATAATATTCTAACCAATTGAATTTTTTCTGATCTACTTTTCCTACATCAGCTGCAGCTTTTTGATAGTTAGAAACTGGTTGTCCATTACTATCTATATATGTTCCAGCAGGGTAGTCGGCACCATTGTATACCACTGCAGTGGTTGTTTTAAGCTTGTATTCCTCTAAGTTTTCTAAATTTTTATAATCTATACCATTAAATAATGAGTAAGGTAGTGTGAATTTACCAGTCACACTAAATTCAGATCCGTACATTGGGAATATTGGATTAGTTCCTTTATTATTTCTGGTTAAACCAACGGTGTACGCTAGGTTCTTAGAAGTTCCGTCTCCGAATGTGAACAACCCAATATTGTAATTGTTTAAATCATAGTGTTGGTAACTAATAGAATTTGATAATACAAAATAATCATCAGGTTTTTGTAATCGCTTAGCTAATCCCATTGAAATCGTGAAGATATTAAAGCTTCTTGACTTGTCTACACTGCTTCCTGTGTTGTTAAAGTTTGATGCAGAACTTCCTGCATATTGTACACTATATGAGATTGAACTTGAGAAATTCACAGGTTTTTTGCCTCCAAACCATGGTTCTGAAAATGAAAAACTATAGGTTTGAAAAAAGGTACTGCCTTGTAAACGTAAAGATAATTTTTGACCATCACCCATAGGTAAAGGTTTGTATGCTTTCTTTTTGAAAATATTAGAAATAGCAAAGTTGTTAAAAGATAACCCTAATGTACCTATGAATCCACCACCACCATAACCTCCTTGAAGCTCTATTTGGCTTGCTCCTTTTTCTGCAACATGATATTTTATATCTACTGTACCAGCAGCTGGATCTACATTTTCGAAATCAGGTTTGATTGCTTCTGCATCAAAAAATCCTAGCTGACCAATTTCACGTACTGTTCTAACTACATCTTCTTTACTATAAACATTTCCAGGTTTTGTTCTTAATTCACGATAAATTACTTTGTCGTTTGTTTTGTCATTACCTACTACAGAAATTTTATTAAAATGTGCAATAGGTCCTTCAATAACTCTAATTTCTAAATCAATAATGTCATTTGCAGTTGATACTTCTACAGGATTTATTGTTGAAAATAAATAACCATTGTTTTGATATAAATTTGTTATATCCTCTCCGTCTGGTCTTGTTTTGTCTGCAATTCGTTTGTCTAAAAGTACGCCATTGTAAACATCGCCTTTTTTTATGCCAAGCAGATTTGCTAATTGTTGGTCACTATATACAGTGTTACCAGTAAAGCTAATATCTCCAAAATGATATTTATGCCCTTCCTCTACTTTAATGTTAATTACGATTTCGTTTTCTACTTTATTATAAAGAACAGAATCTGAAACTATACGTGCATCACGGAATCCATTCTCTTTATATTTTTCAATAATTTTCACTAAATCCTCTTTGTATTTGTCTTTAATAAATTTAGAAGATTTAAAAATTCGGATAGGATTACGTTGCTTGGTTTCTTTCATTGCTCCTCTAATCTTGGCGCTAGAAAGTTCTTTGTTGCCGCTAATATTAATTTTGGTAATTTTAATTTTATCACCTTTGTCTATATTAACAACCATATTTACGTGATTCTCTTTAGAAGTGTCTTCAGTGGTTGAAATATTTACTTTAGTATTGAAATATCCTTCTTTTTTGTATTTGTTTTCTATATAATACTTTGTAGTAGTAATAAGGTTTTCATTTACAATTTTTTCAGGTGTAAGCGAATTGTCTTTAGTAAGGGTTTCTATAGCACTCTTTTTTACTCCAACTATTTCTACCTTGCTTAATTTAGGAAGTTCATTTATTCTAAGGTCAAGTGAAATACTATCGCCTTCTATTTTGTCTACATAAAAATTGACATCATTAAAAAGACCTAGTTTCCATAATTTTTTAATCGCATTACTAATTTCTTCACCAGGGACTGTTATTTTTTGACCTTTACTAAGTCCAGTGAAAGTAGTTACAGTTTCTTCATTATAACTAATCTTTCCAGTTACATTAATCTTCTTTAAAATATAACTTTTCCCATCCTCAAAATTTAATCTGTCTTGAGCATTTGAATTTGTAATTCCTAAAAATAAAAAGAACAGCACTATTGCAGTACTGCTAATAAAATGGTTAATTTTATTTAATTTGTTCGCTTGTTTTTCCAAATCTACGTTCTCTTTTTTGATAGCTAATAATGGCTTCATATAAATTCTCTTCACTAAAATCTGGCCACAGTACATCAGTAAAATAAAATTCTGCGTAAGCAATTTGCCATAACAAAAAATTACTAATGCGATGTTCGCCACTTGTTCGTATAACTAAATCTACATCTGGTAAATCGTGTGTGTAAAGATGATTATTTAATGTGGATTCGTCAATACTATCTGTTGAAATTATGTTATTTTTAACTTTATCTGCTATTTTTTTAACAGCATTTAAGATTTCGTCTCTTGATCCATAGCTTAAAGCTAAAGTAAGAGTCATTTTTTTATTTTGTTTGGTTTTTTCAATTACCTCAAGTAGTTCTTTTTGAACTTTTTTTGGTAACAATTCTATATTTCCAATACAATTTAAACGGATATTGTTTTTTATAAAGGTTTCTAATTCCTTCTTTAAGGAATTTACAAGAATTTTCATTAACGCTTCTACTTCTAGCTTTGGTCGATTCCAATTTTCTGTTGAAAATGCATAAAGAGTTAAGTTTTCGATTCCTAGTTTAGTGCAAACTTCTACAGTTTTACGAACAGATTTTGTTCCATTTTCATGACCAAAAGCTCTTAACATTCCTTTTTGCTTTGCCCAACGACCATTTCCATCCATTATGATGGCTAAATGTTTAGGTAAGTTTTCTTTATTTATGGAAGTTTCTAAGCTCATTAATTATTGCAATAACAAGGTTTTTGACCAAAGGTATAGGTTAATGTTGCTCCAGTAAAAACATACCAGTCTTTACTATTAGTGTTCCCGAATTTTAGTCTTTCTAAATTTTCACTCTTAGGAAAGCTACCATCTATGTCATCTTTGAAAGTGTATCTAGCACCTGTTTCGATACCTAAAATAAAATGTTTGGCTATTCTAAATTTATAACCAACAACCATTGGGATTGCTATTCCACCCCTACGAGAACCATACGATTTGTATTTTTTGTTTTCTACATATAAATTTTCAGAAAGAAAATAACTTAATCCAGTATGAATGTACGGGGTTGATTGAAAACCTGATTCATGCAAATTAAATTCATAGAAATTAAATTCAAATCCCGCAGTAATGTCTGTGATTTGATTTTCAAAGCTATATCCTCTTTGCTTTCTTGATTCAATATCAGAGTAGTTGTCATTAGCATAAAGTGAAGTATGTGTTAGTGAACCCCTCCAAGAAAATCTTGGACTTTTGTTCCATTTATACAATAATCCTATCGCCAACCTATTGTTAGGTGAGATAAAATTTGTTTTCCCTACATCTCCTATAAAGTTACTGCCACCAACAAATACACCAAATTCGTGTATCTGAGCGTTAACGAATTGAAATACAAAAAAAGCCGCTGTTATGTAAAATAATCTTTTCATTTTTAAAATAGGTTGCAAATATAGTAATTATGACCACTAAACAAAGTGAAAATTTTAAACACTTTATTGTTTACTAGATAAAAACGGAAAAGTCTTATTTGTAGTATTTGTGATTATTAATAAATTAACTTTTTTGTTATGGATTTTCTTGTGTTTTTTTCTTTTTTCCAAATAAACCATTTAATAAATCTCCTGCGGCATTTTTAACAGCGTCCTTTTTGGGGTCAGTTTTTGTTGTGTCAGAAGGGTTTTTCTTTCCTCCTCCTAATATATTACTTAATGCACCTGCACCTTGATTTATTAGTTTGTCTTTCTGAGCTTTCACAATTTGTGAAGCTAAGTTTGTTGTAGCTTGTTTTAAATCGGTGGTTACTTTAGGAGATTTAAAATTACCTGTCATCATTGCTGTAACTGGAACATTTTCAATTTTTGCTGCTTCTGCTGGTGTCAGTTTTGCTAATAATTTATTAGCGTCACCACCTAAATATTTAGCTGGCACATCCATTTTTACAGTATAACTCATACTTTGATCAAACCCGTGCGATCCGCCAACTTCAGCATTGATGTCGTTATATTTTATTTGAAAAGGTTTTACAACAACTTTTCCGTCTTTAAATGTAATTGCAGCTTTTATGTCATTTAAATTAATCTTACTTGCATCTAGAAATTTAATTTGTGAACTTAAAGCACTTAACATTTGTGAATTGTTAGTATTTACTGTCGAAGATAGTAATTGACCTAACAGATTTCCTGAAATTGTTGAAATATTAGGTGTCATTTGTACAGCGTCTAACGTCCCATTTACTTTTATATTAGAATTTAGTTTTCCTGCTATAGCGCCAGCTATTGGAGCAATGTTCTTTAGCATATTAAGCTGAGTAAATGATTGGGAAATGTCAACCTTACTCAAATCTAAATTCATATTAAAGGTTGGAGTGTTTCCTTTTGTGGAAACTAAGCCGTCAAAACCAATTTGTCCATCAAAAATATTTGTTTTTACATTTTCAAGTGTTACCGCTTCATCGCGAATAATCATTTTTCCTGAAACATTTTTTAGTGTTAGATTATCATACACTACTGTATTTGCTTTAGCCGTAATAGCACAGTCTAAAAATGCAGGGATTTTTACAGCTTGCTTTTTACTTTTTGAGGTAGTAGAGGTGTTTTCGTTTCCAGAGTTAGCATTTGTTTTTGGTTTAGAAGGTGTCATAAAATCGGCAACTAAAAAATTGTTCGAGTTCATTGAGAAATTTCCTTTTAAGATTTGCTTTTTGAACAAGAAACCATAGAAATTGTCTAATGCCCCCGCAGCTTGAATGTCTGATTTTCCTGTAATCATATTTAGCTGATTAAGTTTTATCTGACTCGTATTGAAGGCTACATTAGCTAATTTTATCTGAACTGGTTTTGCCATTTCAGGCCCCGCATAATTGAAACCTGTTAGTGATAAAGTTCCAGTATTTTGAATGTTTTGGTACTGATTTTTCTCTACAGATTGCATATCAAATTTTGTAGCAATATCTGCTTTTAAAATTCCTGATAAAGGCATACTTAATTTTACAGGATATGCTTTGCTGAAGTTTCCAAGATTGATTGTGCCTTTTAATTCAGCATTCACAAGTGCATTTGTCATTGCATTTTTTATGCTAGCTTTTGCATTGAAAACATCTTGATCAATTTTGAAAGATAGTTTGTCTAAATTTACATAAGTGTCATTAATTAATCCTGTTTCGTTAATGATTTTAGTGTCAATAACAATGTTTTCTACAGTTTTAGGTAAATTAGGATAATGAAAGGATGAATTATGTGAAGCAATAGCGATATTGAATTTTGGAACGGTATTTTTAGATTGAACACCTTTTACTTTTCCATTTACAGTAAAATCACCAGTTGTTTTTACAGTTTCTAACTGACCTGCATATTGGGCTGGAACTAACCCTAAAAAGTTTTTAAATGAAGTAGTAGGTGTTTTGAAACTTAAATCATATTCTTGACCTTCTTTTAATAATTGGATAAATCCAGTAAATTCTAGTGGTAGTTCATTAATCTTAGCTTTGTTGTCTTTAAAAGTATATTTGCTTTTTTCTAAATCGATTCCTAAAATAGCATCTAAAGAAAGTGCTGTATGGTTAAAATAATTCATTTTATCCATATCTAGCGAAAATTTAGCAGTTGTTTTAGTTTCTAAATCTAGTTTCTGAGTGCCAAAATTACCTTTCCCTTCATGGTTTAAACTATCAATCACTAATTTGATTTTTGAGCGTTCGTCAAAGTATTTGAATCGGAAATTTTCCAAAGCATATTTCTGGATATTCATTGAAAAAGGTTTGCTGGCTTTTTCTTCACTAGCGTTTTTATCTTTGATAGCGATGTCAAAGTTTCCTTTTCCATCTTTATTAAAAAGAATATTAGCTTTTCCATTTTTTACCGAAATTGCCTCTAACGACATAGGCTCATTATCGCTTTTCCATAACTCTGTTAAAGACATTTGAAGGTTAAGTTCGTCAAATGCAACTAAGGTGTCACCTTCAAAAGGAGCTTTGTTGATGATTAGAAGTTTTTGAATTTCAACATTGGCTTGAGGAAAGCTTTTGAATAAGCTCAAATCGGCATCTGCAAAAGATGCTTTAGCATTTATTTTTTCATTTATAGTTTGCTGAATTTTTGCTTTTATTTGATCTTTAAAAAATATAGGAATACTAGCTAGTGCTCCTATAATTACTACTAATGTGATACCTAAGCCTACTAAAATTTTCTTTTTCATTTCAAAAAATATTTGATGAATTTTTAAAATCAAAAACCATTCCGATTTTCAATACAAAGTAATAAAAAAATCCGTTTTATTTTCTAAAACGGATTTAATAATATGTTATTATATCTTAATTGATTTTTAACTCATATGGCATAATAACTTGCATCCCTTTTCGAGCATTCATTTTTTTGATTTGGTTTACTAATTCGTAGTTTTCTTCTCCTATTTGTTCCTTTAGTAAAGTTTCACGCGATTTTAGCAAACTTACAAATCCGCTGTTTTCTAAATCTTCAAAGAAACTTTTTTCAAATTCTGGATAAGAAACTGTGTCGTAATCGTCTAATTTTACTAAAGATGAGGCATAAGCTAGTGCATCATCCATTCCGCCTATTTTGTCAACTAATCCTAATTTGAGTGCATCTGATCCGCTCCATACGCGACCTTGTGCTATGGCATCTACTTGGTCAAAAGTCATTTTGCGACCTTTTGCAACTCGATTTACAAATGTTTTGTAGATAGTTTCAACACCTTCTTGTGTAAAATTTCTAAAATCGGCATCAATAGGAACAAAAGGATTGTATCCTGCTGCATTTTTATGTGTTTCTACTATTTCGGTATTTATTCCGTATTTATTAGTTATTTCAGACATATTAGGTAGCATTCCAAAAACACCTATGGAACCTGTTATGGTTGAAGCTTCTGCAAAAATTTTATTAGCATTGCAAGCAATATAATAACCTCCAGATGCAGCTAAATTACCCATTGAAACCACTATAGGTTTTACTTTTTTTGTGATTTCAATTTCTCTCCAAATCAAATCAGAAGTTAGTGCGCTCCCACCAGGACTATCAATTCGTAAAACAATAGCTTTAATACCATCGTCTTCTCTTGCTTCTTTTAGTGAGCGACGCATAGAGCCTTCACCTACTGTGTTTAGGTCTCCTTCTCCAGAACCAATTTCACCTTGAGCATAAATTACCGCAATTTTATCTTTAGTTGAAATTTCTGCCATAACAGCCAGATCTTTTGAATAATCCATAATGTCAATTTTGTTGTAATCTTCGTCTTCATTAACCTTTAGACGTTTTTTAATGTCATTATGGTAAACATCTTCATAAGCAACAACATCAACTAGTTTGTTTTCTTTAGCCATTTCAGGGGTTCTAGCTAATAAATCGGACGCAATGGTGTTTAGTTTGTCAACTGGAATATTTCTAGATTTTGAAATATCAGTGACAACGGAATTCCAGATTGAGTTTAAGAAAGCAGTGATTTGTTCTCTGTTTTCAGGACTCATTTTGTTAGTCAAAAATGGCTCTACCGCACTTTTGTATTTTCCGTGACGAATAACTTCCATTTTTAATCCTGTTTTGTCTTCGAAATCTTTGAAATACATTATTTGGCTAGACAAACCTTTAAAATCTAAATCACCTACGGGGTTTAAATAAACGGTGTTTGCAACAGAGTTTAAATAATATTCTTTTTGAGAGATAACGTTACCATAAGATAAAACGAATTTGCCAGATTTTTTAAAATCTTCTAATTGGTCACGTAAAGCTTTTGTTTGTGCAACGCCTAAATTTAACTGGTTGTTTAAGATAGAAATACCTTTTATGTTCTCATCTGTTTTTGCATTTTCAATAGCTCTTAAAACATCTGTAAGACCTTTTCCTTCTCCTTTTTCATTTAAGAAAGGCATATCTTCATAGTTAAATTTTCCACCGTAATCTTGAGTTACTTTTTCAAGATTTAATTCTAAAACAGAGTTTTCTTGAACAGCTACGGTTTCTTCACCACCAAAAATAGCACCCAAAAGAATGATTCCGAAGAAAAATACTAAACAGAAAACAAAAAGTCCTATAACGGTTGCTAATACATTTTTTAAAAAATTCATTTGTCAATCATTTAATTACAAATTAGTAGTCAATTGTTAGTTTTTGTTACACTACTAAAGTTATTAACAGTGGCGCAAATATATATTTTTCTACAATTCTTTTTAGTTACTTTGTTGACAAATGAAGATTCAACAAAAAGTAGTCCTTTCTTTAGGTAGCAACCAAGGAAATCGTTTAGAAAATATAGATACTTGTATCCAATTTATTCATCAGAAAATTGGAATTGTTTTGCGTGTTTCTAAATTGTATGAAACACCTTCTTGGGGTTTTGAAAGTGATGCTTTTTACAATTGTGCTGTTTTGGTTCATTCTTCTTTTTCGGCTGAAAAAATATTACGAAAAATTGCTTCAATAGAAAAAGAAATGGGACGTATTCGTAAGAAAGATGTTGGCTATGAAGCGAGAATTATTGATGTTGATATTATTTCGATAGAAGATCAAATTGTTGAAAGTGAGTATTTACATATTCCGCATCCACAAATGCAAAATCGGAAGTTTGTGTTGCAGCCAATGTTAGATTTGAAATTAGAGTGGCAACACCCAGTTTTGCTAAAATCGGTTTCTAATTTGTTAGCAGAATGTAATGATGCTAGCCAATGTTTAGCAGTGGCAGAACTTACAGTTCCTGTTATAAATTGTAATCTGAACAAAATAAATTACATTGCTATTGAAGGAAATATTGGTGCAGGGAAAACAACTTTAGCAGCCAAAATTTCTGAAGATTTCAATGCTAAACTGGTATTAGAACGTTTTGCTGATAATCCATTTTTACCAAAATTTTACAAAGACCAAAATCGCTATGCTTTTCCGTTAGAAATGTCTTTTTTGGCTGATAGATACCAACAATTAGCTGATGATTTATCACAGTTTGACTTGTTTGCCGATTTTGTAGTGGCAGATTATCATATTTTTAAGTCATTGATTTTTGCTAAAGTTACTTTGCAGGAAGATGAATTTCGTTTGTATAAAACACTTTTCGATATCATTTATAAAGAAATGCCTAAACCTGATTTGTACGTGTATTTGTATCAGAATACAGATAGGCTTTTAAAGAATATCAAAAAACGTGGACGCAGTTACGAACAAGAAATCCCAGCCGAGTATCTAGAAAAAATTAATCAAGGGTATTTAGACTACATTAAGACCCAACTTGATTTGAATGTTTTAGTGATAGATGTTTCTGATTTTGATTTTGTAAAACGCCAAGAAGATTATATCACTATACTGCAACAAGTACAGGAGAAATTGGATTGTTGATTGTTGAATGATTTACGGATTCTAGGATTTGAAATTTGAAATTTAGAATTTATTTGTTATTTGTTATTTTAGTTCAGGAACTTTATCTTTTCAGTTTTTATCTTTTCTAAGTTTACAAAACAAATCCCAAATCACAATTCCGGTACTTACTGAAATGTTTAATGAATGTTTGGTGCCTAATTGCGGGATTTCGATAGCGCCATCACATAGTTTTACCGCTTCTTGGTTCACGCCAAAAACTTCGTTACCAAAAACCAAAGCGTATTTTTTGTTGGTTTCAGGCTGAAAATTATCTAAGAAAATAGCATTTTCGACTTGCTCTATGGCATATACGTCGATATTTTGATTTTTTAAATCTGAAATCACTTGTAAAACATCTTTTTGGTATTCCCAAGTTACCGTATCGGTTGCGCCTAAAGCAGTTTTGTTGATTTCTTTATTGGGAGGAGTGGCTGTTATTCCGCACAAGTAGATTTTTTCAATCAAAAAAGCATCACTAGTTCTAAAAACAGAACCTATGTTGTGTAGACTTCTTATGTCGTCTAGCACAATAATGATTGGAGTTTTTTCTGCTTGTTTAAATTCTTCTACCGATTTACGGTCTAATTCGCTATTTTCAATTTTTCTCATAGTGCAAAAATACAGAAATACTATAATAGCTTACAAATCTGAAAAAGGAATAAAGTACAAACTGGGTTTAGCATTGAAAATAAATTTATTAAAGCCTTCTGCCGAAATATAAATTCCATTTGTGTTTATAGTTATCCCTTCTACTTGACCGAAACGAAGTGCAGAACCTAATTTGTATTTTTTGAATTTGGAATCGCTAATTTTTAAATTTTCATCACATTCAAAAATAGTAAGGAATATTCTTCCTGTCTTTGTGTAGCCAATGAGGTATAATTTGTTGTCAAAATAGTAACCATCTGTGGCTAAATATTGAAGGTTAAATTCCTCTGTTTTGGTTAAAACTTGCTTTTCTTTTTTAGATTGATCAATGATATAGTGAGATGTCTTTTTGGATTTCCATTCTTTAGTGAAAAGATGAATTTTATTTTGTTGTACTATCATTGTTTCGCAATCAAAATTGTGACGTAATGGTTTGTTCGAAAAATCTAATTGATCTGCATATTCAAAATCCAAATTTTTAGTAGTACTAAATTTGGTCGAATCTTTTCTTATGAGTGCAGTGATAGATAAGTTTTTTCTTTTGCCAAGATTGTTCCCAAAATCACCTATATATAAAGTGTCTTTATGATAAGAAATAGCTTCCCAGTCTGTATTAGGTAAATCTGTTTGAATTTTGTTTAAAATTATTCCGTCAGTTGGGTTTATCTCATAAACTTCATTTGGATTTCCGCTGTCATTTAGCGTTAATAATTTATTATTTGAGAAAGATAATCCAGAGGTTTCAACGAGTGAGTTTGATAAAAAACTGATTTGGTATTTTTTTAAATGTATTTTTTTACGTTCTTGAGAGAATGAAAAAAAACTTACGATTAAAGTAAAAAGATATACGTAACCTTTCAAAATAGTGAGATTTGAAATAAAGGTATAAAAAAAGCTCTTTCCAAATAGAAAAGAGCTTTTTAACCTATTATTATTTTATTAATGTGTTGGATTTGTTGCTGGAGCATTTGTAGCAGGAGCTACTGGTGCTTTTTCCATTGGGTTAGCTGGTGTAGCAGCTGGTAAAACTTCACCTTTGATAGTTAAAACTTTATTTGGAAATTCTTTTGAGTTAGAACTCACAGTTACTGTTTTAGTGAATGAACCCACTCTGTCTGTAGCATAACGCACACCAATAATTCCTTTTTCTCCTGGTTTGATAGGTTTTTCAGGTTTAGTAGGTACTGTACAACCACAAGAACCTTGAGTGTTTGTGATAACTAAATCTTCAGTACCATTGTTTACTAGTACAAATTGACGATTAGGTTCAGAATTGTGAGCAATTTTACCATAATCGATAGTTTCAGTTTCAAATACCATTCCTGGACCTTGAACTTTAGGGGTTGCAGCTACTGTTTCTTTTACTTTCTTAGCTTTTTTCACTTCTTTTTTAGCTTTAGCAACTGTTTCTTGCGCATTTGCAGAGATGCTTCCAAATAAAGCAACTGCCGATAACATAAGTATTAATTTTTTCATTTCTGTTGTAATTAGTTGAACAAAACAAATGTATTAATAATTTTGAATTACAAATAAATTTTGTGTCAAAATTGTTGTTAAATATTTAATCAAATATTGAGCCAAAATAAGTAAATTCGTCGCCATAATCTAAATTTTTCAGTTTTGTCAGCAAAAGAAAAAGCACCGAAGGAGACTCCGTTAATGAAGCAGTACAATGAAATAAAGGCTAAGTATCCTGATGCTTGTCTGTTATTTAGAGTAGGAGATTTTTATGAAACTTTTGGAGATGATGCCGTTCGTGCCTCAAAAATTCTTGGAATAACACTGACAAAACGAGGGGCAGGAACTGAGTCTGAAACCGCTTTAGCAGGGTTTCCGCATCATTCTTTGAATACCTATTTGCCTAAACTAGTAAAAGCAGGGCTTCGTGTGGCAATATGTGATCAGCTGGAAGATCCGAAAATGACAAAAACCATCGTGAAGCGCGGTGTAACTGAATTAGTTACTCCTGGAGTTTCAATGAATGATGAAGTTTTAGTTTCAAAATCAAACAACTTTTTAGCTTCTGTTTATTTTGGTAAGAAACAACTTGGCGTAGCTTTTTTAGATGTTTCTACGGGAGAATTTTTAACTTCTGAAGGAAACGAAGAATATATAGATAAGTTGTTGCAAAACTTTAGTCCGAGTGAAATATTGGTTCCAAAGCAAAACAAAAAAGATTTCTTGGAAAGTTTTGGTGATAACTTCCACGCTTTCTATTTAGAAGATTGGGTTTATAAAGAAGATTATGCAATAGAAACTTTGACCAATCATTTTCAAACAAATTCATTAAAAGGTTTTGGGATAGAAGAACTCAATCACGGAATTATAGCTTCTGGGGCAGTTTTATACTATTTGTCAGAAACACAGCATAACAAAATTCAACACATCACTTCTATACACCGTATTGCGGAGGATGCTTATGTGTGGATGGATCGATTTACGATTCGTAACTTAGAACTGTATCATAGTTATAATCCTAATGCGGTTACCTTATTAGATGTGATTGATAAAACGCTTTCTCCTATGGGAGGACGTTTGCTAAAACGTTGGTTAGCTTTACCATTGAAGGATGTAAACAAGATAAGAAGTCGTCACGAGGTGGTGGGTTATTTAAAAAATAATCAAGAAGTTTTAAATCAAATCCAAAATCAAATCAAGCAAATTTCTGATTTAGAGCGATTAATTTCTAAGGTAGCAGCCGGAAGAATTTCGCCTAGAGAAGTAATTTATCTAAAAGAATCCCTTGATGCAATTATTCCAGTTAAAGAATTAGCATTAAAAAGTCCACAGGAAGCAGTAAAAGTAATAGGGGATAGTTTACATTCGTGTGATTTGTTACGAGAGAAAATCACAACAACACTTAATCAGGATGCGCCAGTGGCAATCAGCAAAGGAAATGCTATTGCTTTTGGTGTAAATGCAGAACTAGATGAACTGCGAAATATTTCAAATACAGGGAAAGAATTTTTAGAAGCAATCGAGAAAAGAGAATCGGAAGCAACAGGAATTCCTTCATTGAAAATTTCTTTTAATAATGTTTTTGGATACTATATAGAAGTTCGAAATACACATAAAGATAAAGTACCTTCAGAATGGATTCGTAAACAGACTTTAGTTAGTGCAGAACGTTATATAACAGAAGAGTTAAAAGAATACGAAACAAAAATTCTTGGAGCCGAAGAAAAAATACAGCAGTTAGAGTCACAATTATTTGAACAATTAGTAGCTTGGGTTGCTACCTATATTAAACCAGTTCAGCTTAATGCGAATTTGATTGCGCAATTGGATTGTTTGTGCTCGTTTTCGCAACAGGCTATAGATCATAATTATGTTTGTCCTGTAATTAATGATTCCTATGAATTAGATATAAAAAATGGACGCCATCCAGTAATTGAAAAGCAATTGCCTATAGGTGTGCCTTATATCGCTAATGATGTGTATTTAGACCGTGATCAACAACAAATCATAATGATTACAGGGCCTAATATGTCAGGTAAGTCGGCGATTTTGCGTCAAACAGCTTTGATAGTGCTCTTGGCGCAAATGGGAAGTTTTGTCCCTGCCGAAGCTGTTTCAATGGGTGTAATAGATAAAATTTTTACTAGGGTAGGAGCAAGTGATAATATTTCGATGGGCGAATCGACATTTATGGTCGAGATGAATGAAACTGCTTCTATTTTGAATAATATTTCAGACAGGAGTTTAGTATTGTTAGATGAGATAGGTCGTGGTACAAGTACTTATGATGGAGTTTCTATCGCTTGGGCAATAGCCGAGTTTTTGCACGAAAATCCAGCACAGCCCAAAACATTGTTTGCCACACATTATCACGAATTGAATGAGATGACCGAAAGCTTGCCTCGTATTCAAAACTATAATGTTTCTGTCAAAGAATTAAAAGATACTGTTTTATTTATCCGTAAGCTCGAAAAAGGAGGTAGTGCACACAGTTTTGGTATTCACGTGGCAAAGATGGCAGGAATGCCACAAATGGTTATTCAAAAGGCTGGAAAGATTTTGAAGAAATTAGAGAAGAATCATTCGGGTGAGGTATTAAGTGGGGTAAAAGCACAAGATGAATTACAATTGAGTTTTTTCAATTTAGACGATCCATTATTAGAGGAAATCAAAGAAGAAATCTTGAGTTTAGATATAAATACGCTTACTCCGGTAGAGGCTTTGATGAAATTGAACGAAATCAAGCGAATGATTTCAAAAAAATAAGTTTTGTAAATTATTGCAAGACAAAGTTTTAAAAAAAAGATGAAAATTTTTTTAAAAAAGTACTTGCAGAAGTGATTTCTTGTTGTATATTTGCACTCGCAATACGGAACAAGTATGGCGAAGTTCTTAAAGAGACGCAAATGCGAAAATAGCTCAGTTGGTAGAGCGCAACCTTGCCAAGGTTGAGGTCGCGGGTTCGAACCCCGTTTTTCGCTCGACTACCAAGTTAAAATATTTGCTCGAGTGGTGGAATTGGTAGACACGCTGGACTTAAAATCCAGTGAACATTTCGTTCGTGCGGGTTCAAGTCCCGCCTTGAGTACTTTAAAAAACCGTAACCTTTTAATTTTAAAAGAATTACGGTTTTTTTATTTTAAATTTGTACTACCATTGTACAACAATCAGCCGTTTTTATTTATGAATTTGTTTTTTGAAGTTTTATAGATTGAAGTTATTTCACTCACAAATAACAATTATAATTTCAAGAATTACGCTTTTTATTTTGCTTTTTAGTCAAAAATCTTAGGAAGTTCCTTTTTTTAGTTTTTGTATTTTATCATATAATCAACATATTCTTGCATCCATTCCATTTCATTTCTATTTGGCCTATAACCCGTGTGCATACATATTAAAGAATAAAATGCTATAATTTTAAATTTATTTTTAACCTCAACACTCATTTTTAAATTTTGTTGCCATAAATCAAGAAAATAAAAGTCTTGTGGGTTGGTATAAATACGAGTTGTCCAAAATTTACTTACAAAAGGATAAAGAATAAATAGAAATATTCCTGTTGAAATTCCCTTAATTGCTTTTTCAAAATATGGCATTAATGCTAAATGTAGCTTTAAAGCTTCATTTGTTGGGGAATTTAACGAACAAATTAAATAACAGATTATTTGAATAGGTTTTTTATTTTCATTTTCAATATTATTAACCCAATCTATTAGATTCCGAGAGTCTGTGTAATTTTTTGGAAAGTTATCCAAAATATAATCTATAAATTCAAATATTTCTTTATCTGTATATAAGAACTCACTTCTGTGTATATGCTTTTTTAGATTTCTAATGAACTGTTCTTCTGTGTGCTTATTCTCTAAAATTAAAGTTAATTCTTTTAATAAAATTGGAATTAAATTATATGTAAGATAATAATCGACTTTATCATTGTTGATAGGAAATCTCCCCAACATATCTAAAAACATTTGTTTCTGTAGATTGTTATTCAATTCATCAGCCATCCCAATATTAATAGTCTCTTCATACTCTGTTAATTCTTTTTCAATCTCCAAAGATTCCTGATATTTATTTTCTAAAATTTTATAGCCTACAAAACTTCTTAAAGTGTTTTTGAAATTGTATAAAAACATTTCCTTGTTCATTTCAAAAGCTTTATTAGCCCATTTCATCGCATTATCCTTATCATTATAAAATTCAAAGCATTGTACCAATATAAAAACATTCATATATTTCCTCTCGTCAAAATACCATTCTTTAAGCAGTACAGGGTTATAATTATTGTTTAAAATTCCTCGATAAGGAACTAAATAGGAATCTCCATTTTGCGATTTTTCAGGTGGTTTGCCTAAACTTAAAATCTGAAATATGTAATTTAAAGCATTGCCAATCTGTATCACAACAATATTGTAATCATCAATATTTTCAAATGTGTCTACTTCTTTATATGATATTAACAATAATTCATAACATTCTGCAAGTTTATAAATTGCTGTTTTATAATCACCTAAAAACCAATAAGATATAGCATACTCTCCCAGCAATTTAGAAATTGTAAGTTTTGACACTTTTATTTTGTTTTGTGCAAAATCAAGTGCTTTTTTTGTGTATTCATGCGCTACAACTTTATCTTTATCGCCAAATATTTTTGCTAAGGTTAAATAGGTGTCAAGTTTAGTTACTACAAAAACATCTATTGATTCAATATCTAAAAGAGTCAATAAAGCCTCGTCCTTTTTACCTTTATAAAATTGCTGTCTCCCTAATTCATCTTTTAATAAAAATATTGCTTCTTGTGAAGTATACTTGCTTTTAATACTTTCGTAATACACCTCAGCATTATTTAATTTATCTAACTTTTCAGAAATTATATATAGATTTGTTTTTACAGAATAAGCCCCTAATATTTGCAAATTATTATCAATAGCTTTTGATTCAATAAATTTAACAGATTCAATTTTTTCTTCCCAACTCTTTTCTGTTTCTAATACATTATCCAAAAGCCTTCTTGAAAAAAGATGCATCATATTATTATCGAAAAAAGATTCTTCTTTCCCAATTTTATTAAAGCAATTAAACCATAATTCAATTTCTTCTTCATTAACTATCTTATCTAAAATTATCCATAAATTGTTATAAAGACTATGTTTAGGTTCTTCAAATTTTTTAAAGCTAATTTCATTTAAAGATTCTAAATAAAGAATTGCTTTTTTTACATCATCGTGTACATAACTTTTAAATAATATTAGTTTAGACATTTCAGAAATTTCATCCTGAATATCGGAATTGTCTATAAGGATATTTTCTAAATCGTTTCTTACGAATAGTTTGCTTTCTATATTGAATTTAGAATGTTTTTTTAATTGCAAATCATCAAAAATATGCAATTGTAATATTCTTATGGATAATTTTGTTAAAGACTGCATTTGTTCAGGAAGATGTGTGTCAACCCAAAAACTCCCAAATATAGTGTCTGTAAAAAATTCTGGATATTTAAAATATGATTGTAGCGCCACAATCATTATCATTCCTGCATCATCGTATGATTCACCTGCTAAAAAATAAGTTATTGCTCTTTGAGAGTCATATTGTGTTAGGTTTTTTTTGGATAATATACTTTGAGCTAATTTATTATTTATTTCTTTTTTTGTATTATGTAAAACATTATTACTTCCTAAACTTTTAATTAGAGGTGAAATAAAATATGTTTCATCTTTATTTTTTTGCAACCACGTTCCTGACAAACTATTTATTTTTTCATAAGGAGAATTTATAGGAGGATTTGCATTACTAATAATTTCAATCGTTTCATTGGAAATTGTGCCTAAAACAATATTTAATCTATACAAAATCTCTCTTGTGGATTCATTTTGAGTACTATGCAATAACTTTTGATATGTTTCTTCGTTTAACTCGTTAAATGCCTTTCCTGAAATAAAATCATTAAATTCTTCCAAAGGAATAATCCAATCGTTATTCTCTAAATATTGACAAATTATCTGTATATATATTGGATAACCTTCTGAAATACTTTCAATTATAGTTGCATATTTTAGTGATTTTGGCTCTTCTCTATAAGTAAAAATCACATCTTCTATTTCTTCCTTACTTAGCAAAGGAATAGGTAGCTCAATAAAATTAGCTTTTATAGGATTTGTAATTTTATTATTAATCTTGAAATTTGAAGTAGATAGTATTTTAATATTGTTCCCTAAACAATAATTAAATAAATCAATAAAAAGTTTGTTTATGTTATCATCAAAACCTAATTGTGGTAAGTCGTCAAAAATTATTAATTTGTTGTTTTCATTCTCGAAATTTTGAGTTAAAATCTCTTTAAAAACCAGCACTATAACATTTTTAAATTCATTTTTTGATAAATCTTTAAAACTAAAACTCAAAAAATTATTATTTAAACTTTCGCTTAATAATAAAGATAATTGCGATTTACCAGTATCGTATCCTCCATGTATATTAAGCCAAGTTTTATTGCTCCAATCACTTTTAATTTTCTCAACAGTTTTTACTCTTTTACTTATATTTTTAGAAAAAGTAGCAACTGATCCACTATAAGAATGTGGATTATTAATCACAATATTATTATACGGATTATTTTTAAAAATTGAAGAAATATCTACAAAATCTTTAGTTGTTGCAGATTGTAAAATAAAAACATTAGAATTTGTTAAGTGCTTTACTTCTATACTTTCACTTTCTTTGTTTTTCTTTGAAAAGAATTTAAAAAAATTACCAAACATTTATCTTTTTTTAATTCTTACTTCTGAATTTTCAGTAATGTTAGAAATATCATATTCTCCATTATCCTGTTTGTCAATATCAATTTTAACTCTTGATTTAGAAACATCTTTTACAGAAAATTTATTTTGTATTGTATCGCCAAATATTAATACAATTAAAGATAAAGACTGTCCGCATAAAACAGTAATTGGCTCATAATCAAAATCAGATTTCTTAACCCAAAAGATTGCCAAAACCAATATTAATAAATTAATAAAAATTGCAATGTTTTTTACTTTAGTATTCACAAGATTTTTTTCACAAGATAAAAAAAAAGACTCAATTGAGTCTTTTTAGTAATTTAAAATTTTTCTGCTGCTTTTTTAGCTTCATCTTGTTTGCTCTTTTTTAATTCTTCGGGTGTATATATTCTTGAAAACATAAATGCCCCATAGCCATCACCTTTAATTTTTGTATAAATTAATTGAATTTTCTTCCCTTTCCAGATATGTATTTGACTTTCTATTTTAGGAGTTCCAAATGCTTTTAAGAATAGATTGTAATAATAGCTTAAATCTGTTCCTTGCTCTGCAATATTTTCAGCTAATTTTCCATATTCAATTCTCTTATCCAAATTCTCTCCTTCGTCTCTTGCTTTCTCCATATACTCTTGAAGTCTATCTTCAAAACTGAAAACAATTTGTTCAATAGTTTTTTTGGAATCCTTTGAGACATATAATTGTATTTCTTTAATCTCTCGATTGTCAATATTATATTTTGACAAATCCTTTATGTGATAAACAGATGAATCTTTATCATCATTATAAACATTGTCGGAATATTGAGAAATAGGGTTTCCAATTTTTAAGTCCATAAATCCTTTTTTTTCATCTAAAGTTGCTGTGCTTTGAGCAATGGAAATTGATGAAAATATAAATGCAGAAAAAAATAAAATTAGTTGTTTCATATTTGGCTATTTTAAGTTATTTATAAAAAAGTTTGATTCTTTAATATTTTTAAAATTATATTCTTTTGAGTTATCAATATTGATTCGGATTGATTTTATTGGATTTAATAATAATTCATGAATATCTTGTTTGTCAAGTAAATAAAGTCTTTTGATTTCTGAATTTACCTCATTTTCCATTACTGGCTCTATTCTTAAACTAAATTGAAAATTATTGTTTTTGTTTGTGTCAAAATCAAAAGTGACACTAATACCTGGGTTACAAACTGAAAAATGTGAATCCATTTCATTATCTAATTCACTATCTAATTTTACTTCTAAAAAAGTATAATCATTCAGTTTGATGAGGTTAAATTGTATCCCTAAAACATCTTTGTTTGAAAAGTATGCTATTGTTTTAAATCCTGTTTGATTTGTTTGTAATTCTTGGGCTTTACTTTGAAAGAAAAATAAAATAAGCGGAAGTAATAAGTAATACTTTTTCATTTATTATGTATTAAATTTCATCAGTTCCAAAATGAAAGTTAAACCAATAAAAAAGCGTGGAACTTAATCTATCTGCTTTGGCGGTACTGGTATACCTGTATACAAAATAGAAAAGCCCACGCCGTGACGTGAGCATTAATTCTATTATCCTTGTATACTTTTCAAATTACCAGTTTTCCAAAGCTCGAATAAAGATTAACGCTTTATATATATGTTTTTATTTTATTATATCATTCTCAAAAATTTGATTAAACAAAAATAGACAAAAAACCTTTATTTTAAAGCTCTCTTTTATAGTTGTTAAATAACTCTTTACATACAGGGTTAGTAATTATTTTTCTCAAGTGTATATAGTTGTTTAAAAACTAAATTTCACGTTCTTTTTGTGTAATAATTAACCCTATACATTAACGGTTAATTATTACACATTTTTGAATTAAATAAATTAGTTTTCCTTTTAAATTGTCAGAATGATTTTCAATAATTTCATTCAATTTTTTCTTGGGTCTATCTCTTCGATTTGATTTTAAATCATTCAACCAATAATTTACATCTTTTAATTTTGCAATGTCCTTGCTGTATTTTTTTGGCAAATCTTTACTTATTGTATAATCGTAGTATACTATTTCATTTAATCGATTTATAATGAGTTTCAAGGCTAAATTAAAAGTGTTTTGATTTATATCTGCCAAACTTTTTATTTTCAAATTTTTAATTTCTATCATTTTTTTAATTTTTAATTCAACTCTAATTACTGGCCTTGAAATTCCATATTGTAAAGATTTGTTGTAAATTTTATAGATAAATCTTAGATGTTTGGATTCTTTATAAGTTCCATTATATCTTGTGTCAAATCTTTTGTTATGATGAAATAATAATCCGTCAATAAACCAGTTAGGTTCAAAATCAATTTCTAAATTCAATCCAAACTCGATATTTTCAATTATCATTTTATTAGATTTACAATTAAATAATTCTTCTAAATGTTGTATTGTTTTTTCAAAATCAGAAAAATAATATTGATTTCCATTATATCCTTTATAATTCCGTTCTCCTCGATAATTTGGTGCTTTTATTCCATTGATTTCATTCCAAAGTTTATGAATACTACCCTTAAAATAAATATGAGGTTTTGAACTATCAATTTTATTAGGCTTTATAATTATATCACAAAACATATATTTGCTAATCCAACTTTTTATTTCTCCCGTTTCTTCATCTACAATCATTTGAAAAGAAAGCTTCTGTTTAAGCCACTCGAAGCAAGACCCTTTCAATTTTATTTTTATATAATCAACTAAAGCTAACATAAGGAATTATCCTTGAGTACGCGTGCGTAGTTGTTAAGAAACTAAAGTTGAATCATTGCTTGTTCTATTTCACTACGTTTGTAGTAAACTCTCCCTTGCATAGCATACGCTATCAACTTGCCTTTCTTTGTCCAGTTATGAACACTTGACAAATCAATTTTTAAAAGTTCGGCTACTTGACTTCTTGTTAGAAATTCTGTTGGCTCTTTTGGTTGAAATTCTTTTTTTAAGATTTCAATTTCTTGTTTAATTACAATAAGGATTAACTCCTGAAATTGTTGAGGTGTGATTTGAATAAATTGAATTGCTTCCATAATTTTTATATTTATAATTATGAAGCAAATCAATTGAAGGAGTTAGGGTACTGAAAGTCTAACTTTGGGCTTTTTATGGACTAAATGTGGTTCTTTAATTTAAACCACTCTAATGAGTTTGAATAGTGTGTAGCTCTATTGCCTTTTTTATCTGTTACATCGTTTAATGTTTTAATTTTTTCAAAATTATCATCATACTCTTGACAAAACCAATTTCTAAATACCTCTGGGCGTTGATGTATATAAATTGGATTGTTAGTGTGCATTCTCCAATAATAATAACTAATATCTGCATAACGACCACTTTTCCCTTTTTCAGAGATATGGTTTTTTAAAATATAGTCAAATAATTCAAAACCATTATTAGAAAATATCTCAGTATGTTTATCCAAATAAAGAATTTCTATTTCTTGATTAATTATTGATTTGTTTTTCAAGTGTTTAACCAATAATTCGATTTCATTTATTACAAAGTCTAATATCTTTTTAACTCTGTTGTCTAATATTGATTTTTTTGTGAATAATGAATAGTCAAGGTCAGATTCGATGACTTCAGGTATGAAAACATTGTTTGACATTCTGCCACACTCGTTTTTAAGTGTTTTTAAACTTCTTAATTTATGATTTAATAATTCACTATATGAAAATGCAGATGTTATCCCAAATACAATTTTACTTTTGTTTTCGTATTCATCTAAATATGATTTTGTTAATTCTGTTATTTCGTTCGAATCTCTAAAAGATAAATCATTCAGAAGTTTCTCGGTTTTTTCAATAAAAGTATTTAATCTATCAAATGAAATATCACTATTACTCATAAAAATTGATTATTTTCTTAACTTGTAGATAAAAACGTGTTAGCTTTTTTGAATATTTCTTACATGTTGTACAGTACAAGTTGTCATAATTGAATTTAGTTAACTCGTTATTCTCTCATTAAAACTTTTACAAGTTCAATATTTGTGTAATAATTGCTTTTGCCTATTTTGGTTTTACTCAAAAGTCCAATTTCAGTAATCTTGTCTAAATATATTGAAGCTGTTTGTCGTGAAATATTTAATTCATTTTCTAAAAATTCAATTTTTGTATATGGATTTCTGAATAAATTATTAATAAGGTCTTGACTGTAAATTTTTGGTAATTCCTTTCTTATTTTATTTTTATGGTTTTGCATTACAGCTTTTATTTGAGTAATTAAATCAATAGTTTCAATAGCTGTAACTTCAACACCTTTCAATAAATACAATATCATGCTTTCCCAATCATCATTATCCCTAACAGATTGCAAAGTTTTGTAATAATCACTCTTATTTTTTGTTATGTAACGACTTAAATATAATACTGGAATATCTAATAAGTTTTCTAAAACCAAATACAAAATATTTATAATACGACCAGTTCTTCCGTTACCATCATAAAATGGATGAATACTCTCAAATTGATAATGGATAACTGCCATTTTAACTAATGGGTCTAAATCTGAAAAATTTGAGTTATTAATGAATTTTTCAAGATTACTCATTAAATCTAAAATTTCATTTGGGTGTTGAGGTGGAGTATAAACTACTTCTCCAAATGAATTTTTGAGTTTAGTTCCAGATTGCTTTCTAAAACCAGCGTTGTTTTCAAGTAACGCTTCTTGAATTGTTAAAATGTGTTTGTTTAACAGCATTTTTTCTTTGCGTACAATTTGAAAACCTAACTTTAGCCCTTGGGCATAGTTGTAAACTTCTTTAGAAGCTGTGTTTTTACTCTCAATGAAGATATTTTCTTTATATAAATCATCATGTGTTGTAACAATATTTTCAATCTCACTACTGTCTTTAGCTTCTTGTAAAGTTAAAGTGTTTATTAAAATATTTTCATTGGGAATAGTTTTAGCTGTTCCTTTAAGTTCAGCCAAAAAACGATGTGATTTTGAAAGTTGCTTTAAAACTTTTGGAGTTTCTATTTCAATTGTTGGCGGAAGTGGTTTTAATTCAAATTGTTCCTTCATAAATTATTCGTTTTTAACCAACCTTAATTTTGGTTCATTTGTGTTTTTAATTGATTTAAGTTTTTCTAAAAATAAATCTGCATTCGCGTCTTTATCTTCTCTCTGATTTATGTATTCTAAAAATGTACTTTCCTTTGAATGCCCTGTAATGTTCATCAAAATCGGGGTTGGTATTTTTTTGTAATAATTTGTTGCAAAAGAACGTCTTAAACTATGAGTAGTTATTAGTTCATATTTCGGATAAAGTCCAAGTTCTTTTCTTTTAGTTTCTGAATTAGGTTTTTTGCCTTCAACAACCTCATCTATTCCTGCAATTTTACAAACCTCTTTCATGTGTTCGTTTAATTTTTGAGTACTAACTATATAAGGCATATCATTTTCAATTATATCTAAAGCAATTTCTGAAACAGGAATGGTTACTGATTTCTTCGTTTTTTGTTGGATAATATCAATATATGCATTTCCATTGGAGTTATTGTATCTCAAATCTGTTTTTTCAACACTAAATAAATCACTTATTCGTTGTCCAAGTTCACAACCCAATAAAATCCATTTTTTTGCATTTATTAAGGATTTTAATTTTATTTCAGTATCCCTTATTTTGTTGATTTCATCAAAAGATAATGTTTGAATATATCTATCTTCGTTATTTTCTTTAAATCGTTTTATTTGTCTAAAATATGGATTTGAGAATAAACCTGACGTTTCTGCATCTAAACAAGTTGTTTTAATATTATCAATTTGTTTTCCTGAATAATTGACAGAATATTTTTTTGTGTTTAATAACCATTTGGTAAGTTTTTCAACAAATACATTATTTATATCGGCAAAATGAATTTTCTTTTTAATTACTTTTTCATATTCCTCTACTAAATTTCTAAAAGTAATATAGCCTTTTACTCTATTGGATGACAAACCAATTCTACTACTTCCCTTTATTATTCTTGTATCGGCTGTATCAATAATATGCTGAATATGATTTATTAGCATATCAGAATCTGATTTTTCAATTCGATTAAAGCATTCTTTAATGCTATTTTCTAACCAAAATTTATCAATCAATACTTTTCTTGCCATATCTGTATTGAGTTTATCGTAAACAAAAGATTCTAATTTTTTAAGTTCTTTTATTAACTTCTTATTAGAATCAATTGTGTTTTTAGGTAAATTAGTTGAATCACTCCAATCTTTTGGGTTTATTGCAAAACCAGAGTTTGTTTGAATATCTAATTTTCTGCCATCTATCAAACGAATTTTTATAGGTACGTTTTTATTTAGACGACTTCTCAAAGTAAATCGAATGGATGCCATGTTTGTATGATATGATAATTCAAAAATAATATTTATTTTTAAATTGCACGACATTTGTACAACAAAAATTCTATAATATTAGATTTATTTAAATATTATTAAACAATCTAAATTACATAAAATCGACTTAAAGTATTGAAAATATTGAATTTAACAATTAAAATAAGGAAGTGTGAGAGATGATAAGTTTAATGGTTTCAAGTCCCGCCTTGAGTACAAAAGCCTTAAACTATGTTTAAGGCTTTTTTGTTTTTATAACTTCTTCGGTTTATCCAGCTTATCGCCTTATATTGTAACCAGCGCATTTTTTTTGTGTTTTTAAAATTCTAAATTTTTTAAAATTAACTATATCACATACTTCAAAATCTTCAAGACTATCAATATTCTCTTTTATAATGATTTTGTTATTTTGAATTTCAACAAGAATTCCCAATCCTATGTGGGTATATGGAGTGTAATAATTTTTATATTGAGGATAGATATAAATATAGTCTTTCTTGTTTTTTCTTAAGTGGAGAAAATGTTGATAAAATTCAATGTTGTCAAAGCAATAAATTTTCTTATTATTAATTAAAAGTTGATTCTTTTTAAATGACAATTTTAAACTTGAATTTTGTAGTTTAAATTGTTTTTCTACGGGATTATCAGATATATAAATAGATGAGTCTTTGTTTATCTGTATCAATTTTTTATGATTGTAAATAATCTTACAACCACTATTTTGAGCTATTGTACAACTATAAACAAATAGTGATACTAAAGTAAAAACTAAACTTCTAAACATTTTCTTTTGTGATTTTTCTAAATGAATGTCTTCTGTATTTTTTGCCAACTGGTTCCCAAAAATGATCAATAACTGTTTTAATTCTTGCATAAATTTTCCCGTTTTTTTGTTTTAAATCTTGATAATCTGATGCATTTTTTTTTATTAGAGTATTAACGGATTTTACAGCTAAGTTATAATGTTCTAAATTTAAAGGTCTTAATAATTTGTTTTAAAGTCTTTTAGTATTTATTTCTTCTTTTGTAATATTTTTTTGCTTTTATTTAATTTATATAATAACGAATCTGGGTAGATATAACTTTTATTTTGTAATACAAT
This sequence comes from Limnohabitans sp., assembly GCA_030053945.1. Taxonomy (GTDB): domain Bacteria; phylum Bacteroidota; class Bacteroidia; order Flavobacteriales; family Flavobacteriaceae; genus Flavobacterium. Next base: position 64,484 of record JASGCW010000008.1, read on the forward strand.
AATTGTGTCTAATTTTTGTTTTTCAATTCCTTTTTTAAAATATTTTGAACTGGTTAGTTTTGTTATTTGTAATATATTATCTTTAATCTTGAAATTTACATATAGCTGATATTCACTGTGACAATCAAATTGAAATTGCGCTTCTGTTTGAGATATTCTATTTATTTTTGAAGGTGCGGGACTGGTTTGTTCAATGCTATAAGGCTCTCTAAAATCATTAGAGATTGCTATGCCTTGAACATAAAAAGATTTATCGTTTTTTTTATCTAGTATTGTGATTTTATGCTTTGAAAATTTAATGTCTCCTGTTTTATAAAATCTTACTATTGAATCTAAAAGTACAGTGAATTTTGTATTATTATGATCTATCAATACTGGTTTTAAATTCATTGTTTCCCATTCTCTAAATAGAATTGTATCACGTTTATCAACTTTTTGGGTTTCTATTAAATCGTATATAAAGTTTGAGTCTAATGAATTTGTTACGATAGTTTGAACGTTTTTTTTATCTTTAATCACTATTTCTTTGATTGATTCATCTGTTTTTTTTATTGGTTTGTGACACCCAAGAAATATCGTAAATAAAAAAAACAAGAAACTATTTTTTATTAATACATTTTTCATAATCAAATATTGTTTTTAAGTTCAATGTGTATGTTTCTCGCTCTGCTAAACCTTTATCACCTCCATTTATTTTTAATGTTACTTGTTTTACATTGTCTCTATCTGCCGATTCATTAATTTTTTCTCTTTCCCAATACCAACCAGCGCTATCACAAGCGTAACTTAATTCGGTAGAAAGTTTTTTTGCGAATTTTTTTAATGTCTCTAAAAAACCTTCTGGGTATCTATGTTTTTTTACTCTATCGATATATTGAGTTAATCCTTCACCAGTTTTATTTTTACCTTTGAAATTATTTTTAAAATAATTTGTATTATTCTTTTTATCATAATACTCAAGATAATTCATGTCATGAGTTATTTGTTTAATTCCTCTTCCCTGAAAATCAACGCCACCTTTATAATTACTAGGTACAGTAGTTAATCCTTCATAAGTATTTACAAATCGTTCAGATTCGTGGTAAGTTTGTGCTAAAAAATGTATTTTACGTATGCATGTATTTATCTGATAGTTTGAAAATGTTTTATTTATTTCATTTGTAAAACTTGTCAAATTAGCGTCTTTAGTTTGTATTTTTTCAATTTCAATAGATTGAAAAATAGTTGTTCCTAATTCATCATATTTAGATTTTGATACTTTATACCTTTGTATTCCTTTATCATCCTTCTGAGACAATTTTCCATCTAAAGTATAATAACCACTTTTCCCCTTTTTAATTAATTGAACTCCTTGGGCATTTATATATAAAGGGTCTTTACCATGATATTGTTGCTCTAAATGTACATTTTCTTTTTTTCTTAATTCTGAAATAATATTTGTGATTTCTGCTACAGTAAAGTCTCTATTACAATAGCTTTTTTTACAACTAATTCTTCGCTACTTACACCTCTTCCACTTGCAATGAATCCCATTTGGTTTAACTTTTTGTGTTACTAAATATTTCTTTCAACTCCGCACTACCATCTGCTTTAACTTTTCCAAAAACTGTTATAATAGCTCTGCCGTTATGCACTTCTCCACCATCTTTTTCTGTTATATCAAGAAAAACCATTTCTCCTTCTCTGTAATTTTTAGTTTTTACTAGAATGCTTATAATCGCTGTATTGTTTGTCTCACTTATATCTTCCTTTGTTTCATTATGAATCCAGGAAATACTTATAATTTCTTTTTTATTCTTCACCACACTAGGCACGCTCTCAGGCACATTCAGCTGTCCGCTATTAATAAAGGAAATTTCACTACCGTCATAATTGCACATAATGGTGCTTTTTTTAATGAGTTCTTTTTCATCTTGAAATAAAACTCTACTTTTAAAAATTTATGATTTCTTCATTTGTAATGTATCGATATAAATAGTATCTTTTTCGTTTTTTTCAAATTCTTTCAATTCAATCACTATTTTTTTATATCCTTCTTTTGTAATATAAAGTTGGGAGGAAAGTAAACTTATTCTACGTTTTGTCTCTATAGTGTTTGCTATTTCAATTTTTGGAAATACAAAACTCCCTTTATGATTAGTTTTAATATTGGTAGGACTTAATAAATCCAAAGAGTCGTATTTAATTGATACATCATTTATTGGATTAAAGTCTTCTGAAAAAACATATCCTTTTACAGGTTTTCTATAAGTTAGTTTATAATTATTTTTTGAGCAAGAAAAAAGTATAATACTAAAAATTATTGTTGTGATATGTTTCATTTTATTTCAATTTTAATTAACCAAATCAGTACTAATAAATCTTTTTCAGCTACTATGGTTCTTGGAATATCATAGTATTGTTTGTAATATTTCATTAAATCTATTTCGCCTGTTGAAGGTAGGTTTAAGCCTAAATCATTTTGAGTTATTATTGTGGAACTACCTTTATGGCTTTTAGAGTATTTATGCCCACCATAGGTCAGAATAATTTCATGTCCTATTTCATGCGCTGCAGTCATTTTAAAGTCTTCTATATTTGCCATAACATATTCCCATCCTTTGTTTTGGAATAATATAGAGTTAGGATATTTTTCCCAATAGTTTCTATACAGGTAACCTTCAAAAAAAAACAATTTTCTACTTAATTCCCAATTTCTTGATCGTCCTTCTTCTGTATTTGTTTGATAGATAATTTTTGGGGCTGCCAAACCTTTTTTATCTACTTTGGCTTGAACAAATACTTCAAATAAATTTGAACCAATATTAACTCCACTTCCAATATTATTTGAATGCCTAGACCAAAATCTTGAGATACCTTGTAAGGTATAATTTTCAATATTGATATAAGGAGTTGCCTGGTAATTCAATGGCTGAAATCTATAATAAGAAATTGCTTCTGGTGAAACTTCATTAAAACTATTTATTCCTTCGCTACCACCATCCTTTAAGTCAACTCTTAAATTAACATCAATTTTTTTTGACTTTTTATCAATTTTCACATCCAACCATTCAACCTTTTTGCGAATAGTTTCAAATTCTATTTCTTTAATTTTAGTAGCTCCTCCTTTTTTTGCGGTTATTCTGACTTTTAACTTTTTACTATCAAACCAAGTACTGTCATAAATTTCATCATTGTTAAAACCATCCCAAAAAATAGAATGATCACCTATATGTGTATAATCTGGATTAGAATATTCATCTATTAACTTTTGCACATCAAAAATTTTGTTAGGCTTTAATGGATCAGATGGAGGCGTTTCTAATTTTAACTTATTAAATAATTCTGCCGTTCTTTGCCCTTTAACTACGATAGGGGCTAATTGATTTGTTTGAAAAATTTGTTCTCCATTATCTTTAAAAATTTGAAAATTTACGGAATCTATGTTGTTTAATTTCAATGAATAATTAAAAACAAAAAACCTGTTTTCATAATTATTATCAAAATCAAGTATTCCTAGTGGAACGAAAGTGTTTTGACTTTTATTTAAAGATAAATTAATTTCAAAATTTTCTTCTGGTAATACTTTTCTTTTCACCACACTAGGCACGCTCTCAGGCACATTCAGCTGTCCGCTATTGATAAAGGAAATTTCACTACCTCCATAATTGCACATAATAGTACTTTTTTTGAGTAAGGGTTTTTCGTCTTGAACTAAAACCGTTCCTGTGTCTTTCCATTGCCCTAGCTGCATTAGTCCTTTGCATGGTCCTTGTGCATTAGGGCTTTTTAAGCAGTTACCGTTAAATTGCAAACTCATCATGGTTTTTTCTTGTACGGTAGCTGTTTTTTTGTCTTGTGTGGTAGGAGTGTCAAAGTTTACTTTGAGTGTTCCTATAGGCACCATACACATATCACATTTTATTTTTGCTCCGTCAATCACAATTTGCAAATCGGCATCTGCTTTGTCTTTCTCTTTTTCTTTTTTACGTACTTCCTTCATTTGAGCTCGGTTTTGAGCTTCTGTTTCTTGAATGGATTTCGGTGTTAACTCATTAGACATAATGAATAATTAGATTTACTGTTTGTTTGTTTGATTTCTAAATAAGCTTCTTCAAGCTGATTGTCTTTATACAAAATCACACATTCTTGTGTTTTGTTATCGGTGCTAATGTTCCAAATTATACTCGAATCGTTATTGTAACCTTTTATAATATCTTTTGAATGGCGATCGTATTCTTTTCGATTAGGTTCTTTTAACATTATTTCTAATCCTTCAAACCTAGGTTCGTGTAAATGGTGAATGCCCCAACAATCATTAAAATACAAACCATACATTTCTTTAGATTGGATGAATTTTTTAATATCGGTTTCATTTTGCAAAAAATCATCGGTATCAGATAAGAATTCTTCAAAAGCTGCGCCTTGGTGTTCTTCCATTAATTCATTTTTTACTTCTTTCCATCGGTCTCGAATATCTTCTAAATTAATTATTTTTATAATACTTCCTTTATGATTTGCATAGAGAATTACTTCATCAAAGATATTTAATTGCTTTCTTAAAATGGAGGTAGAAGCTGTTCCCAAATAATTTGACTTTAGATCTAAATCTAGACAAAGCAACTGAAATCTATGTAAGTTGTCTTCTATGCCTGAACAACAAATTTGGATAGTTCTAGTCGTAGTTTTGTGTTCTTTATTTCTACCCACGATAGTTTCTATGTTTTCTTCAAAACGATAGTCTATAACCACTGGTGTGCTGGGTAAATCAAATTGAACTTCAAATCTATTTGGTAATGGTTGCATAAAAATATTATAGATATTTAACTCTTTTTCTGTTAGTGGTAGGTTCTGTATTAGGGTCTAAACCAAAACCTGCTCTAGATGCCGACCAGTGAAAATATTCGTTTCTTAATTTTCTTAGCAAAGTTTGAGAATCATAGCCAATTACCACTACTTCGTCAAGAGTAGTAACCTTCTCCTTTTCTTCACTTTTTTCTTTCTCTTGTTCTTCAATCTTTTTTGTCTCAAAAGGGTCTGAATTTGAAGTGTTATTTTCAATAAAACTAGGCTTGTTTAATTCCTCCATTTGTTTTATGAATTTTTCTAAAGCTTCTGCTCTTTCTCTCTCTTCACGTTTTCTTTTTCTTTCTGCCATTCTTTCTTGATATACTGCTTCTTCTTCAAATTCCCATTCTTCACCATTATTAAAGACATAATCTTCTAAATGATTTTTTGCTTGAACTAATATATTATCATTATCAAGATTGTATTTTTGTTCTGTTGATAATATTATTTTTTCTATCATTTCAGTTTCCTTGCAGAAACGTTCCATAAAATGGAGAGGGATATAACTATACTCTTTTCGTACCATTTTACGGTGTGTTTTGATTTTTTTTGAGGGGAAAGACGAAAATAAGGCAACTCGAATCTCGTCATCTTTAAACCAATGTTCATCAATTAGCTTTTGTTTATAATCATAAAGCGCTAGGATGTTCATATTATTTGTGTTTTCTAAATCTTTCTTCTTTTCAGGTCCGTTCTCATAAGCTCCCCCTATGTCGCAATGCACACCAGGAAAATGTTTTTCGATACCTTGTCTCATATAGGTTACTGGGAAATTTTCTCTGTGCTCATCCTTTGCCGTAAAGTGAACAGGTTTCTCAATGCTTCCTAAATCATGCAATCCTAACTCTTTAGTATTATCGTAATAATTAAATTTATGTCTTTTAACATGTATAGACTTTGAAAGAAACTCATCATCTACAAGTTTACCATTCTCGTCATAGGTTGCCATACCTCCTTTTTCATAGTATGAAGAAACGGTATCGTAAATGCCTAATACTCGAATGTTAATTTTTATTTCTTTAAGTTCCTCTATGGTAAGTACTCCATCACGCAATAAACAATATCCTAAATGTCCCATTCGAGGTAATTTGCCATTGTCAAGTACAGCATCGTCAATTTCTATTCCGTCGTTATCTACGATGGCGTCTTTGTATAATTGTTGACTAACAACACCATGTTCGTAAACTACAGTTTCTACTCCGTTAGGGATTTTACTTTTTTTAGGAGGATATTCTTTCTTTACATTGACTTCATTTACAAAATTACGGGCTGAAGTTGCTCCACGACTAAAGCCAAACACATCTAGAGTGATTTTATTTAGTTTTTTATTTTTATTATTCTTCTGTTCGTCCAGTATTTTTTTTACTACTTCTTCACAGGCTTTTCGTACTCTAGCGCGAACTCCAGTAAGCCCAGAACCAAAAGCAAAACCTTCCTTTGAATCTTTTTGAAGATTGTCGGTTCCCATACCTTCTATATAAATGCGGTAGTAACGCTCGCTACACTCCCATTTTCGGGCCACATTGCTATAGTCGTTCCCGTAACTAGTATCGGTATAATCGGATCCAGTAGTAGAGTCTAATAAAAAATCTCCAATAGTACCCCAAAAACCACGCTCTTGAGCTTTTTTATATTTGGCAATTTCATCAGGTGTAGCCGTTTCTCCGTGCTCTTGTTCGTTATTTACCACCTTGCGTACCCGAGAATTGTCCTTGTTGTTGAGGGTGCCGTCTATAAAAACACCAAATTCTACTTTGAAAGTGTCTTCTAATTCCTCGGCTTTTCCTGTATTATATACAAACGTATGTCCCATTTCATCAAAATTTCCTTCTTGATTTAAATACTTCCACTTTAGCCTCTTTATTTAAAGGAATAGTTTTTCCATTACATTTTAAAAAAGCGGTAATAAAAGTATTTGCTATATTCACTCTAAACTCAATTTCAGCTTGGGCATTGGGGTTTTCTTTAAATAATTCTTCAAAAGCGGTAAATATCACTTTTTCATTAAACTCAATATTTCCGCCATAAGCTTGGTTTTCTTTATCTTTCCATCCAATACTAATTGAATGAATAATAGCTCTTTTTTGAGGCTCATTTTTTACTAAACTTTGATCGAACAATTCTTCATTTTCACCATTGAAATTTTTAATTCCTACATCTTTAACTTCAAATCCTTCTTGTTCAGAAGTAAAAGTAGGTTTCCAAAGGTATTTGGTGCGGTAGGAATCCCAGAGGCCAAAAGGAATAGGATGTTTTTTTTTGTATTCTTGTATTTCTAGAGGTACTATTTTAGTGTTGTTTAAAATGCTGGCATAATAGTCTTTAGAAAAATATAATTTGTCGTGATTGTCTAGTTTGGCTATATTTTCCTGTTTGGGCATTTCTGTTTTATGCCCTTGATAGCGTCCTATTTCTACTTGCTTGCCAGCACCGCCTACCCATACCACGACACCGCCACCAGGTAAAAAACCAGCTTGTATGACATTATAAGTAATCTTTTTATGCATACCATTTCTATTAAAAAAGAATAGGCTATCTTGATAACCTTCTTTAAAAAGTGCAAGTATTTTGTCGTAATCGATAGGACAGTCTATAGTATATAAGCAGCCTTCGTCAAATGCCACCCAACTTACATTAAGACGGTTTGGTAGGGGTTTTATACCGCTGTTCATTCCACTAATATCACCTCCCCATTCAAGTGTTGTAGGTCCAGAGAACATACTAACTGGATCTCCGTTTTTTAAAACAAAGCCTCCTGCATATACCTCTATGGGATAACCTTTGGGAGAGTTTACTGCTTCAACCCAATCAAATTCTTCTATAGTTTGCATTTTTTCTTGTTTTTTATTTTGACAGGCACTGTTTAGGGTTAGTAAAAGTAGTCCTATGGTTCGTATTATTTTTTTCATATTCTTTTAATGGTCTCAAAAAATAATTAAAATTATGCACTTTAGTGCATTTTCCTTTCAGGTTCTAAAAATTTTCAGCCACAGATTTAAAGATTCGCACGGATTAATCTGTTTTATTCTTTAAATCTGTGGCAAAATTGACGTTTTGAAAAACGGACTGAAAGTCCGTTTTAACTAGCTTATGTACTTTCGTTCATAGTGGTTTAATAATTAACCACAGATACTATCAACGGGTAGCAGTAAGAAATGCTTCAATTTCTTTAGTGGTTGCTGTTTCGTCATCTTCCTGTTCGTTATTTACTACCTTGCGTACCCGAGAGTTGTCCTTGTTGTTGAGGGTGCCGTCTATAAAAACACCAAATTCTACTTTGAAAGTGTCTTCTAATTCCTCGGCTTTTCCTGTATTATATACAAACGTATGTCCCATTTCATCAAAATTTCCTTCTTGATTTAAATACTTCCACTTTAGCCTCTTTATTTAAAGGAATAGTTTTTCCATTACATTTTAAAAAAGCGGTAATAAAAGTATTTGCTATATTCACTCTAAACTCAATTTCAGCTTGGGCATTGGGGTTTTCTTTAAATAATTCTTCAAAAGCGGTAAATATCACTTTTTCATTAAACTCAATATTTCCGCCATAAGCTTGGTTTTCTTTATCTTTCCATCCAATACTAATTGAATGAATAATAGCTCTTTTTTGAGGCTCATTTTTTACTAAACTTTGATCGAACAATTCTTCATTTTCACCATTGAAATTTTTAATTCCTACATCTTTAACTTCAAATCCTTCTTGTTCAGAAGTAAAAGTAGGTTTCCAAAGGTATTTGGTGCGGTAGGAATCCCAGAGGCCAAAAGGAATAGGATGTTTTTTTTTGTATTCTTGTATTTCTAGAGGTACTATTTTAGTGTTGTTTAAAATGCTGGCATAATAGTCTTTAGAAAAATATAATTTGTCGTGATTGTCTAGTTTGGCTATATTTTCCTGTTTGGGCATTTCTGTTTTATGCCCTTGATAGCGTCCTATTTCGACTTGTCTGCCAGCACCTCGTACCCATACAACCACACCGCCACCAGGTAAAAATCCAGCTTGTATGACATTGTAGGTCATTTTTTTATAGGCTCCATTTCTATTAAAAAAGAAGCTGCTATTTTGATAGCCTTCTTTAAAAAGAGCAAGTATTTTGTCGTAATCGATAGGGCAGTCTATGGTATATAAACAGCCTTCGTCAAATGCCACCCAGCTCATATTAAGACGTTCAGGCAAGGGTTTTATACCGCTTCTCATACCACTGTAATTTCCTCCCCATTCAACGGTAGTAACTCCAGCAGACATTCCAACTGTCATACCATTTTTTAAGACAAAGCCTCCTGCATATACTTCTATAGGGTAGCCTTTAGGAGCGTTCATTGCTTCTACCCAATCAAATTCTTCTATGGTTTGCATTTTTTCTTGTTTTTTATTTTGACAGGCACTACTAATTGTTAGTAAAAGTAGTCCTATGGTTCGTATTATTTTTTTCATAGTTAAGTATTGTCTTACTCCAAAAATCATTTTAAAAAGTGCTGGAGTTTAAATTTTGATATCTATTAACTTCAAATTCATTTGAAAAACCATTTAATTCAACGTTGTCGAATAATATTGCATAAAAAATATAGGTGTTTCGTTTTGTAGCGCATAGGGCATAAAAAATGGTTTTGCCATTTCTTCTACTTCTTCGGCAGTTTGAACTCTTACAATCGTTATATCGTTATTTACAATAGCCCTGTCTCCAACTTTTATGAATACTTCTATTGTCCTGTCTTCATCAATCAAAGAAAAATCTCCATCAACACATATATAGTAGTTTTTATATTCATCAAAAAATATAGCTGAGCCGTCTTTTACGCTATAGGTAAAAGTATTTAGTCCATTGGCAAGTACAATCGCCGTTTTAGAAACATATTTTTCGATTTCAGACGAGAATTGATAATTTATTAAATTCATATGTTTAAAATTTAATTTGTCATAGGTAACATATGTTATCCCTTTTTTAATCATTCGTGTTTGCATACTCAAACTTCTAGTTTATGGGGATTTCATAAGTGTAAAATTTAATTTGTTATGGATTCTCCCGAAACTTCGGGAGAATCCACGGTATTCGTTTTTAAAAATTTTTACAAATCTTTTTAAAAACAAATGCCGTTGGCGTTTTTGGAATTATATTTTTCAACAAAAAACTAATCAATACAATACTTGCTATGATAGTTATTAAGACAAACATATTATCCTTTGTTTACCTTAGCGTCTTTTGCTCCTAAAACTTTTGTAATTCCAGCACTTTGTATAAGAATATCACCTGTTTTTGCTTTGTGAGTTGTTGAGGCAGTGGTTTCTGTTAGATCTCCAGTTATGGTAACGTCTTTATTTTCGTCGATAGTTTGATTGTAAATTTTGGCAATCAATTTATGTAACTCTGCAATATCAAAAGTGTTATTACCACTTACAGTAAGTAAATTGTCTTTTCCAACTGTAGTCGTCATATTGTTCCCTACACTTATATCTAAATTTTCACCTACATTGATAGTCATGTTTTTAGGAGCATTTACACTAATATTTCCTTGTCCGTCCATTGTCCAAGTGTTGCCACTAGGGTCTTCAATGTGAATGCTTTTTTGTGCATCGTTGATGATTATTTTACAACCGCTTCTTGTTTGGATTACTTTGTTGTCATTTCCACCCGTTGCATAGCCTGAACTTTCACTTCCGTTGTACATAGCACCAAGTACAAAAGGCTTTTCCGCATTGTTATCTTCAAAAGCTATTTGTACTTCTTCTCCTATTTCTGGAATAAAGTACATTCCTTTTCCACCTCCGGCGTGTGGGTTGGTCATTCGCAACCACGGTGAGTTTTCTTCACGTTGCCAAGCAAATTTTACTTTGACTCTTCCTAATCCTTTAGGGTCGTTGTTGTCGGTTACGGTTGCGGGTTGTGTGCCTGAAAGCGGATGTGCCAATACGTGTGTGTATGGCGGTGCTTGCACACTCGACGGTACAGCTTCAAATGTATTGAAATATTTTCCTGTTTCGTCTAGATGGTGTGTAACTTGAGTAATAATGTATTCACCAAAGTATTGTTGTTTGATACCGTCTGCTGGATTGTTAGTAGGAGAAAAAGCAGGTTCAGTAATTTTAACTTTGTCGCCTATGCGCAATCCAGGTTCATCACTTTCACCATAAGCAGTGATTAAACTCGCTGCATTTCCTTGAGTTTGGGTTTGTACTCTGTCGGATAGGTGAGGCATAGCTCTACTTTCTCCAATAGCTTGCGAGTATAAATGTGTTCCTGTTTCAGGATATAATTTCTTTGAAGCTTCAAAGGCTGAGCGCGTATAACCTTGTTCTTGATGATTGATTTCAAAAGAGGAAATCGTTTGTGTATCAGCACTCGTAGGTTCATATCCTAGATAAGTAAAATTTATCGGCTGAGCCTTCATATCTATTTTTAGACTATGTACATTGTTGCCATAGTATAAGTCGTAGGTATTTCCTTTGTTGGGGTCGCCAAGAAATAACTCAGCACCATTATAAAAAAACCATTCTCCCTTTTTTTGTGCCAATCGTTTTAAAAACGAAAAATCACTTTCGTTGTATTGTACAGTATAAGGTAATGACGAAGTATTTTTAGGTGCAATCCGACTTCTTAGCACTTGTTTTGAGTATTTGTCGAGCATTAAACTGGTAATATCTCCTATACTCATTTCGGTAAACGATTGTATATGCGGATTACCTTCCAACAAGATAGTAGGACTATATCCTTTGATTAAAATATAACTCGCTACCCCAAAATTGCGTACCATTTCGGCACTGGTTACTATGCCTTTAAAATGTAAAGCTCCTTGAGTTTTTAAAAAGCTCGATTCGGCCGTTATCAAAATAGCTTTGCCTATGTAAAACTGTGTTTTATCGACTGCTTGTTCTACAAACTCCCTAGGCATAGGTTGCACTAGGGTAAAATTATGATGGTTATTAACTTCTTGATGAATCGTTAATTCAGAAAAACGGTGTAAAACCTCTCCATCAATTTCGATGGAAATTTTAGTTGAAATTGGCATAAAGCTTTCTAGTTTTTGTTATTTGCTTTTCAAAAATAAAACAAAAATTTTTATTTTTAATTTTTTTTGTGCAGAGCGTAATAATTTTAAAACTAGTTCAATATCATAGAATGGTTTTAAAGTTTAAGATGTTTTTTATGAATATTCTAATGAAATGCGAAATTTAGAAAAATGCCTCTCGTTTGTAAATTGGTCATATTTCCAGTCCAAGGACTATTTGGGTCTTTGTCTGGAATTAATTCGTTATTTATGCCAAAAACGCCTCTTATGGAAGGTGAAAATTTGAAGTATTCAAAATAAATATCGATTCCAACTCCTAATTCATAATTGTTTGTGTTTTTTAGCATCCTAAAAACATTGGCTGAGTTGTCATCTGGAGAAGATGCATTACTTGATAAGTTTAAATCGGTTGAAACACCGCCAATTAAATAAGGTTTTATATTTCCTGTTCTTTTGGAAGAAAATTTAAGTAATAATGGGAAATGCAAATATGTCGATTTTACTTCTCTTTTTGCATCGATAGGATCGGCAATATTAGGGAATTGTAAGTTTCGTTGACCATATTGTAACCCAGGCTCAAAACGTAAATCAAAATGATCTGTAAGTCTAAGATTAGCAACAAGCCCTATATTAAAACCTGTTTGGCTTTCGACTATGATATCTTGGGCGTCATATTTTTTATCGATTTTGAAATCATAACTATTAAGGCCTAAATAAAAACCAAAATGTAATTTTTGTTTGTCGAAATTCTCAAGATTGATAATTGGTTTTTTCGAAAACATACTCTTCTTTATGAATCCTTGCGCATTAGTCAAAATAGAAGCTAGGACGAATATGATAGTTAAAAGTCTTTTCATATGTTTAAAATTTATTTGTTCAAGGTAACATATGGTATCACCTTTTTAATCATTGGTGTTTGTTTGCAACAAACTCGTTGTTAGTGGTGATTTCATATATGTGTAAGTTTATTTGTCATAGGTGGTAATATGCAGATACCTTATTTTATATAAGTTTGTTTAGCGAACGTATTTTTAATAATGACTTCATATTACTTTTTTGATGCTGAATAAATTGTTGCAACCCCAAATGTTTGAGGAAGGTGTTTTACATCTATAAACCCAATTTTACTTAAAATATTGTTTAAATTTTTTCCATAAGGGAAAATTGAAGCAGAATCAGCTAAATATTGGTAAGCATCTTTGTCTTTTGAAAATAATTTGCCAATAAAAGGCATAATTTGTTTTGTGTAAAAATTGTATCCTTGTTTGAAAGGGAATTTTTCTGGCACAGAAGTTTCTAAAATTACAAAAAGACCATTTGGTTTGAGTACTCTTAAAATTTCAGCAAGCCCTTTTTCTAGGTTTTCAAAATTTCTAATACCAAAGGCTACAGTTATGCAATCGAAAGTGTTATCTTCAAAAGGAATATTTTCTGAATCCCCTAATTTCATTTCAATTTTATCAGAAAGTACTTTTTGATTGATTTTTTGTCTTCCTACTTCTAGCATTCCTTCCGAAATATCCAAACCAATAATTTTTTCTGCGCTAGATTGCGATAATAGAATTGCTAAATCCCCTGTGCCAGTTGCGATGTCAAGAATGTTTTTAGGTTTTTTGATAGAAACCATTTTTAATATTTTTTTTCGCCATTTAATATCAATACCAAAAGAAATAACTCTATTTAGATTATCGTAATTTTTAGAGATATTATCAAACATTTTTGAGACTTGTTCTTTCTTGCTTGAATCGGAGTTTTTGTATGGTTTTGTACTGATTGACATTGAAAAAAAGTTTGAACAAATATAGGACTTAATTTTTAATGAATAAAAATATGATTTTCATCGTGCTTAAATTACAATTTGTCGTTTTTCTAACTGAAAACAGGTATTTTAAAAAATACTAAATATTGGGTATTGTGTGAATTAAAAAAATATCATAAATTTATTAAATAATAAAGATTGTGGTTGTTCTTTATAGGTGTGGTTATAAAAGTAGAAATTCTGACACGTCTTTTTACTGCCATAAATCAAAATTTGCAATTTTTTAAGAATTGCAATATACAGTGTCACAAACGTTCTTTGGGTTAAATTTGTTTTTGGAAATTTTAGTTTTTGTTATGTGTTTTTAGTGGTATTTGACGCATAACTTACAAATTCTAATTTGTTTTTATTGACTGATTTCACAATTGGTTGTACAATAAAAACATAAATTTTGATTTGAGAACAGTTACAATTTTCTAGTAAAAGCGCTCTGTATTATACACAGGGCGCTTTTTTTATTTTGCATTTAGCGCTGTTTGAATCATTTTATCATTGGTAAGTAAGATGCTGTAGTATTTGTTTTCGTCTAATAACTGCCTGCAAAATTCTGCTGTGAGGTAGTGCTTGATATATCTTTTATTTGAATATAAATCTATTTCGGGTACAGATTTTTTTATTTCAATAGCAAATTTTTCAAAATAAAAATCGGAATGTTCTATTTTAGAAATGATTTGTTTGAAGTTTAAATTTTCGAAAAATTTTCTATTTGAATCTATTTCTCGAAATACAAAATTGGTTACTAAGCCCGATTGCATTAATGTAGGGATAATTTCATTACCTGAAGTAGATTCAATAGGGACAAATATATCAGGGACAATGCCCCCGCCACCATATACAATTCTGCCTTTTGGTGTTTTGAATTTTAATGTGTCCGCTATTTTAATGCTGTCCTTTGTGTGCATTTCACCATTGTGAAAACGTTGTAAAAAATCATTAAAATATTGTTCTGAACCATTTTTATACGATTTTTGAATAGATCTTCCAGTAGGGGTATAGTATCTTGCAACTGTCAGACGAACAGTAGAGCCATCTTCAAATGGAATTTCTCTTTGTACTAATCCTTTTCCGAATGATCTTCGACCAATAATTAATCCTCTATCGTTGTCTTGAATAGCTCCAGCTAATATTTCACTTGCTGAAGCTGAATTCTCATTGATTAAAACTGTTATTTTACCATTTTCAAAGCTGCCTTCGTCTGTTGCAAAAGTTTTGTCGATCTTCCCTTGTTTGTTCTTGGTAAAGACAATTAACTTTTTTTCTTTTAGAAATTCGTCAGCTATGAGTATTGCATCTTCCATATAGCCACCTCCGTTATCTCTTAAGTCTAAAACTAAAGACTTTGCACCAGCTTTTATAATTTGAGTAAGTCCTTTTTTAAATTCGTCATAGGTGCTTTCTGCAAAACGATTTATCTTTATGTACCCAGTTGTTTTATTTAGCATTATAGCTATGTCAACACTTTTTAGAGTTACAATGTTTCGATAAACAATAAGATTTAATTTTTTATGCTGTGATTTTCTAAAAATATTCAATTTTACAGGAGAATTTGGCTCCCCTTTGAGGATTGAATATAGTTTTTCAGTAGTTATTTTATTACCTGAGACTTTATGATTGTTTGCAAGAAGGATTCTGTCGCCAGATTTTACTCCCGCTTTTTCTGCGGGACCATTTTTTAATGGACTAATTACGACTACAGTATCCTTGTCTATAAAAAAGTTTACACCTATCCCTACAAAACCACCATTCATATTTTCGGCTTCAGCTTTAGCTTCGTTTTTAGCTAAGTAGATAGAGTGAGGGTCTAGTTTTTCTAATATTCCAGTAACTGTTTGGTCAACAATAGAATCTGTATTTACACTATCTATATATTCGCTATTAATAAAGTCAATAAGCTTATTCAGTTTTCTTTTAGATAAGTTTTCAGAGTTTAATCTGTTGGTTGTTGGAGTTTTAATAAAAAGCGCACCCAAAACGAATCCTACCGTAATTGCGGTAAAGAGAATAAGGGGGAAATATATTTTATTTATGTTTTTCAAAATAGATTTATTCTAAATCTTCAATATGTTCTACTTCAATGCCTGCTTTTTGGAGAAATTCTAGTCCTGAATCATCTTTGTATTTCTCATAAAATACGACCCTTTTTATTCCACATTGATGTATTAATTTGCTGCATTCTTTGCATGGAGATAAAGTAATATAAAGAGTTGCATCTTTACAAGATTGTGTTGAACCAGCAACTTTAGTAATAGCGTTTGCTTCCGCGTGTAATACATACCAGTGTGTAAGGTTATTTTCATCTTCACAGCAATTTTCAAATCCAGAAGGAGTGCCATTATAACCATCAGAAATTATCATTCTGTCATGTACAATAATGGCGCCTACTTGTTTTCTTTTACAGTAAGAAAGTTTGCTCCATTCTCGCGCTAATCTCAGGTATGCCTTGTCGTATTTGTTTAGTTTTTTCATTTTATCTATGCCATAAAGGGCTTTGAATGATTAGTGGAGTTACCACTCCGATAATAAATGCTGACATTACTAATGTCCAATCTCGTTTAGAAAAGCGGAAAACTGTCTGTACTAAAAAAGATAATAACAATACAATAATTACAATGATAAGTTGCGAACATTCAATTCCTAAAGCAAATTCGCCTAAAGGGAGTAGTTTATCTGTTGCATTTCCTGGTAATATAGATTTAAAGTCATTAGCAAAAGCTAATCCGTGTATTATCCCAAAGATTAAAGTTACAATTGAAATTAGCGTTATGCTTTCATTTTTGCTGCTTTTTCCAGCTGTAAAAAGATTAAAAATTGCAACAATAAGTATTGTTATTGGAATTAAAAATTCTACAAGGTTTTCTTTGAAGTAAATAACACCGAAAACTGAAAGAAGTAATGATATCGTATGACCAACTGTAAAGAGGCTTATTAAAAGTAACCATTTTTTCCACTCATTAAAGGTATAGGGAATGGTGATTCCTATTAAAAATAAAGCGTGGTCATAAGCGCTAATATTCAAAACGTGCTTAAGACCCATATTAAAATAAATCCAAAATTCTGACATAATAATATGATTTGGGTTTGTCAAACTTACAATTTATTTTTTAAAATAAGGTTTTAGAAGATTAAGATAATGGCTATCTTTGTGACAAATAAAATAAAAATAGCTATGTCAATTTCAGATTTATTTGATAGTGAATTCAAGGCCAGAAACAAAGGTCATTTTTCAGCGATTGTTCGTGTGGCAATTGCAGATGGAGATTTAAGTGTTGAAGAAAAGCAATTTTTGGATAAATTAAAAAATCGTTTAGAAATTTCGGATGAAGAGTATGAAGAAATACTAGAAAATCCTTTAAAATATCCAATTAACCCACCGTCTTTATATACTCAACGTTTAGAGCGTTTGTATGATTTGTCAAGAATGGTTTATGCGGATCATATTTTAGGTCCTAAACAAAAAGAGATTTTAACAAAGTTTGCATTAGCATTAGGTTTTACTCCAGGAAATGTAAGTTACATAGTAGATAAGGCGCTTTCATTGTTGTTATTGGAAGTTGACTTAGATGCATTTGTGTACGAAATGCAACATATGAATAAGTAAGAAAAAAATCCCGATTTATCGGGATTTTTTGTGATTTTTGATAAGATGAATAGTGAAAAAGATATTGTCTAAAACTATAATTTTTTGTTTTGTCTTGAAATAATAAAAAAGCTCCGTTGTATAACGAAGCTTTTTTTTCTGGCGGTCTGGACGGGACTCGAACCCGCGACCCCATGCGTGACAGGCATGTATTCTAACCAACTGAACTACCAAACCAGTGCTTTATGATTCACTAAACTTTATTCTTATGATGTTCAACGAACCTTGTTTGCGGGTGCAAATATACAACGTTTTTTTGCTTCTGCAAGTTTTTTTTTGATTTTTGGATGGAGATGGGTGGTGGAAGATGGGTGGTGGATGATGGGAGATGGGAGATGGGAGATGGAAGATGGGAGATGGAAGATGGGAGATGGAAGATGGGAGATGG
>JASGCW010000066.1:0-16921 GCA_030053945.1 Limnohabitans sp.
GACATTTTATCAATGATTCTTTAAATAACAATTTTATTAAATGCATGTGAATTTTCTATCAAATTTTACAATAAATGCTTTTTTTCTGTTCACTCTCAATATTTTCATTTAAATTACATGTCATTTCTATTAAAGCACTTCGCTTTATAATCACTCTACTAATCTTCATCTCATCTTGATTGAAACCAAATCCAAATTTTATTATAAACTCATTCACATCAAGATTTTTACCTTCGTTAAATATATCACGTGATATAAATGGAAAAAAGGCAATCTGTCTCACACCGGAACTTTGGTGTAGTGGTTCGAACAATGTATTTTTAATTACCCGACTTGTGAAGATTGGATGCTCTTCCCTATAAAAGTAAACACCAGAAGATCCTACTTGACTATAAAGATGAGAATCTTTTTCTTTGTTTATAGATTTGCTTGGTTCTTTATCTTTATTTAATTCTTTACTTAATTCTTTCTCTTTAATAGAAACTAAATTCGCATATTTCTCGAAGGTTACAATGTTGCTTTTGTCAGTTGAATATTGGCCAATTTTTTTTGAGGCGTGAACTGAAACATATAAAATTGGATCAACATGGTCATAATAAATTAAAAGGCCTAATCCACATTTAAATGGCGAATATACTTCGATGCCATTTTCATCATAATATTTTCTTCTGCTTGAAGTCTGCTTCTCGAACATTATATTCGGAGAAAGAAATGAATCTCCGTTCACTTGATGAATGCAAAGATTGTGTTGAGCATTCAATCTCGAACGCAATTCACTCTCTTGATTAAGGAATATAAATCCATTCGTTCTTGGGCTTAGTTTCAACGAGTTTTCTATATGGCAATTAATATCCACTGAGAATACTTTATTTCTATCATCTTTCATCAAATCTCCCACCTGAGAATTTACAGACCACAAAGATGGAGCAAAAATCGGAGCAAATGATTGAGAATTTGATGGACGATCATTGTTCGCCACAATCATGTTTTGTACATTAAAAAAATCATTTTCTTCTAGTAGAATTTTTCTTTTTGAGGAAAATCGATTTGTCAAATCATCTTTCAAACGTTTTACATGAATAGCTATATCTTCACCAAATATAAGCATCTTCTTTTGATTCCAAACTTGAATACCGAATTTATAAAGATCCATCTGTGATACTAGTTTTTCCAAGTTTTTTTCTTCTTTCATTTCATTTTCTATCAAATTTGAGCCACTTTGTTCATTAGAATATTCATTTTTTGTAACATCCATTGAAATATCATTGATTTCTGGTGCGTTTGGTAGTCCGAAAAAGTTTTTTAATACAACCATTTCATTTTCGTTAAAAATCACTCCTTCATAAACTTTATTAATTGATTCATGAGATTTGTGTTTAATTGGAGTATTTTCAGTTAACATTGCTGTGATTGTATCACGTTGATCGAAAAAGAGATTAAAAAAGTTATTTTTACTCTCATTGTTGTTCACGTTTTTCAAAACAACTTTAATAGGTGGGTCATTTTCGAAATTTAAAACGAAACTGATAATTGCTACTTGAATTGAAAAATCAAAACTATCTGACTGTTTGATTGTTTTAGAAACAGATAAATTATTAAGACATTCAATTTTTCCGGACGCAAAATGAATAAACACAAGAGAAGGTAAAATGTTAAGTGACTCTTCTAAATTTGTTTGCACATCACTTGGTATGTGGTCTATCACAGCGTTTAAACTTGGATATATTCTATTCTCGCTTTTTGACTTATATTCATATTGTTTCTTATTATTGAAAGAATATTTAATTGTTAAAAAAATTGACGCATTAAGTTCACTTAGCGTCAATGTGATTTTTTTCACATCAAGTGACATTCTTTGAAGATTAAAAAGAAAATGATTTTATTTGAGTTTAGGTTTTTAAACATTAATCTTTTTTTTCATCGTGACACTTATTATTTCTTCGTCTGAGTTCTTCATCATATTGCATCTTTCTTTTTCTTCCAATACGCTTTTCGTCAAGGTCATACAAAAAATTTTCTTCATCTGCAAATCGTTTTCCAAGATTGTTAAGACTTTCAACAGTTGTATCAAAAATTATTGTCTCATTTGGAGGTAAGGGAATCGATGCTTTTTTTTGTTTGATCATTGATGATAAGATTCTGTTCATAAGCTCTTGCGTTTCTCCTTTTCTAAACATATTTGATTCGCTGTTGAAAATCCTTTTTTTGGCGTCAGCTAAGAACTTTCTCATAAATAAAACATAGCCTTCTTGGTCATTATTTAAAGAGACACACATTGCTTCCAAATCTATTGGAGACTTCAGTAGAAGATCAAGTTTCAAATCTTCAGTGTTTATATCACGCGACATCTTTTTTTGTTTCGAATTTAAAAAATGTTTTGTTATCACCTTATTTCTGACGTTTTTATTGTGAAATCGGTTTTGAAAGTAATGCAGAAAAAATTAATAGAAAATAACTTGACTGACAATATGAAATTGACAGAAAGTTTTTTTTTAAAAGATTTAGTTATCAAATCACAAAATGTTAAAAACAATATAGTAGATTTAGAACCAAGCAAACAATTCACATTTGAATCAATATCATCTATTCTCAATGCTCAATTAAAACAAGTAAAAGAAGAAGATACAACAGAGTTTATAGATTTGAAGTTCGAAAAAGTTTCAAGAAGTCTCTATTTTGTTCAACACTTTTAAAATTAAAAAATAAAAATGCAAAATGTATTTTCTGACTCATAAAGAAGAATGCATTTTACATAAAGAAAACAAACCACCTGTTCTTATCAAATTGTTCAGACATGAAAACTATTTCGATGTTAAATTCAGTGAAGAAGGTTTCTTCGATGTTAATTTGAGGGAAAAATTCAAATCGCCATCTAGCGAACTGTGGTTGAATTTATATGGATTAAATATTCTCTTCCGTGTATTTATCGAGCAGTTAATAACATATTTTTGTTCAGATGAAGAGGCCCTTGAAAAACATATGAATCAGAATGAATACAGTGACAAAGATAAAGATTTAGAAATCGATAATAATAACGACAAAAGCAAAAAAAGAGACACACGAATTGAAAAAGAAAAAGACAAAGAGAACATTGATGGTGAAGAAGACAAAGACTATAATGGAGAGTATACGTTAGAAAAAGAGAAAAGAAGAAAATATTTAGAATTATATCTTCCTTCAATCAAAAAGAGAAAGAATGAGTTGTTGCTTGGAAATCGAGCGATTGTTGAAGTATTCCAATTTAATTTAGATACATTATACAATCAAAAATTTGATTCAGAAAAGTTCGATTTCTATACTAGAAACTATTGTGATGAATGGCTCAGATACGTTTCGATGAAAAATTTAAAAAAAAAGAGAGCCAGTCTTGGTGATTTGATTGAAAAAGAAAAAAAAGAAGAATTCAAATTTCCTGAAATTGAATTGGAGTATCCTAGTATAGTATTCTCTTTAGACTTTTATCTGAATGAAAACCAATGGAAAGACTGGATGAACCAACAATATAATGAAAATCGAAATATTATCGACAAAATAGCTCAGACTGCCTGTCCCACTAAAAACCAAATAATTTTTTTGGGAATGAAAAGCTTTACAAATTACAATAAAGACGAGACTCATAAAATTTTTATAGATTATACTGGATCATGGGGTCGGCCAATATGGTATTTCAGACACATGACATCACTTTTGCTTCAACTTACTCCGGAGAACTTTGTGAATGGAAAATACAATTTAGACTACATACTTCTTGGAATGAAAACTCTGCTACTTTGTCTTCCATGTGATATTTGTCTTAAACATGTTATCGATTCTGGTTTGTATACTTATCTCAACAATTTTATTCGTTATTATGAAAAGGAAGAATATGACGCGGAAATTGATGTCAATGAAACGATTGAAAAACTTGGTTTAACTGTAGATAGCGAAGGAATGAGCGACTTTATAATGGCTCTCCCCTTTATTTATAAAGAATTTTTAATTCACAACAAGGTTAATGAGAATACTCAACAAAAAATTTTCACCTTTCAATCATTTTTCAAGCAAATTTTTTCTTGTTATGGTCTCAAAAATTTAATTAAAAAATTAGAAAAAATTTAAATTATTCTGGCAAATCGTTATTTTTAACAAGTCACGGTTTGTGCATATAGGTATACAATTTTTTTGTGTTTAGAAGAATCGACTTTAATAAATCTTGTTAAATATGCGGCTAATAATGGGTCGTGAATTCCAATTAATTTCACTACTAATTTGTATTTTTCGAAATCTTGCCCATTCTTATCTTCTACCCTTGGTGAATTCAAACAGGATTGCCAAAGATTAAAAGGGACGCAAAGGTCATTAATAATTTTTTTTGCATATAAGGAACCATCTTCGTCTATTTCCATTCTATTTCTATTTTTATAAAAAAGCTCTTTAATATCATAAACATTTTTTTCTTTTTCTTTTCCTTCAATTTCAGATTCAATAATGTTGTTGAACCTTATTTCTTCAAAATTTTTTGTATAGTAAAACATCTCAAAAGAAACTACATGAACATATTCATATTTTGATTCAATGTTTTTTTTCCACTCCACAAGATTGTATGCAGTATCTTCATTTGAAAATAATGACAATAATAAAGGAGTATATTCCATATGAAAGAGAAGCACATGATATAAATTAATAATAGAAAAAAGCTGATGAATATCACTTTGTGTTTCAAATAAACTTTCCTTGTTTTTGTCGTAAATTTGAATTATTGATTCAGCATACCTAACCAACGAAGAGTTCATGTCAAGGTCTTGATTTGAAAGAAGTTCATTAATTAGAATGTTTGTCAGCTGGTTTACTGAAAAATATTTTGTTCCAAAAGCAAATATTTCAGTTGGTCCAGTTTTTTCGGTGATGTGTGTTTGTTTATTAAACCGCCTTCTTTCGTTCTCAATCATTGAAAAAAATTCATTGTTTTCATCAGTCTTCTTAGTATTTGAACAAACAACAGAAATTTCTATCATAATTGAAGTAGTATCTTTGTCTTTCGTTTTTAAAAGAATAGAAAAGTCATTATTTTTCAAATTTGATAAATCAATTGTTTCAAAAGAAGCTATCATAATTTTCTGATATTTAAAAAATGAGAATGAATAAATTTGTGAAAAATGACTTAATAAGATACTTTAATAGTTTTGTCTGATCGTCAAAGTATAAAATTTGCGTAAAAAAAGCAATTAATGAAAACAAGAAAACAATGATAATTATAAAAATAAGAATTGGTTTATATTTTTCTGATTCAATCATCACATTTATTTGAATTTTCAGATTTATTGTTTTTATCATAAGCCGAATTTTTTCCAAACCAATTCATGATCCAAGATGTTTTACTAGACACAGTTTCAGTATCATCTTCCTTATGACATTCAATTTTTTTGAAGTCATCACAATTATCTGCTTTCTTGCTATCATTAAAATCATTGTATTTACATTTATCAGTATCCTCGTCAGAATCACTTAAATCATTCGAATCATTGTCTTCTAAAGCGTAATTATTGTTCTTTTCACTAATATTTTTCAATTTCTCTTTAAATAGTGAATCAATTTTTGATTCTATGTTTTTCGCTTTCACATATTTCATTCCAGAGTAGAGCAAGGTCAAAAAAGTATACATCATTGCAAAATGAAGATGCTTTTTCTTTGGCATTTTCTTTGTTGAAATTTCTTTATTAACTTCCCAGAGTGTTTTTAATCGTTCAAGCTCTTCATTTGGATTGTTTCCACTCCAAGAAAAGATGTCAACAATATCCACTAATTTTAAGCCCATTATTATATCCTTAATTTTAGGGTCATCATTTTCCTCTTCATATTTAATGTCCATGTCCATCAAATATGCGTGAATGTGTTTGAATATATTTGGTAAGTAGCTTGTCTTTACATAAAGAGTGTTTTCTAAAATTTCTTTGTTGTCATCTATAATCTCGCTTATAACATTTGACATTGTTTTAACGAAAGTCGTTGTTAATGTATCCAACTCATTTTTGACAATCAACAAGCTTACTTTAAACTGCATTTTAATGACGTTTACTTGTGATTGAAACTCTTCTTCATCTGTTACTTGAGCGATTTGATTAATAATTGAATCGAAGTCAACACATGATAGTATGCTGTTTTCAGAAGATTGAAAACAATCATTTTTGAAGCATCTGTTTAGAATAAACATATTATTTGCAATAGCACCTTTAAGTAACATTAATTGTGATTGCCTGTGTGGGTATTTTTGAAAAAAGTTATTTTTCTTATTCGATTCGAAAAGCGGGGAAATAGGCTTTTTTAAATCTAGTATATTATTATTGATCAATTCACTAGAATAGTTTGATTCACTAGCAGCTTTTGTATTTGTTTTATAATTCTCATCATCAGGTGGCTGGGGTTTTTTAATCATCTCTGTAAATCTTCTTTTCCTTATATTGAATTTCATTTGTTCATCTTCTCCAATTTCATTAGAAAAATCTTTTTTTGATTTTGGATCTTGGAAATTTTCATATTGTATCTCTTCCAATTGAACATCTTGATTCATTGACTTAATCATATCTTTGCTATACCTATCATCATTATTACCAACAACAATATTATAATTTATTTGATCAACTGCCTCGGAGTTATTTTGATTGATTCCATTTGTTATATTCGTCTCAATATAATCCATACTATTTGATAATCTGTTGCTCTCTTGAATGAATTGCCGAAGTTCATTCAGATCAACTAGACTTGTATTAGGATCATGAATATTTTTTGAGGATAAACCGATATTTTTATCAATATTTGAAACTATATTTTCATTTTGTGAAGTTTGTTGAATTGGAGAAGATAATAAAATAGATTGTTGTGTTTGTGGTTGAATAGTATCAGAAATTTGATTGTTTGAATTAAGGTAAGACTGCGAAAGATTGAATTCATTTTCGTCTAGTATTTTACTTAACAATGAATTCATTTCTATTGTTTTTATTTGATATGAATTTTCCTTGAATTGATTGAATAAAAACGTCTTTAATTAAAAAAAATATATTAAAAACAGAAAATTAAATAATAATGAAAATTTTTAAAGAAGATGCCAGTAATGGTTTAATTACATCACTTTATGACTCAATGAAAACCTTGAAGCACGATATTAACAAACAAATTCAATTAGTAAAATACAATGGTGATTATTTTGATTATGCTAACAAAAACTTTCTTTACAAGTTAGAAGATGATAAATACCTTATTTCTCCAAGAGTTTTAGAGTTATTCAAATGTGCTGAAAACATTTACACAACAGTTAGTCAAAATACTGAGATTAGTAGAGATGTCAACAATATGTTAAAAACATTTGAAGTCATTCTGGTTTCGGGTCGTGATTGCATTTATACCTTTGATAGAAAAAAAATGACACTTGATGATTTTATAGACGAGGTTTACCAAAAAGTTGGTAAGCGATCAGTTTACTTTGAGCCAAGTGTTAGCTATGTGAATAATGACTTGAACATCACAATGACACAGATCTCAGATAATGAAAGACACATGTTGACTGAAGAAAGTTTACTCTTCGATTATATTTTTACACTTAAATTAATATATCGTCAATACACTCGAACAAATTTTGGTGTTAGTGTTGTATTAAAAGGATTTTTAGATAAGATATTTAGTGAAGAGAATGTAAACAATAAAAATTATGATATGTACAAAAACGGTGCTATAAATTTCTTCGCATCAATGGTTGCAAAAGGAACTGATGATAAGGTTAGGTCAATTATTTCTGACAATGAGGATTCTGAATATGAATCAAACGACACGTATTATAAAAAGCGAAAAAAAGCAATAAAAAAACCAAAAACATTTAATAAAAGAAAATTTTTTATTGGTGTTTTTCTCGGAATATTGTTAACTGGAATCTTTTTTTTCTCAAATAACTGGTTAGAGAAATATTAAAATAAAAAATTTTTAAATATCTGAAAAAAATTTATAAATAAAAACACGCCCTTTTAATATTATTCGTATAGGAAGCTCAACTTGAAAAAAATAATCTAATTTTTCAATTTCATGATTTTGACTCAAACTGACTATGGCTCCAAGTGCACCAGTTATTAAAAGACGCCGAAGACGGTCTCGTTCACGTTCACCAGTCAAAAACAATAATTTGAAAGTTACAAGAAAAAGGAGGCGTTCTAAGCGTTCATCATCGAAGAATCGTTCGAAAAGCCCGAGAAGAATAAGAAAGCGCTCTGTATCAAGAGGTTAATAAAAAGTTAACAATTAATTTAAAAATTTAATAAAATTTCAATTTAAAGACATTTTTTGATTTTTAATAAAAAAATTTAGCTTATAAAGATAAATTTATTCTAATACCATTATTTAAATTCATTTTAATTGATCAATTTAAATAAAAAGATATTTACAGTTCATACTGTTTTTGAATCAACTTTGATAAAAATAAAAAGTATATTTGATATAATAACTTTATTAACTGATAAATTAAAAAAATTTAAAATGGAAGGAACATTTTTTATTATTCTCGATATTATTGTGTTAACTGCATTTATTGTAATTGGAATCGTCTTATACATGACATTTGACTTTTTCACAACAAAGAAAAATATGGCTTTCGTAATAGCTGGAATGGTAGCACTAGGAATGATCGCATCAATGGTTAACATTTTTTATTCATTTCCAGATAATACATACAGAACAACAACATCTATAATGAGAACATAATTTTTTAAATGAATAATAAATTAATTTTGATTTTTCAATAAATTGTTTACAAAATTTATTTTTTATTGTTTATCAAAGCTTCTTTAAAAAGTGTAATAAATTTCATAAAAGTTTGAATATAAGATTGAATAACATTAGAATAGGTTTCATCTTCTAAAATTTTGAGATCATTTGAATTAAGGTTCCTGAACTGCAAAATAAGCGCTAAAGTGTTGTCCACAAAATCGTTCCAACAGTTATCTATTATCTTGTTGATAATATTAGTTCTGTTTTTTTCTAAGCGAAGTATAATATTAATAATCATATAAAAAATGTGTTCTACAATTGTTATTGAGGAAACACCAAGTTTTGTCTTTCCTTTTTCAGAAATCACCATATCTATTATGTTTGGATACACATAGGAATGTGCTTGAAACATCAACATCTTCCTTTTTCTGTCTCCTTGCGATAAAATGGATAAAAGAGTATTTTGTAAAACAGATTCATCTGGTATGGCAGCAGTTATACCATCTTTTTTGGTCACAAATGGAATTGAAAATCGAGTGAATGGCTCGACTATAATTGACTTCATCAACAGCTGACCTGTTTCGCCATTTTTTGTCGTCATGAAAAGACTAAGCATTTCACGAACATTCTCTTTAATTTGTGGATGAGTGAGAACTTCGAACAAATATTGTCTAGTTTTTACCATTCCATCTGTACTATTCATATCTAATGACAAATCTTCAATATTTGTCAATAATTTCTCTAACAAGTTAATCAACGAGCGATAGCTGTAATAGAGATCTTCTTCCTCCACTCGTTCCTTAACAGCTCTTAATACTTTTGAAGGTCCGCTTTTAGTTGACTCGTCTTCATTTGGATTGTGTATTAGCATTTTGTTCAAGTGATTTCTTGTCAGTTCATTTAAATCATCCACAATTCTTATGCAGATGGTATACATAAAGTTGAAAAAAAGAACTTCAAATTTGATCGTGTCTGGAAACATTTCAAGTAAACGCTGTGACAAAACAATTATATAGGAAACACAGTCCATTAATCCAAATTTTGGATATATAATATCTCGAAGTACAATCTTGGAGATTAACATGAAATTTTCAAAGCATCCCACATAGTTTCCTTCAGCAAACAGGTGAGACAGCTGTGTTCTCAAAAAAGTAATTCGTTGTGCAAGGTTGCTATTACCAAAGCAAGAAATTATCTTCGGATCAAAGACAGTAAATGGAGAGAACTTTTCATAAAGAAAAAGTCTGTAAATAAGTCCAAGAACCGGTTCAGATGTGAGTTCTATATTCAACATTGCATTAATAAGAGTTTCAAAAGTGTACTCTTTTTTCATGTTTAGGTTTAGATTAGAGAAAAGGTTTTTTTCCAAGCTTTCTTGAAATTCTTTTGTTATATCTCCCACGTCAGAATTTGAAATGTTATACTTTGCCAACTCTTGTACGTCAATTTTTTGAAAAAACTTTAAAAAAGTTTGTTGGAAAAGTTTTTCAACTTCCTCCGGGTTAATTTCTATCTTCTCATTTTGAATAATTTTTCTCATTTTTAACAATGTAGCAATGTGAGTTTCTAAATAATTTGGATTGACCGTCGATGTCGATAAGACAAAGTCCGGATCAATAGAGAGGATAAAGTTAATTTCTTTAGAAATCAAGTCAGCGTTGAAATTCATGGTTTTAATTTATATTTTATTGAAAGAAAAGCATTTAATTTTCAAAATTGTAATAAATAAAAATCAAAATTTAATCATCAGCAGATGGATTGAATTTTTTAAATTTACAAATAAATCAAATTTTTAACGTTTATTGTTTCCGAAGATCCATCAAAACATTTTCGTTTAATACTCAAGTTTTTCACTTCATGATTTCTCAGCTGTTTATCCACTCTTTTAATACAGTCATCTATTGATATTGAGTTGTCCTCATACTTCATATTATTGACCAAAAGAGATACAATTCTCGCCTTTTCAAAATTACTCATATATCTTGATGTTTTCATTATCTGATTTTTTCTTATCTATTTCGCTTTTGCTTACGAACGAACTTTTACGATGTTCACAGATTGAACACTCACCAACTTCTCTGAAACGTTTTGAATTTTTGATAATATTTATATAAAAAGACGGATTTTTAGTTTCCGTCTTTCTTTTACATTTAACACAGTAAGTTTGCTTCATTATCCTTTTTATTTCATTTTGTTAAGTTTTAAAAAATGTTTTAATTTTTTTTCATTTCTTAATAATTGGATCTTTTAAAAATAGGCGTCACTGTAAAAGTTTGTTTATCCAATTGGTTAGTGATTTTTTTCCAGTCTTTTTTTGTATTCGATACTAATGAAACATCAATTCTTGGAATAATCAGACCAGAACTTTTAGTAGAAAAACTTTGAAAATATGTGTAAATTTGGTGAATTATCTGAAAGCGAACGACGTTACCAAGTTTTTTCGACTCATTG
The DNA here is from genome assembly GCA_030053945.1 of Limnohabitans sp. Classification (GTDB taxonomy): domain Bacteria; phylum Bacteroidota; class Bacteroidia; order Flavobacteriales; family Flavobacteriaceae; genus Flavobacterium. The sequence continues at coordinate 11,179 of JASGCW010000066.1, forward strand.
ATTAGATTTTTGAAAAACGGGTCACCTAATGGATAATTACAACAGATTGACACAATATCTTCTCTGTCATTGAAAGAGTTGTAAACTTGTTGATTGTTGGAAGTAAAGTCGTCAAACACATCAACTGCATTGACAACTGTACACGACTTTGATGGAAAAAAATGTAACGAAGGCATCAAACCCCAAGCTATCTCATCTCTTTCTAAATTAATAAATGCAAAACAAACGGAATTGTCATCGTGGCTATTTGTGTCCCCAAGCATCTTAATGATCATATTTTGACTATAGATCATTGTGTTTAAGCAAGTTTGCCAAAAATTGATAAACATTACTGGTATTGTCGAGTTGTTAGCAGTAGAATTGAATAATTTTAACGAATTTAAATTTATAAATGATTTAAAATTCAGATTAACATTTCGATGCCGCTTCAATAATAAGCCATTTTTTATACTACTTTCCTTTCTAATACTATTATTATTATTGCTACTGTTATTAGAAATTCTATTAAAACTATTACTATTTTTTCTGTTTAAATTCTTGAAATTATTATTGTTAATGCTTTCATACTTCATATTTGGACTCTCGTTGTGATTAATTGTTGAAATTTTTGAAATCACCGATTCGATTAGACCGACATTTCCAATTCCAATAATTTCTTTGCCACCAAGTAGAAGCTTGTCAGCAGAGGAACAATGCTTTACAACTTTAAGTATTGATTCTAAATCTATTTCATTTTTAATGTACTCGTTATTGATTCCAAATTTATAAAATCTTTTTCTGTTTCTTTCTTCTTTATCATCATTTATCGAATCATTATTTGCATCAGATGATTCAATTGAAATGACGTCTCCATCAAATGTCATATGTAACTTTTCAAATGGAAACAGTTCTTCTATTACACTATTCTCAAGTAAATTTTGCTGAAAAATTGCATATTTGTTGATTAAAGTGGACGGGTTTGAAAATGATTCTTGTGGATATACATTTTTAAGTTTTGTTGACAACTGTTCTTCGTCGAGTAAAATAATTTGACCATTTGATTTCACGCTCAATGAAAGAAGTTTTTTACATTTTTTTCCAACAATAAAGAGTCGTACACTTGGAGTTACTAGCTCTCTGAAATTCTCTGACTTTTTTCTTGCCTCAAAGAACATTTTTCTTTGTTTCTCTAACTCTAAAATCAAATAACATAGATTAACTGTATTGTTGTCTTGTTTTACTAGAAAAGAAAATTTGGTTAACGGACTTCTTGTCAAGGTCACTGAATCAGAAGAGGAAGTCAAGGATGAAGGGTTTATCAAATTAATAAACAACTTTATCAAGTTCATTATGTCGATTCCAAATGTGTTTGTCAAATTCATAAAAGAATGAGAGATTCTATATCTTATTGAAGTGTTTATTGCATCTATAAATTGATTCATAAACTTAAATCCATCTTTTCTTTGGATTATAAGAGAGAAATCATCTTTGGTTGACCTTACTATAGAGTGTGCTTTGATTGGATTCAAAGTATCTAGAAATGTGAATGAAAGAGTGTCACACGCTATCACATTGTCAATAAGGCGTCTCAATATTGCACTTGGAAATATAACATTTTTCTCTATTATATACTTTAAAAATTTATTTTCATCAATTTCAAGAGATGAAAGAAAACGTTTTCTTTTAACAGTGTTAACATATGCTTCCTTTGTAATGTTATCTCCTATGATATATTTGAATACTTCATCCATAATTAAATCAAGTTAATAAAATAATTATTTTATTGACAATAACAAATTGTAAAAATGATAGGAAAAATTTTCATAATCATCATTTTAGTTTTAATTTTTGTTGTTGCTTTCATGTTGTTAAGGGGAAAATCCCAAAAAGATAAACAAACTGAAACAAATGAGAAAAAAGACAAAAACAATGATAAAGAGAAGATTAAAGGTAATACAGAGAAAGATAAAAATAAACAAGAATCTGAGAAGGAAAAAGAATTATTATCAACTATTAAAAGAATGAAAACGACAGAAGCCCGTGTTGATGCTAAAATAGATGGAAAATCTTTGAAAATAACATCTTCAGCTTCTCCAAAATCTTTATCTAATTTGCTAGAATCTGATAATTTGAAATCAAATTTGCCAGCTTCTTCATTATCTGTTCCTGCATCTGCTACTTTATCATCTGCTTTGCTTTCATCTGCTACTTTAACATCTACTTTGCCTTCATCTACTTCTTTAACAACAAGTTCATTAACTCCTTCTACTTCAACATCTGGTTCATCAGCATCTGCTATTGAAACATCTGGTTCACCTGTATCTGCTTCGTTATTATCTGGTATATCAGAATCAATTTCTTCATCATCTGGCAAATCGGCATCTCCTATATCACTATCAGCGGTAGGAGAAGTTATAAAGGAAGTTGATCAATCAGCTAACCCAATAAAGATGATACCAAATGATGAATCAGCCAGAGAAGAAAAATTACCAAATGATGAACCTTCAAACAGCGAAGACAATGTAAACAACAAGCAGTTAAAAAAAAGAATTTTAAAAAAGGCAGCTAAAATAACAAAAGCAAGATCAGTTCATGATGAAGATATAAATGATTTATTACAATAAAGTTTTAATTTTTTTTTAAATTGTTTCAATTCCGAAAATTAATTGATTAAAATTATAATTGTATGCAAATCTTTCTGTTAATGAATTTGATTCTTCATTTATTGATAAAGAGAAATTTTTTTGTTTATCTTGTTGACTGTTAAAATAAACATTTCTAACAGCGACAAGATCAACAATTGAAGAATCACTCTCAATCTTAATCACATTGTTTCCTTTTTTTACTTTGAGATTTTCAATTCTAAGAATCCACGAACAACTTAAGTTTTTCAATAAACATTTAGCAATGTTTACTTCGAGTGAATCTTCTTTGTTGATGACAAAATTGTTATTCAAGATTGTAAATCCGATAGTTGGCATATTTAATCCCAGCTTATTCATGTTCATCACATTTTTATGTATTTGAATGTTTATAGGATGAATAAGAATTCCATCTTCTTTAAAAAAAACAACAGGTAACATACTGCCTGTGATGCCATCAATTATTTTCATCCCACTTGATGTCATTATTGGTAAAGTTTGATTGACTAAATTATTTACAATATTGAGAAACTTTGCAATTGTGACTAGCTTTCCGTTAATTGGAAATGTCAACTTTTCACTTCGTTCAGAATTTAAAATATTTTTAGTAGTTTGATCATTTTCTAACATTAATACATTTTCTCTATATTCTTCATTAATTTTTTGGAATAAAGTGGTTTTAAGATCATTGCAAGTTATTGTCATTTGTGATAACGACGAAGTTGAAGATTTTTGAGTCGAGAAGAGTTTCATTATATGGAAAAATGAGTAAAGTTTAGTGATTAATCTTATCAATGAAATGTCACTATCTTTGTTTAGTAAAATTTTGATTGACTCTTCATCAAATACCTCCATATTCATTAAAACATTGGTTGCTTTGAAAAGAAATACTCGTTGTTCTTCAAGTGGTAACATTAAAACGAATAATAAATAAAAATATTTATTTTTTAAGAAATAAAAAATTGGTATAAAACAATGAATTTTTTAACATCAAGTAAATTGCTCAAAAATAATTTTATTTGTAATTTATTTGTGACAAAATTTTATGAAAAGTTAGCTGAATATATACACCTCCCTTGTGATATTTTCAAAAAAAATATTAAAGATGACATCCAAGTGATTCACCTTATTCTGAATAAAATTGATGATAAGTTTGTGTATAAAATTTTAAACTTGTATAATAATAGTAACGATACAGGAAAACTTTTTGGATTGCTTATACAGACAAAAAAGAAGCTTAAAAAGAAAATAGAAGAAAATACGAACAAGTTGAATAAAGATTACAAAATAGGATTCATCAGAGCATTAATTATCACTTCTTTTGAAATTAACAACGAAATCAAAAGAATACTGAAAAAACCGCAGCTTATTTCAAAAAACCAAGATAAGTTGAAAAATGAAACAAAGAAGTTTGTGACAAAGATACTAGAATGTACTGCTTGAAAAATTATTAATAAATAAAAAAATTTAAAAATTTTGAATGAAATTTATTTATATTCAACCAATACAAGACCATTTTTTAAACAATTTTCACAACTGAATTGCATATCAATAACCTCCGGTATTTCGAGAATCTTTCCTTTTGAAAACTTATCGAATACCGCCAAACTGATTCCATTGATGAAAACTCGTTTGATTCCTTTCCTCGAGTGTAACCTCACCATTTTGTTTGAATCTGCTTCACATTTGCTACAAAGACGAATCGATGGCTTTATACCAACATGAGTACCTCGGTGTGGACATTCTTTAACACATTGGAAAGCAACTGATTTATTCACAAAATATGAAAAAACTTCATCGCCTCTCGTATGATACAAAAACATTTTTTGTAAAAAGTGATACATACAATGATTCAGTCTATCTCCACACTTTAAAGAGTAAAGCTTCAGTTGAGCGTTTAAAAAGACTATTGGATTGTATTTGTCTAAAATACCACACTCTGGACATTCACATGTATTACTTTGTACATACGTTTCAATGTTTTCATACGAATCAAAGAATACATCTTCAGTAACGTCCCATTTTTTCACTTTTTGGTATGAAGCAACTGGAGAATCAATAATGTTCAAATTGAGGTGTCGAGTTGTATCGTTCGCTTTGTCTTTTCCAAAAATAAAAACGCTATTATTGACTTTTACAAGAGTGTGGTCTTCGTTGTTGTGTCTTTGTTTGAAGTAAAGACCAAGTTGACCATTTTGTTCAAAATATTTCCTATATGATTCTTCAGATTGTTCTTGAGGAAAATTTTCTTTGATGATCTTGTTCAGGTTTGAATATAAAAGTTTGATTAATGATTCTGAATAGAATGTGTCTTCTTTTTTACTGAAGTTTAATTCAAACACCAATTTGTTTGTGTTGTTTGTGTTCAATAAAACATTAATGAATGGATGGAATGTTGAAGAGAAAGTACAGCAATTTTCCATTTGTTTCTTTACTGGATTTAAATTGCAGTCTTGAACAGGTATAATATTTTTCTCTCTAATGCAATTTGCAGAAGTGAAGTTTGTCACGTGTTTCAAGTTGTTTCTAGTAGGAGAGCAAATTTTGCCTTGAAGATTCATCTCCAAAATTTCCTCTTCATTTATTTCCGATGGTTGTTCTATATCTGGAAACGAAATTTCAGAATTATCTGATTCATCCACAACTGGTTGATTAGAAGAATCATCCGCTTTGACTTGCTCATCTTCAAGCTTATGCATGAAGATGAATTCCTCAAAATTGAAATCCACGTCTTCGCAAGGTTTGCTGATTATCTGGTCAAAATCCAAAAGTGGTAGTTCGTTTGTACGTGAATCAATGCCGATGTTTTTCATTGATGCATCAGAATTTTGATGGATTTCATAAACTAGAGATTCATTTTCTTCTGGAATAATTGTGATGTCAGTGTTAAAATTAATGTTGTTTGAGTGACCAATTAATCCCTCTACAGCTCTCAACGTCTCAACCACGTTTGATTCTTCTTCTTCCATTTGTGTGTTTGCTTCCACATAAGTTGGCTCTGAATTGTTTGAATCTAACAAATCTGGATGTGTGTTTATTAATTTCACAATGTTTTGTTGATTGTTGATTTGTTGATTGTTGATTTGTTGATTGTTGATTTGTTGATTGTTGATTTGTTGATT
>JASGCW010000066.1:17021-17093 GCA_030053945.1 Limnohabitans sp.
GTTGATTTGTCGTGTGATGATTTGTTGATTGTTGATTTGTTGATTGTTGATTTGTCGTGTGATGATTTGTTG
>JASGCW010000066.1:17193-21976 GCA_030053945.1 Limnohabitans sp.
ATTGTTGATTTGTTGATTGTTTATTTGATGATTGTTGATTAAATGTGTGTTTGCGTGTTTGATTTTATTCAATATTTGAGTATTTGTGTCCTATAGAAATTATAAAAGGATTATAAGAAATATAATCAATAAAAAAATTATATAAGGATTATAAGAAATATAATCAATAAAAAATTTTAAGTTTAAACAGCTTACCTTTGAATCTTTGCTCTCTGTTATCCGCGTTGATTCAAATCCCAATCTTTTTTTTTTCTCTGTTGTTTCATGTGACAATTCATTTGATGAAGTTTTCTCATTTCTATTTAAGCATACATCAACATCACCAGAGGAGATTTTTCTTTTTCTATTAATGAAGCTGACAATCTTTTGTGTTTCAACTGGAGGACATATAAATGCACTTTCATTATCAACAGAAAACACATTAGAAATTTTATCTCTTCTTATAGAAACAAAGTTCTTTGATAAGCAAATGTCAACAATATTCACGCGAACCACCTCTCCATTGCTGATGAATATTGGCATGTGTTCGATGCTTACGTGTTTCTTCAAGTCTGCAATAGGTTTGTCTTGTCCAGAAAGGAGACATGGAATACACACATTTTTAACACAGTTCCCATTAATGTGTGTTTCGGTAAAAGCGCATGATGGAACTTTCTTTAATAGACCATTAAAGATGTTAACATAGTTGCTATCGTCGGCCTCACTCTCATAAATAAATCCAAAACCCATGTGATTATCATTGTCATATTCCAAACTGTTGAAAAATGTCGACAAATCGGATGATCGCGGTTCGATGAGGTTGTCAAAAATATCTTTACACACTATATTCAATAGTTCTAATGGCTTGGATTTTTTACGTTGAACACTGTTGTACCATTTCTTGTAGAAAATCGACATTGATTGATCTATGTTCTTATCTATGAAGGCACCAATGAAAAGATTTTCATTTTCTTTTAATTCTTTAAATAAAGCTTGATTCGCACTGAAAGAACTCATTTTTTTGAAAAATATAAGTTTTATTTAAACAACTTTACTAAAAGAGTGAAAATTAAAACACTTTTAAAAATTGGAAGTGAACTGTTAGAGAGAAAAGAAATTATGATTTTTTAACGATCGAATCAACTCATTTTATACTAAATCTGAAGGTTATTAAGCAAACTTTTCACTTTTTTGAAGGATAAATAATTGTTTAATGATAAAATCATATGATTAATTATAAATGAAAAGCTTTGAAAAAACCAAACAATTTCCTGTTAAAGCTTAAAAAAGTTTATTAAGCAATAACTAAAACAATCTTTGAAAGCTGATAATTTCAATAATAAGAAAGAGGGAAATTACCGAAAAAGCCTGTTTAGTAACAAATTAAAAAAACCAACTCATTAAACATAAATGAAGAATGAAAAGGGGAAATTACCGAAATAATCTGTTACGCAAAAGAAAAAAACTAACAAATAATTTTTTTGAAGCTGTCGAATTCAATTGAAATTTCTAAAGACCAAAAACGGGACTTACCGAAAAAGCTTCTTTGTAACAAAAATAAAATTCATTTAAAGACAAAAAAAAGAGTGACCTGTTTTGAAACAGAAAAAAGATTTCAACTTAACAAAAGAAAAAAAATTACCAAAATCACAAATTTTAAATCTTTTAAAAAGTTTAAATCGAATCTTTAATCACATTTTTCATACATAAAAAACTACTTTTCTATTGTTTTTAGAAATTTTTTTTATAAATTTCAAGCAATTTTAACCATACTGTTTCATCATAATTGACACGAATGTTCGTTTTTGAATTTCTTGTTTGCAGATTGATGGTAAAATAATTCATATGACGCACAAAACTAAACTTTCTTGTCTGTAGATTGATCTTGTACTTTCTTTCAATTTTTGAATTAACAAATAACTGAAACTCGTTTCTCTTTAATTGAACACACACGTTTTCTCCTTTCAAATTAAAGTTAATAAATCGGTGTGACTTGACTCGAAGCACGTCTACGCTTAAAATTTCATTTAGTTGAGTTGAATATAGATTAGACCAATTATAATCTGACTCAATTTCCATTTGTTCCATTTTTTAATGTTAAACTTTGTTTTTACAAATTAAACTGGAGGAAATTTAAATCAAACATGTACAATTTTATTTGATCCAATAAATGAGGACCACTCATTATATTTTGTATAAATTGAGCGATATTTTTTCAGTTTTTCTCAGTTTACTTTTTGTTTTTTAAAAGTTTAATTAAACTTCTAAATTAATCTTTTTAAACTTTGAAAATGAGTTTTTTAGATTTAAAATGTGAAAATTTTATAAAATTAATGAAATACTTTAATTTGGATAAATTTAATATGTATAATTGTAGAAAAAAAATATACAATTTGTTTAACAATCGAAAGATAAGGATGCTAGAAGAAAACAAATCTAATCTGGATAAAATTGAAGAAATAAATAATAATTTCAACACTGTGCTTGATTTTTACGATTTTACATTAGAAGAAAAAGAGCTGATTGGAGATGAAGAAGATGAAGAGGAATCTGATAATAAGTCTGAAACTTCAAAAAGCGATTGTGAAGTTTTAAATGATGATGATGATGGTGGTGGTTTCAAAGATGAAGAAGATAAAGAATATATTGGAAAAGGTGAAGAAAAAGATAATAATTCTCTTGAAATTATTGATTTAGACGAACACAAAATTGGATCATCAAAAAGAAAATATTTTTCAGATGATATTGATGATAATGAAGATGTTATTTTTGTTAAATTTGTTAAAAAATCATAAATTTCCATATTTATTGAAAATTTTATAATGAACAACACATAAATGAATTTAAATTTTTCATGAAATTAAAAAAATTATTTTTAATCACATTTTGTTTTCAATTTATTGTCTTCTTTTCTTTCACAATTGATGCTTTTCGGGAAAAAAATAACTAAGCTTTAAAAATTTTTAAGAACCCAATCTTTGTTCAATCAATGCTTCACTTCAAATAAAAAGATGATTTTCATTACAATCTTTATCTTCATTTTTATTATTTGGGTCTCATTTTCATTCTCAACACTTGTTAATGAACAAATTGATTACAGAAAATTCTCTAGTATTATTGATAATCTCATCGAAAAAAAAACTTCAAATGAGAAGATAACAACTATTTTTAATGAAGTTTTTAAAGGAAAAAAAGTATTATCTATGATCTCTGAAGTAATTGATAAAACAAATGATAAAGATCAAACACTTTATCCACCATGTCAACAACTAACAACAACTCTTATAAGAGACTTGGCAAAAAATGACAAGGATTTTATCTCTAGTATGGGCCAGCTGATTACAGTTACAATTCTCGAAAATATTGAAACAATTGAAGCAATTAAATCGATTATTTACGGTGAAGTTACTGGACAAAAAATAGAATCTTTTGTAAAAGAGTCAATAGGAAAGGAAATTGATACACAATTGATAACAATAGTCAGTGATCAGCTTAATCAATTTGATTTAAAGATGAAAAAACTTGATATTTACATGAAAGAATTTGAAAACATTATAAAACTTTCAGTATTGATAGAAGAAAAAATAATTAATAAACTGGACAAAAGTTTTTTTCCTTCAGCGGGCACTTTATTAGATCGACAAAATAAAATGATTTTATCATTTAGATAAAATTTATAATTGGATTTTTTACTTAAAATTTTTTCTATTCTTCATCTTCATCAATTCTTTCAGCTATATAATATCTTATAAATCCACTATTTTTATCTCCGTTTTCAATATTGTATTCAATCACTGAAAAAATAAAAAAAATTAGTCTAAATAATTATTTGATTAGTAACACTCACTCATTGGATGACCAGTCTTTAAATATATATTTACAATTTTAGAAATCGATGTAGCTTTGATTGCCTTGTTTATTAATTTTATTGAAAAATATTGTTTAACATCGTTTTCAGATTGTATTACTATTTTTTCCTTTATAGATAAATCTTTTGAAGTATCTGAAAAATTCATAATTCCCGTTTTTTCTTTACAAGCTGACTTGAATATAATTGTTTTGTTTACACAAGACACTTGAACCTTTTCACTAAATTGTAGGAGATCTTTAGATATTTTTGAAAACAAAACAGCTGAAAGTTGAATCTTTGTTTTGTAATCAATAAAATGCTCTTCAATAAGATCTTCATTCAAATTCATCAATTTCAAATCGTACTCAGAATATTGTAAAGCATTTTCTATTGAATTAAATGAGATTTTTAATACACAATCTGTTGCAGCTTTAAGTGTGACAACATCACCATTGCTTCCCATTTTTAAGATTTGACATAAGCTGAAATAGTAAAAAAGTTAAATAAAGAAATCAAAGATTTATTAATTCAATACCTATTCAAGCTGACTCCAAGCGCACAAGGTTTAGTGCATTCATAATTGTCAAACATATCTGGCTTCATTGCAACAATACAAAATGATGTATATGCAGCATTAATTGATGAGATTGAAATTCCTTGAGATGAACAAATCCATGTTACATTAGTTGATGTTTCTTTGATTGCATCAACAATTGATTTAAATAGTGTATTATTCGTTTTAGCTTCAAACATTTTGATAGAAAAATAAAGTTTAAATTAAAAAAGTGAAAAAGTGAATGAAATAAGAAGAATAAATGACTGAATAGATTTAAAATTTATTGCTTTTATAAAAGTTTAAGTTTTCTTTTTTCTCAGCTTTCTTCTCAGCTTTATTTAAATATTTATCAGTCGGTGTAATTTTAAATTTTATATTAGTTCACAATCAGAGTTGAA
>JASGCW010000190.1 GCA_030053945.1 Limnohabitans sp.
CTCTAACAACATTAAAACCTACTTTTCTTAGCACTTCAAAAAATGATTTAGCCGAAAAAAGAAGTAGTTAACTTTTGCACACTTATTGTTGTCTAATAATAAAACAACGTTGTCTAATAATAAAACAACATTGTTATGAAAAAACACCTATTAACCGAGGTTTTGCAATCCTCCCTAATATCTTTTTAATTCTATAAAAAAACTATCAAATGAGAAGTCATTATAAAATACCCCTTTCTTATTATCATCTATTATTTTATTACGATTGGAAAATATCGCCCAATTCTATTAGCAACAATTGTATACATGACCAAATCATTAAAGCTAGTATAGATAAAGATAGATTAGAAAGAGCTTGGCAAAATATAGTGAAGCAAATTATTATTTTTAATAGTCATATCCTTGAAGATGAAGATAATCACTATTATTGGGTACCTAATGAAGAACCGGCTCAGTTTGAATACATCCAACATGATATTTCAGAAACAGATATTATAGCTAAATATGATATTAAATTCAATCTAACACGAGGTCCCTTATGTATGATGTATTTAATAAAAATAGATGAACAAAAATATCGTTTTATATTTATATCCCACCATATTATTATAGACGGTACGAAGGTGCAATTACTTTATAACATCTTAAAGGAACTATATGAAGATCCCAATTTTTTGTTTCATAATACTATAGAAGAGCAAATAGAGCATTTAACCCATTTTTCTATTTCTACAGAAGAAGTTATTACAAAAAACAAAGATATTGTAGTAAACTATTGGACAAAAAAAATAGAATCCTCTTTTCAAATTCCAAAAAATATTTTTAGTCCCACTACTATATCTACTTCTGAGAAAGAATCAATATCATCTACAAGTTATAAAGAATGTTTTTTAAAAATAGAGTATTTACCTGCTAAGCCCATTTTAGATACAATAAAAATTTTAAAAACATCTGATTTTAAATTTTTTATAGCCATTTTAGCCATATTAATAAAACGCTATTCAAATTTAGAGCATTTTATGATTAAAATTCCGTTGCCAAATGTGAAACAATCAAATATAATTTTAGGTAATACCACTAGTGTTGCCGCTTTTAATTTTAATTTTAATTGGGATATTCATTTTGACGAATTAATTGAACAAATTTCTACACAACTTTTAGAAATAATAGACAGAAAGCATGTCTTCCCTTTTTTTCTAAGTAGGGAGCAGAATGAAAAAATGAATACTATAGGTTTTACTTCTATGGGTTTAACATTAGATTATCATGAATTTACATTTTTATCAGGTGCCGATATAGAAATTAAAAATTGCAATTATAATTGGGCGGGATTTATGTACTTTCTTTTTTTTCATTCATCACAAAAAGATAAATTTAAAATGGGATTTATATCAGGTAAGTCCTACTTTACTGATGAAGTCTTTGGCGATTTTATGAAAGTTTTTCACTTAGTTTTACAACAAATTATACAAAATCCAAAAATTCACTTACAAGATATAAAAACAATTAATTCTTTTGTTACACACACAGAAAATAACCTTTATAATAAAACCATAAAAGTTCCCCAAAGTTTGCCTGAACTTTGGTATGAGCAACTACCTTTATGGAATACCAACACTGCTTTTACTTTCCATAACAAATCCTTTACTTATCAAGAATTGGATGAATTATCCACTCTGTTAGCATACGATTTAAAAAGCCAATTTCATGCACAAGCAGATGAAGTATTTGCATTGATTTTGGAAAGAAATGAATGGTTAATTATTGTTTTATTAGCAGTTATGAAATCGGGGGCATCGTATTGCCCTATTCAACTTGGATTGCCTGATGAAAGAATTCATTTTATATTAAATGAACTGAAACCTAAAGCAATCATTACGAACAACGATTTAAAGAACTTTAAAAAAGAAGGTATATCTATTCTGAATATGATATTATGGGCTAAAAAAATACAAAATAAGAAATCAAATGGATTATATAAAAAAAGAGAAAAATTACCTTATCCTAAAGGTGAGGATACCTGTTATATTATGTATACCTCCGGTAGTACAGGCCAACCCAAAGGTGTTATTATAAGCCATTCCAATGTGATGGAATTTTTTAAAAACATGTTACCACTCATGGGCAATAAAAACGCACGGTGGTTAGCTTTAACAGAATATACTTTTGATATTTCTTTGGTAGAATTATTAGGTCCCTTATTGATAGGTGCTACTGTAACATTAGAAGATATTCAATATATAAGAAATGTTCAGCATATTGACAGTGAAAAGAAAAATTCAAAAATAGATTTTAGTTTTTCTTTTTTTGGGAACCATTATTTAAATAATAAAGCTGACGCATATCAACTTCTAATAAAAATAGCAAAATATGCTGATCAACATTTTTTTAAAGCATTGTGGGTGCCTGAAAGACATTTTCATGTTTTTGGGGGACTTTATCCGTCGCCCAGTTTAGTAGTAGCACATTTAAGTAGCATAACACAACAAATTCAGCTACGAGCAGGAAGTGTTATTTTCCCATTGCATGACCCTATTAGCATAGCTGAAGAATGGGCATTTTTAGATAATATATCTAATAGTAGAATAGGAATTGCGTGTGCTACTGGTTGGAATAAAAAAGATTTCATTCTTTCACCCGAAAATTATGAAAAACGGAAAGAAATTATTTTTGACCAAATAGATACTTGTAAAATTTTATGGCAGGGAAAATCGGTTAGCCGTCAAAATGTAGAAAAGGAAGAAGAACAAGTAGAAATATTTCCTAAAACAATTAATTCAAATATTCCCCTATGGCTTACAATAGCAAACGATAAAAAACTATTTGAAATAGCTGGACAAAGAGGTATGCATGTACTCACTCATTTGTTAGCGTTCACTATTGAGGAACTAAAAGAATGTATTTTTGTTTATCATGAATCACTCAAAAAAAATAAATACAATCCGAATGATTTTAATATTACATTGATGCTTCATTGTTTTATAACCGATAGTGAGGAAAAATGTTTAAATATAGTTGAAAAACCGCTGAAAGAGTACTTACTAACATCAGTTGGTATCTTCAGTTCTATCGCATCGAGGGACCTATCAAATGAAGAAAAAGAAAAGCTAATGGAGTCAGGTTTTCAAAAGTATTATAAAAATGGTTTGTTTGGAACACCTGATAGTTGTCTTCATAAAATAAATGATTTAAAAGCTATAGGCATTACTGAAATCAGTTGTTTGATAGATTTTGGCATAGAGGCGGATACGGTTTTTAATAATCTAAAATTTATTAATGAACTAAAAATAAAAGCAAATACTATATCGGAACACAAAGATGTATCTAAAGAAAATACTGTTTCTATATCTACAATAATTCAAGAACAAAAAATTACACATCTTCAATGTACGCCTTCTTTAACGCACTTTATCTTTAATAAAAAAGACAACTTGAAATTAAGTAGTTTGGAGCAATTATTTGTTGGCGGTGAAGCATTAACTAATAAAGTAGTAGAATATATATATAGTGTAGTACCAGACATAAAAATAAACAATATGTATGGACCAACAGAAACCACTATTTGGGTTTCTACAAAAAGAATTTTATCCAATGGAATTATAACATTAGGAACATCTTTTTCCAATGTAGATTTTAAAATTGGTACTATGGGGGAAAATAATGTATTTATGGAAACGCCTATTTATGGAGAAGGCGAACTATTTGTAGGCGGTCCTTTAGTGAGCAATAAAGGATATTTATTTCGTCCAGAATTAAATAGGGAAAAATTTATAACAATAGATAACGCCACAACTACATACTATAGAACCGGTGATTGGGTAAAAAGAGAAAATAAAAATGAGGTTACTTATATTGGGCGAATTGATAGGCAAGTTAAATTACCGGGTGGCTATAGATTAGAATTAGAAGAAATTGAAAAAATAATAGAATCTTCTTTTCCAACAATTCAACATATAGCCGTAATATTAAAAGATAAAGAAGAACAAAAAGACTTAGTAGCTTATTATACTACGAATGATGAGAAACCTATTAAAAATGATTTTTTTGAGCGTGCTTTATCTCTTAAAATCGCTCATTATCAAATTCCAAAATACTACATTTTATTAAACCAAATGCCCTTACTATCTAGTGGGAAAATTAATAGAAAAGATTTAGAAAAAATACCATTAGACTCCTCTCTCACACTATCTTCTTCATTGGACTTCATACCAAGAAAGATTCCTCAAAATAAAACCGAGGAACTTATAGTAAGTGTTTTTTCCGAAATGTTAAAAATACCTGTTGAGAACATAGATACGCTAAAATCTTATTTTTCATACGGAGGAAATAGCATATCTGCAATTATTGCTGTTGATAGAATTAATAAAATTATTATTAAAAGTAATTCTTTATACAAGAATACAAATGATATCAATTTAACGGACTTTTATAAATATTCGACTGTTGAACAATTGTCTCATTTTATAAAAATATGAGACTATAAAAAATATTGGTATAATGGACAAAAAGTAGGCTGTTTTTTAGCAAAGTTTAAAAATCAAATTTTATTTTGTAGCAACATTGCCAATCAAGTAAGACGGAAGTAGGCTCTGCTGGGGAGCAACCTAACCGGGATAACCTTGAAGGCTTTTGGATAATGGCTATCAAAAGAGTGAAAAGCAAAATTCTTTTTATTTTTTTGATAGCTATGTTTTACGGGTCAAGTTTATTTTGTGGGGCGTAAGCCTGTAAAATGTAAATTTTAAAGTAA
>JASGCW010000067.1 GCA_030053945.1 Limnohabitans sp.
AAAGTTTACTTACAGATTGGTATATTAAAACAGGGAGTCTTGGTCAACCTATTTTAACACATGTTCATGGCTTTGATAAACAATATACTATCAGTTTGTCGCATAGTTTTCAAGCTGCCGCCGCTTTCGCCTTTCCTCATGCGTATCCTTCTGGTATTGATGTTGAAAACATATTACGAAAAACGCCCACAAGTTTGATAGTTTCACAATGCTTAGAAGCTGAAAAAAAACTATTTGACATTGAAAATCGTCTCGAAGCCTTTTGTTTTTGGACAGCTAAAGAAGCCATTTCTAAAGTGTTTATGATTGGACTAACTGTAAATACCACGCTTTACGAAATTATTTCTTTTCAACAATTAACCTCAAATACATGGCGTATTCGTTTTAAAAATTTTAAACCGTATCAGGTAATATGTGTGTATCAGCATCCAATTATCTATGCCGTAGCCATCCACGAATCGGCAGAATTTTTATAAAATTATAAAAATTAGATTCACTAAAGTTTAAATTTTTGCACAATTTAGTTTGTAATTTCAGTGTAACCTCATAAAATTAAGTTATACCAATTTCATAAATATAACAGTCCTAAGTTATTCTTTAAAATATTGTTTTACCTATTTCATATCATTGTTCTTTTAAACGATTAAAAGAACGAAAAATCGGAACTTTGCCTTGAAGTACAATTGCGAAGGCAATTGCGAAATTCACGCCAAAAGCACTTGAAAAGTGCGCTAATTTAGCTAGTGAATATTCTTGCACAAAAATCAAGTACGTTTTTAAGGCTTTTGAGCTGATTTTCATATTTATATTTTCATAATATTTTGCCATCAATCAGACTATTTAAGTGCCGTTTGGTTTAATTGCTGCCAACGGTTTGCGGCTACCCGATGGGCGGGGATTTTCAGCACTAAACTTCATTAGATGCACAAAGCTTAAATTTAGCATTTCACTGTCATAGAAGCACGAAACCTCTGCTTTTGCAAAACGGCTGTTAGCGGTTCGGGCTTTATTGTAATTCAAAATATTGAACATAAATACCTAATAAGATGTGCCAAAATAAATAATGTCCAAGTCTTAACGTGATTGATGCCAAAAATCCTGCATTTTTAAAATAGATTGCTTGTAAAAAGTTCATCAAGAAACCCGTTAACAAACTATAAGAAACAAACCACAATTCACCATTAGGAAATTGTTCCAATGGCTCTCGTATTGAAGTTAAAACAATACCTGTCCATAAAAAACTATTCAAATATTTACCATTGGCTAACGATTTGCCTAAAAGCAAAATTAGAGTTAGAGGAATTAGTCTATAGAAAACTTCTATTTCAAAAGCACCAGAAAAATATAAAAAAATTGAGTAAGGAAATGGCTGTAAGAAAGGAGGTAGTTCTAAATATGGCTCTGGATGCATTATGATTTTTATTATAATTACATCAAATATTCCAAAAGCTGCACCTATTAGGATAGGTATAAAAAATCTTTGTTTATTTGAAATATTATTTTCCAAAAAATTGGGGAGATTTGCTTTGGTCTGTATAAATAAAAAAGGAATACCTAAAAGTAAAATAATTATATTTTGATATTCCCAAACACGTAAAAACGAGTAATCACTTTTAATAGCATTGCCGAAAATTATTCCCATAATGGCAATTATCAAAAATGACACATAAAAAAAAACGTTAATTTTTATGGCATTTGTTGATGACATATTATTCATAGGTGATTTATATTAGTTCATTGCTATCATTTATTCGTTTGTAGTGAAGTTGTGTTAGTCCTTTGTCAAATTTTTTTACAGAAACTAGTTCTAAGTTTTGTTCAGGTCTACCGTCCTTAAACAGTTTTGTACCGTTACCAACTAATATTGGAATAACAGAAATAATAAACTCGTCAATAAGGTTGTCTTTCAAAAGTTCATTTACTATTTCTGCTCCACCGTCACAAAATATGTTTTTTCCGTTTTCAGATTTAAGTTTGTCAACAAGTGATTTAAGGTCGTCCGTGTAAAATTTTACTGAACCGATATTTGGTCTTGATGTTCTTGTAATGATGTAAGCATCTTTGTCTGTGTGCGGAAAGTCAAAACCCATAGAAATTAGTTTGTCGTAAGTTTTTCGTCCAACAATCACTGCATCCACGGTATTAATAAAGTTTGCGTATCCGTAGTCTTCCCCTTCTTGTTCTACAATTGAGAGAAACCCAAGGTCTTCATTTTGTTTAGCAATGTAACCGTCTAAACTTGTTGCGATGTATAAAATTACTTTTCTGTCCGTTGTCATTTTCTATGTCAATTTTCTTTTGTTTTGTCTGCTTATTAGTCTGACCGCTAACGTTTTGCAGCTTGCCAAAGTAGCGCATTTTGAAGCACTTACTTTCAATTTAGAACAAATGTTCATTTGAAAACCTAATGTTCAATTTAGCACTGAACCCGCCTGACGCAAAACTGCTGTTAGGTGCTGGCGTTCTCTCTGTCGTTGCTCTGTTGTCCATTGTTTGCAGTGTCTTGGTGCGTTGGCTTGGTAGATCTTTTGCATTTTTTTGCATTGGATTTTGCGGTGGCAAAAAATGCAAATGTGCTACCAAATGCGTTGGCTTTTATTCGTTTATTACATTTCTAAAGTAACCATAATTTTTGTCGATTAATAATTTTCTGTCTAAATACAAGTTTGAAAGTTCACAAGATGTTTCAGGTGTCAATGAGCAAGAATGACAAGCGGATAAATTTAATTGTCCAACGCCTTGTCCTGTTGAATCTAAACAGATTGGGTCGGAAGAACAGTCTGTCGCCCGAAAAATTGCACTTTCAATTATCTTGTTCAAGTTTGGCAGGTCGTTACATAGGTTTGAAAGTCCACCTAAATAGCCGTCTGTACCGTCAAATGCTGAGATTAAAAGTCCGTGCATATTTTCACTTACAAAAAGTCTTTCTTGTAGTGAAGATGTCGGATAACCACTAACATATTCTAATTCTCTCATGATTAAGTGTGAAAGAGTATGAATTAAAAGTTTTCTCGGGGTTAATGTTTCTGCAATTATTTTATGAGATTTCCAATCAGCACTTGATGCGTTTAATTTTATAATTTCGGTTCTTGAAATTACATCTTCTTGCATTTCCCATTGCGAAAGAAGTTGATTGTCCAAAACAAATAAAATGCCTTCTCCATAACTTTCGATTGCAGGAAGTGTTTTAGTGTCAAAGTTGTTTTTTGAAACAGATTGTCTTTTTACATTGTATTCATAATTATTTTGGTCTTGCAAAATAGAATCAACATCAATAGGTTCGTTTCTTGTGAATGAGGTTTGAACACTAATTCGTTTTAGCTTGTCAATTTTTACAAGTTTTGAGAATCCAAATATTTGGTCTTCGCAGTTTATTATTCTAAATTTAATTTGCTTGTCATCGGGTTGTTCTTTATTCAAAAAATATTCGTATTCCGTCTGCCTGTATACATTATCGGGAATGTATTTTATATCGCCTGTTACTAAATACTGTTCAATAAGTTCTTTTGAAATGCCTTTTTGAATACTATAAAATTGTATTATTTGCTCTTTAGGAATTTGTTCGCTATCAATTAAATTATCTAACTCAATTCGGTTTTCATTTGACAGGTTTATTTGCAAATCGGGTATAAATAAACTGCTTAAAGTATTTGCATAATACACACTATTGCTTGTTTTTACTTTTACGGAAGTAGTTTGCTCACAAGGCTCATCTGAAAATCTGCCAACCGTTTGTCCAAGCCAATATTTCTTACCCAAACATTTTTGTTCATAGTTGAAAATACCTTTTAGGTTTGCCTTTTTCTTGCAATTTTCGCAATCAATCCAAATACCTGATAGTTCGGTATTTTCTCTACTTATCTTGTATTTCAATGATTGATTTTCACAACATTTTTTTGAAAAATCTAATTGTGGTCCGCTTAACTTAGTTTCGGTTTCATCGTCATTTCCTTCAATATTAGTTTTGTCAGTAGCCAAACGATTATTCCAATAAGCCCAAGGTAAATCATGTATATGGCCATCAGCACAAGTAGAAACAAATCGAATCTGTTCTAAATGACTTTCTTTACAATCCTTGTTAGTGCATTTTGGAGGGTCAAAAAAATCAAGTTTCTTACTTGCACTTTTCCATCTATCTCTCCATTCTGCATAATCAGCAAATCTGTGGCATTGTGGGCAATAAAACCATTTAGGAAAATAATTCGCTTTGGGTTGGACTATTGGAGGATTACTTTGATTGTAGGATTTATAAGCTGGAATAGAAACTAAGTGTTTCAAATTAGGGAATCGAATTTTTAGCCTTTGCAATAATCTATCATCTTTTAAAATGAATTTAGATAAAGCTTCATTCAAGTTTGAATAACCCCAATTATCAAAGGTTTCTATAATTATGGAACAATCAGTTGTTTCTATTATAGAGCCAACTCCACCATAATTTGAAATATGTTTACTTCTGCTGTGTTGTAATTTAAGAAATGGCATAGCTTAATATTGTTTAATTAAAATTTCAGAATTTGGCTCTACACTTCTCATGGATTGCATAGCAACTAATACATCTGAATCATTTATTTTTTCTTGCAAAGGAGTAACCAATGATTCCTTTTTATGGTCTTTCCAATAATATTTCAAATCATTTTGTGCGTCAATTTTAAATCGCCAACTTTTTAAAATTTCATCGATTTTTTCATTGATTAATTCTAAATCTTGTTCGGCAAATTTGTGAGCCGAAAAAATATTGTTAAGATTAGTTTTTAATTCCCTTTTCACATCGTCATTAATTAACGCGTTAGCCGTATTATTTGCTGTGTATTGTGTTGTATGTCTGAAATAGGCTAGTATCATTGTAAACAACATTTTATCCAAAGCATTTTCAGCAAATGGTGTTACACTTAAAGGCTCGACTTGCTTGTAAAAGGTTTTATGAAACTGAACAAAATCTTCATAAAACGAAATATCTCTTGTATTGAATGGGTCGTAAACTGTAAATACAACTCCTTCGTTCTTTCTTGCAACACGACTACTTGCTTGAATATATTCTGCTGTATTTGGCGGCATTCCATTCATAAGCATTACACCTAAACGGCTTACATCAAGTCCTACACTAATCATATTTGTAGCCAAAACAATGTCATAAGATTTATGCTTTTCAAGACTGCCATCAAATTGAGTGTCTAATTTATCAAGGTTCTTTTTGATTTTTTCGTTTGGTATTCGGCTTGTTAGTTCTACATTTCTGTAAGAAAGTTTTTGGTAGTTATTCGCAAGCAAATAGTTGTCGTTCAAATATCTTACTTGTAATTGTTTTACGGTTGGCTTTAGTTCCGAATTTATTTTGTTGGCAAATCTTCCAATTTCTTTCAAACTTTTGAAGTAGGAAAGTATTGTCCAAAAATTATCAGCGTCTTCTTTGTTTGTAGATTGTTGCCAAATTTCAAGCCTTGCATACATTAGCGAAGCTAATAATTGCAGGTTTGTAACGACTGTAGTTTTTCCAGTTGGAAGCACTCCAATATATTTACGCTTACTTGCTGGAATTACTTTTGAGAAAAACGTATCATCTGAATTTGTGGCGTACTGCGGAAATATTCTTGCATTTCTACCATACAAACCAAGTATTTGCTTATCAACATTTTTAACTGTTGCTGTTGATGCGATAATTTTTGGTTTCTGATTTTCAGTAGAACAAAGTTCTAATAACGCATTTTCAAATAACCCTACTAAACTTCCCAATGTGCCATTAAGCAAATGTAATTCGTCTTGAATGATTAAATCGGGCTTACGATTTTGATTAAATAGATTCGTTGCTTCGCCTTTCCATGCAAGCATGGCAAATTTATCTACTGTGGCAAACAGTATTGTTGGTGGTCTGTTGTAAATATCTTCATCAACTAAAACAATTGGCAAACCATTTTTTCCTTCCGAAAAACAGCATTTACTATTTAGACAAAAGCTATTCAATTTGTTATTGCTTATTCTGTGTCCAATTTGAAATGATGCATCATTTTGATTTATTTTAGAAATCATTTTGGTATTACACCACTGACAATTTGAAAGTTGAAATGGGTTTACATCTCTATTGGAATTGTAGGTTTGTTTCTGAAATTTTTCAAGCAACTTATTAAGTTTGGTTTCGGCACCTGTTCCAAATGTGTTTTTGATTTCATTTGGAATTGAAGAACTACCAACCCAAAACCCAATTGATACTCTTTCTGTTCCTAAATCTTTAAAGTTTTGTCGGATAAATTCACAAGCCAAAATTAATTTCGATGCCCTTTCAAATTGTTGAGCCGAAAGCAAACGAAGTGTGTAACGAATAATAATATTTACACCTCCATAATTTTCAGAAAATTCCAACCTTCTCCAAAATATCAAGAATGCTGAAACGGCTAAATATGCTTCTGTCTTTCCTCCTCCTGTTGGGAAATAGAGTAAATCAATTAATTCTCTTTCGTCACATTTTTCATCTACAAACGAAGTAATAGATTGTAGAACAAAAGCTAACTGAAAAGGTCGCCAAGCTGGTTCTGTGTTATTTGGAAATGGCTTTGTTCCGTATTCTGAATAAGTGTATTGTATGGTTTCGTTTTGCTCCCAAACCTCATAGCCTTCTTTTTTCTCGGCAAAATTTAATTGGCTTTGGAACATTTGCAAATAGATAGCAGTATTTGCTAATTGAAATGAACGCAAAGCATTAGCGTTATTTTCTAAATGCTTAATGCCTGTTTTTATTCGGCTATAAATTACTTCGCACTTCTCAATATTTTCTAAGCCAAATTCATTTCCTAACGCTTCTTTATTTTCTGTATCAATCCATTTTCTATATGCTTCGGCTACTTGCTTTAGATTAGAAATAATTTCATTTGAATTGGAATTATAGGTTGATAGTTTTTTAATGCTAAGAATTTCAGAATTGATTTTGTCAGTTTCCGAACTTTGGCTTTTTACATCGTAGTCAGGTAAAAAGGTGCTTTTAATCCATTTTGGAATTTCGTTTGATTCGTTGTTGTACCAAGTGCAAGAAGTATTATGACCAATGCCAAAAGCTAATTTATTTTTGTACAAATAGTCAAGCATTTTATCTTCGTCAGTTTTGAATAAATGCTTTTTGTAATCTCTGAACGGTAGTAAATTTTCACATTCAACATATATTTCTGTTTGAAAACAGCTTACTTGATTAACTTTTTCTTTTGAAACGGAAAACTTATTTTTCTCAATTTCACACTTGTTTTCTAAAACTACTTTTATAAAGTATTTGTCCGAATCTGAATAGATTTTAAAATGCACAAACAAACCATCTTTCAATGATTTATGCCATTTACTTGAATCACAATTTGGTTGTTCAGATAGCTTTAATTCATGGTGTTGATTTTCGGATTTTAAAATTTCATCAATTGAAATATCAAGTTCAACTTTGTTGTTATTTCGTTTGTATTTATCCTTAAAGAATAATTTATTTATTGACTTTAATAATCCCAATTCATTAGACGTTTCACTTCTCAAAGATTTTAAAGCTTCTTGAAAAAATAAATAGTCTGGATTTATTTGTTTGTCCTTTATGCGTTGAAGTTGCCCAACTTGAAACAATACTTTGTTTTCAGCATCATATTGCACATAAGGATTTAAACCAAATTGTTCTAAGTAGTTTATTTCTCCACCATCATAAGGGAGTTTTATATCAGCATAATTTGCTTTTGAATAATTGCCAAAGTTTATTTGAGTTTTAAAGGATTTACAAGATTTTTCTGTTGAAAAGGTTATGCCATAATGTGATGGAAAGAAGGATTTTGAAACGTACTTAGGTTGAGTGTCGGTATGGTCTGTTTCATCTTTTTCTAAAGATTCATCTGTAATTGATGGGACTTCACTTTGTGATTCATTTTCAGCTAAATCGATACCTTCAACCAAACTATCTTCCTCTGTCGTTTCATCAGAACCGTTGTCTTCAGGATTTGATTGTATTTGCTTTGGAAATAGAATTGCCGAAAAATATCTTTGTAAGGGGTTGCCTTCAATTATTTCATCTGCATAATCAGAACTGCACAAGAATATATCGGAACCAGGGCCGATTAATTCCTTTCGTACTCTGTTAATTACTATTTCTCTTCCTTCTTTTGGATTCATAAGTATTTTATTGAAAATGTAAATCTAATTCTAATGATTCAAGCTGTTCTGCAATTACTGATTTTTCTAAAACTTGATGAATTGGCATGTGGTGTTCAATGAAAGTTTGTAAAGTGTTTGTATCGAAATGTCTCTTTTCTAAAATTTCTCCAACCCTTTTTTCTTTTAGAAACAATTTCAATTCTTGCTTTAATCCTCTTCCCAAAACAATCATTGTGCTATTGTAAGTTGTTTTAGATTTCAAAATTGGCTTTAAAATGGCATCAATTTCATTTGCAGTTTTGTCAGGATAATTAAATTGAAATATTGCTCTTAAATCATTGTTATACATAGGGAATTTTCTAACTCCTTTTCCATAAGATTCTAAAGTTGCTGGCAGCACTCTAAGCCCTTTTTCTTTTAAACCTCTATGTAACTTTTCTATACTATGTTTCCTTTTTAAAGTATTTATAATTTCCTGCCAATACTTGGAATGCTCCTCTACTTTCCCGAAAATTTCAGGTTCTGTTTCTACTGCTACTTGATATAAATTTTCTGCTAATTGAACTTTGGGGTAAATTCTAATTTGTTCTCCGATTTTAACTTTAAAGGTTTTGATAAAATCACCATTTTTAGAAAATAAAGTGTCAAAACATTCTAATAAATAAATCCCTTTATCAGTTTTAATTTTATAAAATACCTTTTCCTCAATGTCGTCAAGTAATACATCGCATTCTGTTTTGTATCCTTCATAAGCCCTGTTTCCCCAATCATCAAGTCGATTAACAATATTGTCAATCGTGGAACTAACAGAAAAGTTAAAATTGTGGGGTTCAACGTATTTTAAACCGCAAATTTTCATTCTGTCAGCCGAATTTATTTCGGCTTCTATCAAATTCTTTCTAATTGTGATTTGCTTTTGATAGAGGTTGTATTCGTGTTCATAAATTACAAGTAAAATGTCGTTGTTGTGATTATATATAAAATCAAAATCCTTTTTTCCATTGAATGAATGGAACACAATTACTTTTTTGTTTGTATCTATCTTCTTTAACTGGTTGTAAGAAATAAACTCAATTTTATTGTTTCTTACTTTTCCTTTAAATAAATCTATTTCGTTGGTATCAAAAATTGCTATTTCTTTTTTTTGTGACGCTTGAAGATGAGTAATTAATGCATTCTCTTTAAGTTTTGCAGATTTAAGAAAAATGATAATTGCTTTTAAATCATCTTTAGGATTATTGTTTTGCAGATATTCTAAATTATAGCCACCATAATTATCTAAACCTCTCTCAAGTTCTCTATTGGTTTCAAGCCTTTCTAAAATATTGTTAAAAGTATCAGTATGAATAGCATTAAAGGCAATGCGAAGCATTGCCTCATAACTTTTTAATTCAATTCCGAATTCACTTTTAACATGTACAATACTACTATCAATCTTGTGAATTAAGGCGTTTAATGATTCATCTTTAATTATCAAAAAATCTATCATAAGGCATCTATTATTGCTAATTCCTCCTTAAACCAATTCCAACAAGGAATCAGTTGAGATTTTGTTGGAGTATTGGAATTTGATAAAACTAATAAATTGAATTTGTATTTCTGTTGGTCTTGCATGATTTGATTTAGCTTCTCGGCTTCTGTATCAAAAATTACAATGGTTTTTATTTTTACTCCTTTTTGTAAAAGATGCTGGTAGCAAACTTCGTATTTTGGAGTAAAATAAATCATACAATCTGATAATGCTGGAATTGACCTTGTTTCTGTCAAATGGCTTTCTTCTCTTGGGTTAGGAAAATAAGCAGAAGGTATTTTGCTTTTAATACCTAAACTGTCCCAAAGCGGTTTTTTAGCAATGAAAACAGATTTCATATCAAAATTACTTTTTGGGAAATCACTACTTTGATTGTTGAGTTTAGCAAAAAAGTCAAAGTAGCTTTTTATTGTTTTCTCACTTACTCCTGAATCAACTTTTACAAATCCTTTTGTAATTCTATCATAATCCATGTCTGGAAATATTGCAGGAGATATTTCGCCTTTTGTTTTCCTTAATACTTGCCTAAGCGTGTACTGGCTTTTGTCAGCTTTAGTTATTTCGTAGTATTGATTATCTCTTATTCTCTTTAATTTGTCGCCAACAACAAAACTATCAGGTAGGTCGTAATGGTTAAGATAAATGTCATTTGCAAATTCAACAAAAAGTTGTCGAGCTATCTCGAAAATTGATTCTTTTGAGTTTTGAAAATTAACATGTATAGATTCATTTTTTCGGTCATGTTCAAGTATCATCTTAACTGATAGGTCAACAGAATTGTCCAAACTCTCGATTGATAGAGTTTGAACATTTTGAAATTTGTCCCAAAGTGATTGATAATATGTCTTATTCAGAATCATTCCGTCAAGTATACTATTTGTTCGTTGCTGTCGTGCGGTTGGGCAAAATTAAATGTGGTGTTTTTGGGTCGGCTTATGCGTTGGCAAAACACCTCTTTTAATTTTGCGAAGGGTTGGCTGTTTGTCATTTTTTCTGTCGGTTTATGTTAGCACTGTCTGTTGGTCTTTTACGCTTGCACCTAACGGTTTGCAGATTTGCGATGGGCGGGATTTTTACCACCGAACTTTATGCGGAGCACAAAACTTTCGGCTACAACTAAACTGTCTGCGGAGAACGAAACCCCGCCTATTGCAAATGTGCTGTTACCTGCTGGGCTTCCTTCTGTCGTCATTTTATTTCGATTATATACACAAATTTATTTAACAGTTTAACTTGGTCAGATAAAGAGAGATTTGTCAAAGTATTTGTGTTGCTTAACGTTGGTGTTGTTGGAAGTAAATCAATTACATTTTTCAAATAACTGACCTTAATAGCATATGATACATTTTCAGCTCCTGTGTGTTTAGCGTTAATTACACCAATCAAATTACCAAATTTGTCAAATAAAGGTCCACCGCTATTGCCGGGTTGAACGGGTGCTGATATTTGATATGAAGTAATGTCGCCTTGAAAGCCTGTCTTTGAACTAATAATGCCATTAGTCAATTTTATTTCGTCACCCATTGATGCCCTTAATGGATAGCCAAGAACAAATACATTTTCCCCTACGTCTGATGAAGTTGATTTAATGGTGTAGGGTATTTTAGAAATATTAGTAAAAGTATTGTCTTCAATTTGAATTATTGCCAAGTCATTGTTTTTGTCGGATACAACAACCTTGGCTTTATATGAGGTTGAAAAGTTGCCATTAATTACTTTGACAGCTATACTTGTTGCACCGTCAATAACGTGATAGTTAGTTACGATATAACCATTGGAAGTTAATGCGAAACCTGTCCCAGAAGATGCAACACCATTTGGATTTTTAGATGTTGAAGATGTCGGATAAAGTTTAATATAAAGTTGTTCTGGACTTCCATCTGTCCAGATTATTTTCATTAAAGCGTCTTCAAAAGTTATATAAAGGTTTTCATTTATAGACTTGTCTCCCATTATCCATTTAGCTTTTAACAAATTGTCTTTAGCAGTTTTGGTTAAGTAGGCTTTAATGTCGCCTTCTTTAAATTTAGTTGTTTGCCCAATATCACCGCTTAAATAAATAAGGTCATAACCTGTTTCAGATTTTTTTAAGGCTAATTTATATTTCGGAGAATTTGCTGATTGAATGGCATTTTCGTAAATCCCTTCTAAAAAGTCGTTTCCATTGGTCTGCCAAAATGTTTTTAACGATGCTTCAGTCCATTTGGACTTTGGACTATAATCAGGATTTGTAATTGATATTCCTCTCCATTCAAATCCGCCTCCTTCAAGAGAAATTTCTTTAATATTAATTTTCTCAATTCCAGGAGGAAGTTTGGGAAACACAAGCGTAAAATAATATTTCTGTCCCTTTTTTCCTGTAGTCGAATATTTAGTGTCCAACTGGTCTTGACCTAAACTTAATATTCTGTATGTGTTACTTTCATTGTAATAGTCGCTTAAAAATGTATATGAACTGAAAGCTACCCAAGCCTGAACCAAGTCGGATTTAGTTTTTTCATATTCCATTAAAATCGAAGTTTTATTATTTTCAATTTTAACTTCAATTACTTTACAATTTGGAATATTGGTTTGAGCAACATAAGGATTTCGAGTTGTTTGTCCGATGGATTTTTCAAAACTTAATAAACCCAACAATAGGGTAATGATGTAAAACAGTTTATTCATTGATTTCATTATTTGATTTAATTTTTACGTATGCTCCCTTTCCTGTTAATATCAAACTAAATTTATTATTTAGTTTGTCGTGATATAAAACTTCAATTTCATATTCACATTCGCTTATTGGTTTGTTACTATTAGCTCTTCCAAAAATGTATCGTCTTTCTCCTTTTTCAAGGTCGTAGGGAATAGATTTACTATGAAGTTCGATTTCACCAGATTTCAAAATGAAATCATCTAAAATTGCTCTTTCTCCTTTATTATTTAAGTCAATTTGTAATTCACCTGTGTGTCTTGTTCCTGCACCATTAAGCCATAAAACAGGAGCAACACTTAATTTCAACTTCTTTTCCTCAATCTCTTGTAGTTTAATCATAGAGGCATTGTCTTGCTGTTTCAGAACAGACGTGTTTCTGAAAATATCAACTTGCTGGGCAATCAAGTCGTTTTGTTTTTTCAAACTGTCGTTCTGTGCATCTAAAACTGTAGCAATAGATGTTAGTTTGTCTATTTGCTTTTGCTTGTCTTTGTCCTTACGGAACAATAAAAGAAAAGCACCAAAAGTCGCTAATGCTCCGATTGAGTTAATAATATTGAATGTCAATTGTATTTGTTCTGCTTGTGTCATTGTCTGTTTAGCCTTGCAGGTAACTAGCATATATACGCAACTTCTTGCGCTTTTTATGCCATTTTGGCTAAATATACGAAAATTTTGCATAAAAAATAAGTTAATTCTTTGCAAAATTACAAAATTAATTCAAAATTTTATAAAAAATCTACAATTTTTATACAAAGTATAAAAATAATTAAAAGTATGTTTTTTTGATAGAACACTAAGGTAACTCAACATGATTTTTTCTGTGTAATGGTTGTATTTTGTTGTTGGTTTAATTGCTATTACTCAAATAGAATTAAAAATAAGGGGTTGGGACTTGGCGCAGAAGAGGGCAATTTTTACTACTCATGTTAATACGGAGCACAAAACTTTGATTAACCGCAAAAGTTGATTAAAAGTACAAAAGTTCCTATTACCACAAAACTGTCTTTGGAACACGAACCCACCATTTTGCAAAACCGATGTTAGCACTTCGCCGTTCTTTTCTGTCGTGTTTGTTCGTTGTCATGTCGTGTCTGTCTGTCTTTGTCTGTTGCTTTGTGGTTCTTTTGGATTTTTTAGTGTTGGTCTGAGCGTTGAAAAAAACACAAATGTACCACCAAATGTGTTGGGTTGTCATGCTGTTATTGTGCAATTTGTGCAATTAATGTGCAATTGATTTATGTCTGTTTTGCTGCTCGTTTTAAAGTATAAAATGCGCCTGCTCCCTTTTGTCCGCTTGGTTTTAGCAAGTCTTTGTTGACTAATTCTGTTAGGTCGTTACTGGCTGTATTGCGAGAGCAATTGTTTAATATTTGATATTCACTATTTGTAATTTTCCCTTTGTCTTTTGTCGTGCGGTGGGGCATTATTTAAAATTTCTTTTTGAATTGGGTTGGCTTTGCAAGCTCTTTTAAAACTTTGGTCGTGCGCTTGCAAATAGGGTTGATTTATTCGCTGTCTAAAATTTCCTTTACTTTATCTTCTAATACTTTTCTGTCGGGTAGATAGAGTTGATATTTAGAAACGAAAATCTTGTTTGAAATCCCACCTATTGCATATTTTACCAAAAATTCGTGTTTGTCTGCGGCTATAATTATTCCAATTGGTTCATTGTCTCCCTCTGTATTTTCTTCTTCTTTAAAATAATTCAGGTAAAGGTTCATTTGTCCAATGTCATGGTGTTTTACCTTTTTTGTTTTAAAGTCAATAAGCACGAAGCATTTTAAAATACGATGATAAAACACTAAATCAATAAATAGATGTTCATTATCAACAGTAATCTTGAATTGTCTTGCTACGAAAGAAAAGCCTTTGCCAAGTTCTAATAAAAATTGTTGTAAATTGTCAATGAGTTTTTTCTCCAATCCTCTTTCTTTTATTATTGCGTCCTTTGATAAGTTTAGGAATTCAAAAACATAAGGGTCTTTAATTATACCTGAAGTGCCTATTATTTGTCCTTTTTCAGCTAATTGCAAAACGCCCTTTTTGTCTTTACTTAACGCCAAGCGTTCAAATAGAGCAGAATCAATTTGTCGTTTCATTTCTCTGAAAGTCCAGCTCTCATTAATCGATTGTTTTTCATAAAAACTTCTCGCCAAGTCGTCTGAAACGGTCAGTAGTTCAGCATAGTGACTCCAACTCAATTTTCCAGACACTGTCTGGAATTTTTGGTATTTGATATAAAACTGTCGGCAAAGGTAAATGTTGCTTTTACTAAAACCTTTTCCAAATCTTGTTTTCAGGTCCTTCGCAAGGCTTGTAAGTAATGTACTTCCATAGTCAGCTTTTTCTTTACCGTGTTGCTCAAACTCAACTATATGCCTACCAATTTTCCAATTGGCTTTAACCAATTCCGTATTAATTGCTTTAATTGCATTCTCCCTTGCTTTTTGCAATGTAGAACCAATATTGTCAAGAAGTTCGTTATATTTATTTTTACTTAGTTTCATTTGATGTGGTCAAAATTAGTATTTATAAGATATTCTTGTTCTAGTCCCTTTTTATGTTTATGAATAGTTTTGATTAAAGCTATTAAACTCTCATCATTTACCTTGCTAATATGGGGTTCTTTATAGACTTGAGTGTTATAATTATCTGAATTGCCTTTTTCTTTAATCATTTTCTCGATTTCATCGGGTATAAAAAACTTTGCTTTATCGCCAATGTGCTTTTTGTATTCATTCAAAAAAATATTGATTCCTTCAAAATCAAAATCTCCAAAATGTAAATAGTTGTTAGGAATATTTTTTATCCATTTAATCAAATCTTTATTTTGAGGATAGCGAGAAACAAAAAGAGGAGTAACGTTTTTAAAAAGTCGTTCCTGTTTATTTATGTATCTAAAGTTCTCGGGATTTTCTATTCCGATTATAGTTATATTATTTGGAATAATAAAAGTCTCAAAATCATATATAAAAGTAAATGTTCCTTCAGTTGGATTTATTAAGGTTGGAATATTGTTTATTGTTGCATTTATTGGTTGATAACAATTTACCAAAAAGCCTTTGAAGGTTCTAATGTTTATCATCGCTTTTACCAAAATACCTGTTCCTTCACTACCAACACGGTCAAGTTTTTCTTGCCAACCTGTATCATTTTGATTTTCAATAATTCTAAATTGTAATTCAAACGAATCTGATAAAGTTATTTTGTCTTTTTTGGACTCTGTAATTGTTTTTAAAAGAGCCTTCAACAACTCAATGGCTTGTTTATTTTTTTTATCAATGTCTTGAGTTGCAAAAGATTGTTTGCGCCTAAAAACTGGTTTTCATTATTGAATTTATCTATGTTTATTAAATAAGATACAATTTTGTTGCTGCTTTCTACCCAACGCAATTGTATTTTTTTGATTGCTGTAACAAACGCTCCTTTATCAACAAAATCATTATTTATTTTCGTAATGGTTTTCTGAATCGCTCCACCTTTTGACATTAAATTACCAGTCTCTTTGCCCATAAAAAAATTGCCACCATTGGCATTTGCAAAACCGCATATCCATTTCAGATACTCGTCACGCCAGCTTTGCTTATATTCAATATTTTGAGATTCCGGCATTATTTTAATTTTTTATATATTCGTCAATTACTTCTAAAAATGCACTTACCCCCACAATCTTGCAAAACGCTTGTTATGCGAAGATTATTTGATTTTTATTATTATTTCAGTATCAGTTTCAAAGTCAATTTTTGCATCTTTATATTTTGGTGGTGTTCCAAAAAATCCTCTATTGTTTCTAGAAAACCCATAATTTTTAGGTATCCCAAATATTTTGTTTGTCCGTCATTAAAAAATGCAGAACAAGCAATTGTCTTTAAAGGAATTAGAATAATTAGTGTTAATAAGTATTTCATCTGTAAATTTTTTTAAGTTATATTGGTTTTAATTTTCGCATAACGGTTTTCGGCTACCCGAAGGGCGGGCGATTTTCACGACAAATGCTGATTTGAAAAACTAATGTTTGATTAGCCACAAATGTGTCTGCGGAGCACTGAACCGCCACTTTTGCCAAACTGCTGTTAGCCGCTGCCCTTTTTCTTTTTTCCTTTTTCTTATCATTTCAAATTTATTAGTCACTTTGTCTTGAAAAATGTGTGATTGTTTTTATGAGAAAAGCTGTTAAATCCGTCTCTAATTTATTATACTCTGGTGTCTGAATGAAAGCTTGCCAGCAAAGATGCAAAGCTTGACCTTGGTCTGTTGCTAGACCTATATTTGTCATTTCTTGAAATAATGCATGGTGGTCTGAATAATTTAATGCTGTCGAAAGCTGTGCATTGGGATTTGCGTCTAAGTATGATTTTACTAAGAACTTTTCAGGTGCAGTATATGGATAAAGGAAAAAAGAAAAATCCGAAGGATGATTGTGATAGGAAGAATATTTAGGGTCATTTTTATAGTCCCCATCAAACACACAACAATAACCCATTTTTAATCTCATTTGAGGATAATTTCTTTTGTGCCGCTCATAATCATTTTGAACTTGGTTAATAGGTCCAGAAATTATAATGTTTACCAATCTGTCAAAGTATTTTTTAATTCTATTTATTTTTATGAGAATATTTTTGATAATAATTTTAGCTTCCGTGTCTTCGCAATATAGCTGCACTAATGGATATGCTTTAGAGTCCATTTTAGAAAATGCAGCGTTAATAGAAATTGCAGAAATTGTTTCATAAGAGCCTGTTGGATTAATGTCAATAAACTTCCTTGATTTCTGAGGGAATGATGCCATCAAAGAAGGTGAATGAGTTGTAATAATAAACTGTTTTTTATGATGCCATGAAATATATTGTATAACGTCTGCTAGCCTTCTTTGAATGTTTGGGTGAATCCCTGCTTCAAGTTCATCAATCAATATTAATGAATCTATAGGTGCTTCGAAAATATCAACTAGAATATTAAGAAGAGATTCTTCTCCTGATGCGGCATTATAACTTGAATAAGGTTCATTTGTAGCTCCATTTGTCGGAGTTATAAGATAGGCAACTTTATTAATATGTGAGCCAATTTTATGAATTTCAACAGGGTTTGCAAGTTCAAAAATGTAATTAAATGCTTGTTCTATGTCTGTATGCAACCTAATTTGAGTTGCATTACTAATTTTTCTTATTAGGCTATTGGAAAAATTCCTTGCGGGTAAAAGTCTTTCTAAATCTATTAATCTAACTTCCTTATCCCTTATTTTTGCATTTATACGATTTAAATCAGAACTGGCTTTTCCCAAACCTGTCCAAGATTGTTTTGTTGCAGCTCTTTTGCCTTCCCCCCTTCGATTATCATTTCCGACACGCCAAAATAATTCGTAAGAGTAACTTCTTGTTGCAGATTCATGACTTGTAAAATTTAATACATCTCTCCATGTATGTCTACGAAAATCTGTCTCAGGTTTTGTCGAATCAAATTTCATGAAGTTTTCGTGACTACAGGCTATTAATAGTAAAAGACTTGTCTTGCCGATTTTATTCGTTCCCGAAACAACTGTAATAGCATGGTCAAAAGTAAAATCTAAATTACTGACGTGTCTAAAGTCATTTACTTTAATTCTATTTAAGAAAAAACGAAAACTTTTCTGATGCCCTGAGAATGTTGTTGGGTCATAGTAAAGCAAATTGTTTTTCGCAGAATTTATATTTTGAAGATTCAACATATTTTTCTTATTAATTCCGTTTGTCTTGATGTTGCGATAGGGTTGCACATAACGTTTTGCAGCTACAAGAAGTTGCGTACTTAATTCACTGTCAATTACAAATATAACCAAAACTTTGATTCAAAAATTACCAATTCTGATAAATCCCAAACCCCGCAATTTCGTGAAACGGCTGTTAGGCGATGGCTTTTTATTCTTCAGTTTGATTTATAATCCAATTTGTCCAACCTATAATTGTTGATGCTCTTCTGAAATATGTCGTGTCAGAACCAACATTATACAGTTTGGAACGTTTCATTATTTCAACAATTACTTCTTTATTCGGCATTTCTCCGTTGTCAAGATGTAGTCTTATTACATCTTTAAACGCTTTATGTGATATGATCAATTTTATGAATTCTTTTTGTCTATCAATTAAAGATACACTCATTGCCTTATTTCCCAATATACTCAAAACAAAACAAGTTTGTTTTGTTGTCGGATCTTGAACTTTGTCAACTAATCCTAAATATCTTGCTGCATTTGTGTAATAATCGTGTTGTCTTGGGTCAATAGCACCAAAGTCAAAGTCTTGAAGATATTGCTCCTTTGTCATAACCTGATTTTGCTTAATTAGCTCACACAAATTGATTACTCTTTCAAAACTGTCTGCTTGAGGAAAAGGAATTTCAGGTTCTTTTATAAGTTTAGTTGTGTCAATAATTTGTGATAAAGCTTCAAGATTAAAGCTTCCTTCTTGAATGGCATATTTCTTTTGCTTAATGAGAATAAGAGAATTGTAATGTTCAATATTTGAAAACGCATACTCTCTTAAATGAAATACACCGTTTGAATAAGTTAAAAATATTGGACGAACTTGTTTTTGAATTTTACCACTCCAAAGTTTATATGGGTAATAAAGTTGACGAACTAAAAAATCTGATGATATATAATTTTTAGCTTCTATAAGATTTAGCGAATTGTCGCCTTCATAACCTCCGTCAATTTCTACTTGTGAGTTTCCAACATTTATGTTAAAAAGTCCTTTAGGCGAATTGATGCCAAAAGAAAAAGAAGACGAACTCATTCTTCCACTTACTGTTGGGAATAGTTTTTCCTCATTTGTGAAATCGTGTAGAATTTTGGAAACAAATGCACAGTTTATTGCAGTTGCTTCACTTGTTATATCTCGATAATCAAGACTTTCTAAAAATGTAGGAAATTCAATTGGTGTAACTTCAATATCATTTGAGTTAAATTTGCAAAAGGTTTCAAATTCACCAATTACATATCCACCTCTTGAAGTTGGCAAAATTGAGAGTTTGTTTTCTGCAAAAAGTTTAGGAAGTTGAGATTTATGATCAAATTTTGTCATTAACCTTGCCTCACGAAATTCATTGATTTTTGTTGCTGTAATTTCAATATGACCATCTTTCAAAATCCTATCAAGGATTTTGTGTTTTTCAAATATCTTTTCCCAAGCAATGTCGTTTTTAGAATTACTCATAGTTTCTTATTAATACTTCATCAACTTCACCTCGGTCAGCACCATTTGAGTTAATTGCTCTTTTTGCTTTTACAATAGTTATTTTATAATCTTTATATAGGTCTTTTATAAAATCAGCGGATGAATTTGAAAGTAAAAATTTCACTCCTTTTTTATGTAATTCATCACAAGCTGTTTTTAGGTCAATTTGGTCATACATATTCCAACCGCCTTGTACATAGCCAGTAAAGTTTGAACTTTCAGAAATAGGATGGTATGGCGGATCTAAATATACAAAACATTTTTTGTCTATTTGTTTTAGAATTTCAGAATAATCACCACTATTAATTTCTATGTTATTACTGTTTAGATATTTATTAACAGCTTTAAGCGTTGGTTCATTTAAGATATTTGGATTTTTGTATCTTCCAAAAGGTGAGTTAAACTCTCCTGCGTTGTTTACTCTGTATAGCCCATTAAAGCATGTTTTATTTAAAAAAATAACTCTTGATGCTCTTTGAACAGCAGAAAGTTTTTTAAACTCTCCATTTCTGTCTAAACTTCTTATTGAGTAAAAATATTCAGCTTCGTTTTTATGCTTTTTAAGGTCAATAATTAGTTCATCAAGATTGTCTTTAATAACTTGATATACATTGATTAATTCTTCGTTGTAGTCATTGATAATTGCGTTTTTTGGTTGCAAATTAAAAAATACAGCTCCGCCACCAATAAACGGCTCAATATATTTGTAATCTTTAATATTTTCAGGCAAATGCCCAACAATTGAAGGCATAAGTTGTCTTTTGCCTCCAACCCATTTTAGAAATGGTGCTACTAATTTGTTGTTTTTTGCCATTTTACGCTTTTTCTATTACAAAAAATTTAGTTCTCAAGTTAGTAATTTTTTGGCTAAATCTTTCAAATTTTGTGTCAAGTTTGTTTTATGCGGAATGTTGGTCAAAGCTATCGCATAACTACCATATACCCCCAACTTCTTGCGACTTTTGCCATATTCTGAGTTGTTAATTAAAAATGTCATCATATTTATTAATTTTATTGATCAATTTATCTAAAGGACTTTCAATTTTATCAACGACGCTTTTTGTTAAATGGGTATAAATAGTCGTAGTTTTGATACTTGAATGACCCAAAAATTGCTGTATATATCTCATATCCGTTCCGTTTTTTAACAAATGGGTGGCAAAACTATGTTGTAATGTATGCCTCGTAGCCTTTTGTTCTAACTTTTGTAGTTTCACTCGGGTTGCCAAAGACGTTTTATCTAGGGTATGTTCAGGGTTGTTTTTTACAACACCTAACTGCATGTCGTTTGTTAAAGCTATGGGCAAAATGTTACGGCTTATAGCGTTGCTTGCCGGTGTGTGCAATACTATTTCGTAAAAATTATTTAATGGATTCATTGTAAACTAACAATTTTGGTACAAGATACAACATTTTTCAATATAATTTTTTTTTGGAAGCCTACCAATTTGAAAAAAAGATTAAACTTTGGCTGATATATTTTCGATTTTAAATTTATTACATCTTAAAGTTTCAAAACCTATCAATTTTTACGTAGTTTTACCCCCAAAATATGGTGGATCAAAACACCCCCTTTTGGTTTGTGTTAAAATTATATATTATATTGATATTCAATATATTATTTAAATTACTGCCAGTATAAAATACGTCATTTTTAAAAAGCAAGGCTCTCAATACTCACATAATTAATTTGAGATACTGATACGATTTGGTAATACTTTTGTCTGTTAAATACAAAGTTACGTAAAAAATATTAAATTTTTCAAAAAAAAAACCAAATTTTAGGATAAAATTTTGATTTCGACAAGATTTTGGGATGCTAAAATGCCTTGTTTTACATAATTAAAGAATGAAACTAAATGGTATCTTTATCCCATTCCCCAACTTACCACGCCTATCCGTAACAGAATTTTTTTTTAATAAATTTTACCCAAGTTGCAACTATCTAGGCGGTGAACTGCTTATTTGTTGAGTTTCGTTTTTTTTGAGGTCTGTTTGTAAACTACTAAATGCCCAGCTTATTATATGATATTTAGGTGATAGCCAACCAAAACTATCTAAAAACAAATTTTTTGTTTTAGGTATATATAATGTTTGAATAATCTTCATAAGAATCTAAATTCACTTGCCAAGATATCTCTTTATGAAATTTGTTAACCCAACTTGCAACAAATTCACCAAAATTGTTAAAGAAATCATAAATTT
>JASGCW010000009.1 GCA_030053945.1 Limnohabitans sp.
AAGGTGAAACCCGAAAAACCTATAAAAGAGTAGGGAATTATAAATTAATAACAATGAAAAAAATTTTTTTAGTATTTACACTTTTTTTAATTGGTTTAGCAGTTAAGGCAAATACAAATATTGCTAAAATATCCTTACATTCAATAACCCCGAGTACATCTAGTTCTGGGTTTGAACTTCAGTTTTTGGCTTCTTTATTACCTTCAAGTGGTTGTTATGGTAATTTTACTGTTGCTTTTCAAAGAAAACTTACCACTTCAAATTCTTGGGTTGGTAGTGATGTTACTATGACTCCAGTTACGAACACTACTACTACAAATATTGCTTCATTTAGTAAACTTTATAAAATAAGCCAACTAGAAGGAATGAAATATGATTATAGAGTTATAATAACTTTTAACCCTCAAACCGGTGGTGCTGGATGTAGTACTGCTCCAAATTTAGTAAGAACGTCAAGTTCAGTAATTGTTGCTACGCCTAAGGCTTGTTTCAATATTATTAATCCTAGTACATCATTTACAGCAAATTCTCCATATGGAAATCAAACTGTAAATGAAATAGGGTTTTCAACAGGGGATGTAACAATTGATGCGTCTTGTAGTGCTAATGCTAATGGATATTTTGTTAGAGTAACTAGATTTAATTTGAGTAATTGGACAGTTGATGAACAACAATCAGGTGAAGGAGAATTTTACAATGGATGGATAGACAGTTCTGTAAATCCTTCGAATATAAACTTAAATACCTTAATAGGAAATAATAATAAAAATTTTGAAGATGGTAAAATTTATTTGGTAAGTGTGTCAGTCGGACCAGTTTGGCATTCTGCTCAAGCTAAATTCATTAAAATTAATTTTGCAGGGAGAGCAGCAACATCAGATTTATCTAAAAATAAAGAAGTTATGAATAATCAAATTAATTTAAATCCTAATCCAGTAACTGATAAATTAAATATAGATTTAAATTCAACCAAAGTTTTAAAAGTTAATGTTTATGATTTGTTAGGTAAATTAATTACTAGTTTTACTCCTTCTAAAGATGAACAAAAATTAGAAATAGATTTTTCTAGTTATAATTCAGGTACATATTTATTGCAAATGGAGACGGAAAATGGAGTTAAAACAGAAAAAATTATTAAGCAATAGTGAAATAATTTAGTTTTGAATTTAATAAAGGGGGTTGTCATTTTTTGAACAACCCCTTTTTAATAAGTTTTATCAATATTTCCCACTCAACAATTCCCCTCCAATTCCTGATTTAGCTTCTATGCTTAATTTCTTCATCATTTCGTAAGTAGTACTAATTTGCTACAATTTAATAAACAATTATTATAATAAATTACTTTTTTTTTAGTTAATGTTTATAAGTTTTAATTTTATTAAATATGCGTGTTTTAAAAATTTTAATGTTACTATTTTTACTTTCAAGTTTTAATAAAGATAAGAGGCTTACGATATTTTTTTTATGCGAAAAGAAAGCTTGGAGTTTTGAAAAATCAAAAACTTATATAAACAACACAATGAACTATTCTGAATATCTTTGTTTAGATAGAAAGAAAAATTTTATTTATAGAAAATATGGCTGTGGGCCTTGTGGACTTGCAGTTGGGACTTATGAAAAAAAAGGGGATACTCTAATCTTTGATTGGGATAAAAATAAATCAAAACAATATACAATTGAAAATAATAAAAAAGATACTATATTTATATATGTATCTAAATCCTTTTCTAAAATTAAATATTTAAAAAAGCATAAGAAATTAATTCTTTTAAATGCTATATAATAACATTTATTCAAATACAATGAGGCTGTCTTAAAAGGCAAACTCAGTTTCTGAGAATTATTTATACCAAAACTGTCTCAGATAAGTATCCGAATGTTTTAATGAAAAAAGAGGGTGTCATAAACTTTTTGACACCCTTATTTTATAAGTTTAATATTTCCCATTCAACAATTCCCCTCCAATTCCTGATTTAGCTTCAATTCCTAATTTCTTCATCATTTCGTAAGTAGTACAAACGGCCGCAGAAGTTACAGGAATGCCACATTCTGTCTGAATTAAATCGATAGCTTCTAAGGATGGCATTTGTACACAAGCCGAAGCTACTAATACATCTACATCTGTTAAATCTAGTGTTTTATAGATTTCTAATAAATTCAACGGATTTTGAGCCGCTACTTCTAAATTATCTGGAATTTCAAGCGCTATACTTTCCTTCACTTTGATGCCTTGATGCTCTATGTATTCTACCACTTTATCTGTTAACGGACGCATATATGGTGTGATAATAGAAATTTGTTTTGCTCCTAAAGTTTTTAATCCGTTGATTAATGCACCCGCAGATGTTACAATAGGAGTAGGGAAGCCATTGGCAATTGTTTCGGCGTGAAGATTTGCTTCAGACACACAATGATATCCTTTACCCATACTCATAATAGCTACTAGACAAGCATAACCCATAACATCTACCTCTGCATCTGAAAGTTCGATGGCACATTTTAAACTCATAGCATCCATAGCTTCAAGCTCTTCTTTGGTTACTTTTTTCATTCGCATCCTGCTGCTATGAAAGGTAAAACGTTCTGGTAAAATGGTTTCACGCGAACGGAAAATGGCTGGTATTTCGGTTTCCATCGTTACATTGCTCGATGGAACTATTTGTCCTATTTTGAATTTCATTTGTTTAAATGTTTAAGGTTTAAAAATTTAAAGTTCTTAACTAAACTGAACACTAAAAACTGTTAACTGAACACTGCTAACTGTGACTGAACACTGCTAACTGTGACTGAATACTAAATTTCTTTAACAGTATTAATAATAGTCCCAATTCCTTCTACGGTAGCTTCTACTACATCACCATCATACATCCATTCTTGTGGGTCACGACCAGCACCAACACCCGCAGGGGTTCCTGTGGCAATGATATCACCAGCTTCTAAAGTGAAAACAGTACTTAAATCTTCAATTAAATCATTGATATTGAAAAGCATAAATTTAGTATTAGAATTCTGTTTTTCCACACCATTTACTTTTAACGATAAATTCAAATTATGTGGATTTTCGATTTCGTCTTTGGTTACTAAAATAGGTCCCATAGGAGCGAAAGTGTCTTGTCCTTTAGAAACAATCCATTGTCCTTCACGGCGACAATCTCTGGCTGAAATATCGTTTATTACCGTATAACCAAACACATAATCTAATGCTTCAGATTTAGATACGTATTTCCCTTTTTTTGAGATAATTACAGCCAATTCACAT
Source organism: Limnohabitans sp. (assembly GCA_030053945.1). Taxonomy (GTDB): domain Bacteria; phylum Bacteroidota; class Bacteroidia; order Flavobacteriales; family Flavobacteriaceae; genus Flavobacterium. The sequence goes on from JASGCW010000009.1 coordinate 3,260, forward strand.
TCCCAATCTAATTGAGATGTTAGCTTGGTATTTTTGATAATATCGGTATTAGTCGCTGTAACTGTTGTAGGTGGTTTTGAGAAGATAATTGGCTTTTGAGGAAGTTTACCAGTTGTATCTAAAGTACGTGCGCTTTCTGCTACGTGCTCTGTATAGTTTAATCCAATTCCTATAATATTTTTTCTTGGTTTAGGAATAGGAGCAAGGAAGGTAACTTCCTCCATTGTATATGCAATTTCTTCAAATTGTTTATCGCTGGTTTCTGAAATTAAATCGTTTATTTCGGAAATGACTTCAAATCCCATATCGATTAATTCTAACATAGTTTTAGGTAACGGAAAATTGGATACATCGCCAAAATCTTCCATATCAATTACTTGGTTGTTGTGTATAAAGCCTAATCGAGGCTCTGAGTTTTCAATAGTGTAGGTGAGTAGTTTCATTTAAAATTTTTGTTTCAAGTTTAATGTTTCAAGTTCAATTTTACTTAATTGATATTGAAATTTGAAATTGTTATTATTCTTTAATTATTTGATGTCCATTATTTTCTGTATAGTCTCTAGATTGATATAACCCTAATCCTTCAATTACAGGCAAGTCGTTAAAGTTAAATAAGCAGGCATCTTCGGTTTCTGAAAGGTTATGATGTTCATGAAATGCCCAAGAAGGAACGCAAAAAATATCTCTTTCTTTCCAATCAAAACGTTGTCCATTTATAATAGAATATCCTTTCCCTTTAGCACATTGATATACAAAAGATCCGGTATGGCGGTGTGCTTTTCCTTTGAATCCAGCAGGTAATAATTGGATTGCCGCCCCCATAGTTTGCATAACATGCCCGCCTGTTAACGGATTTGAATATTTCATGAAAATTCCGTCGAATGGATTTAGTTCATTTACCTTTTGCGCTTCTAACAATGCAGGATATACTTTAGACCATGAATATTTGAATAGGGGAGAATAGGGTTTTGTCCAAGTAGTCGTATCTGCTGGAATTAATCCAGAGCATCCATAAGTTATTGGACTGTAATTTAAAGGAACATCCAAAGGTTGTTTTCCGTCAAAAACAGCATAATCATTAGCCTCTAGTGCATTTACCAATGGTATATCTAAACCATCCTGCCAAATACAAGTTTCGCCATCTTCTTCAACGCCATGTTCATGCCAAGTAGAATTAGGAGTAATTACAAAATCATTGACTTCCAACATAATTTTGTTACCATCTACCACTGTATATCCTTTTTTGCCTTCCATAATAAAACGTAGGGCAGAAGCACGATGTCTATGAGCAGAGGTGCTTTCACCTGGACGAGTAACTTGTATGCCAGTGTATAGCCAACCTACTGCTGCGGAAACGTCTTTACGTTTATCATTAACCAAATATACTACACGTCTTCCAGCTTGTTCTGGTGTTACTAATTCAGATGATTTTAGAACTAAATGTCTTAAATTTTCATATTTCCATAACATAGGAACAGAATTCGATTTAGGTTCCCAAGGTTCAATATCATTAGCTACTGTCCAAAGAGCTCCAGCGCCTAAAGTTTCTAATTCTTTATAATAGGCTTCTAGTTCAGGTGTGTCTTGAACACGAGCGCGACCTATAACGTCGTCTGAGTATTTTTTTTCTTCCATTGTTTGTTTATTTATTTTTTAAAGTATATTCAAAACTCCAGGAGTTATACTTTAAAAAGGTTCATCATTCTATAATTAGTTCATTAATTTCTGATAAATTATGTTCTTGATTATGGAACTCGATAAAATTACTTTTATTTCCGTATATGTCTAAAATTTCTTCTCTTTTAATTTTTGTTTTTTTGTCTGATACAACACTTTCATATGTTTAAATTTTATTTTTCAGCGGTAACATATGGTATCCCTTTTTTAATCATTGGTGTTTACCTCACTTAGCATTTATTTTTATAGGTGTTCAGTGAATATATTTGCATACGCAAACTACTTGTTTATGGGGATTTCATATGATGACCAAGGATATAAACTCATTTTATCTGTAAATCCGTGTTGAACAGGGTTGTTGTGGATATAATAAATGAGATTTTTAAGATAGCGTTCTGATATCACTTTTTTTCTTTCAAAAGGAACTTCAAAAAGACTTCCAGTTCGTTTGAATTTTTTATTTATCGCTTGTGTGTAAGCGTTAAAAAGATATCCAAATTGTCTTGAAGGTTCAATAACATTTGCCTTTTCTACTGTTGAATATTCTAATTTATCTATTTCAATTTCATAGGGTAATTTTAGATAGACTAAAATATGAAAATGATTTTTCAGTAAACACCAAGCATAAGTTTCAGCAATAGGAGAAAAATACTTATCATAAAGTCTTAAAAAATGGAAATAACTTTCACTATCAAAAAAAACATCTATTTTATTATTACCTCTATTATAAATGTGGTAATAATTTCCAGTTTCTAATGGTAATGGTTTATAGGATTTCATTTTTTTAATTTCTATTTATTCTTTTAGTATTAAACTCCATTGGAATTTAATACTAAAAATGTAATTAAATGTAAAGATTACTCATTTGTATGATCTACAAACGTAATTTTTCGAGTGGGTGCCACATTCACTCTTAAATCAAAAATATCAAATCGGTTATAATGCCCTAAAATATCGTGCATTTGCTTTGGCTGAATGCATTTTTGTAAATCTATTTCAGCATAAATAATTCCTTCATCATCAATTAGAGGTTCTCCTATTACAGCACCATTAGGACCTAAAAATCCTGAAAAAGCCGAACTTTTTCTAGCAAATAATTCTTCAATTTGTGGCGCTTCTGGTTTTAAAAATTCCATAATTTCTTTTGAAATTGTTGAGCAAGAAACTATGGTAAATAATTTGCCTTCAAAAGAATGAGCCGCAGCACGGATTTTAATTGCTTCCGCCATATTATAATCTGGTGGTGCAACAGGAAGTGAGATGTAATTAGCAATATGAACTAATTCACCCTGTGAAAGTAATGTGAATCTTGCCAATGTATTTGTGTTTTCTCCACAAGCTAACGTTCCGATAGGGCCAACTTCTGTGTCATAAACCTTTAAAGAAGAACCATCACCGCTAGTCCACGTAAGTTTTTCGGCCCAAGTGGGTACTAATTTTCTATGTCTTCCAATTAGTTGGCCTTTGTTATCTATAATTAAATTGGTGTTATAAATTTCGCCATAGCTTTTACCTCGCTCGTTAATTCCAATAACAATATGCATATCAAAATCTTTAGCAGCTTGATATAGTTTTTGCATTGCTAAATCATCTGTTGCCACCGAATTTTTATACAATTCCTCGTACCATTTACTTCCTTGAACAGGTGTCATTACCCAATTCCAGTAAGGATAACCTGCAATAAATACCTCAGGAAAAGCAATGAGTTTAGCTCCGTTTTGAGATGCTTCTTTTATAAAAGATATGGCTTTGTCGATTGTTTTTTCAACATCTAAAAAAACAGGCGAAGTTTGTACTGTAGCGGCTTTGAATTTTTTAAATTCCATTTTAAATATATTTTAATTAGAAACCTTACGCATTAAAGTTTCTAATGGTCCGTTTTTAAATTTCTTGTCCCAAATTACGCTAAAAATAACACTAATTACAAAAAAAGCGATTGCATAGGCGAGAATATAAATAGTTCCTACTGGTTTTCCAGTAGGAATGTTTCCTTTAGTAAATCGTTTATTGAATATAAATTGAAAAATTAAAACGCCAATAGTAAGATGAATTACATAGTGTGTCAACGTCATTTGTCCTGTTTTTTGTAGAGATTGAATGATTTTATTATGGGCAAAAATTTCACCTATATATATGCAAATCACAATTACGATTAGTGCAAAACCTATCGTTACTAAAATGAATGGTAGATAAGGTGGGAAATATTCGGCTAAAATATAATCTTTCAAAAAAGGAGGGAAGTTATCATTTTTTGCAAAGTATCTCAATAATTGAATAGAACCAAAAAGCGCAACACCTGTAAGAAAGATGTTTTGTTTAATTTTTTTGAGATTCCAGTCGAGTTTACCTAACCACATTCCTATAACAAAATAAGTAAACCACGGGAATATTGAATTCCATCCATTATACAAGGAATTTCTTAGAAAACCTTTTATTGACCAGAAATCTGTATAATCAAAGGTGTTGAAATTCCAACCTGTTTCGATTGGAATAAAGTTAAGTAGGATATTGTGCGCTACTAATGTTACTATCGCTATTGACAAATAAAATCTTGATGGAATAAATAATATAAATGCTGCAATATGCATATATCCACCATAGAAATGCAAAATATCACCTTGCCACCAATTATAAAGTAAGAGCCCCAAGCCAAACAAAAACCAAGAGCGTTTAAGCACTTTTGATTTTAATTTAGATTGTTCTTCTTTAGTTAAATTAGGTTTGTTTGACATCAAAGAAACGCCCATTCCCGCACAAATAATGAAAATGGCAGTCGAATTACCAGTAAATAAGCTCATAAACCACCCTACAGAATCAGTAGGAGCAAACATAATTGAACCAAAACTGAAATTGAAGTTTACAATAAACATTCCTAAAATAGCATAGGCACGAGCTAGATCAAAACCTGTAATTCTTTGATTCATTAAGATTTAAGTAAAAAATAACTGATTTTTTCTCTCATTGCATCAGTAAATGCTTCAGAGGTTATTGTTTTTCTATCCTCTGCAATTTTTACATTGACTAATGTTACTTCGCCTTCAAGGACAACTTCGTTTTGTTGGTTTTTGAAAATAAAGCCACATAATAGGGAAGAGGTGCGAAGCTCTTTTACATACAGTTCCTTTACGATTGTTTCTCCTAATCGAGCTGCTTTTTTGAATTGTACTTTCAAATCGACCGTAGGCATTCCATTTGTCTCGTGCATTTTTGAAAACGGACGATGTAAAGCTTCTTCAAACCAGTCTTCAACCAAGTCGTTTAGCATTTCCAAAAATCTTGGGTAAAACACAATTCCAGCATAATCTATATGCTTAAATTTTATTTTTTGTTCTTTTATAAAGTATTTCATATTTTCAAATTCAATTTGTCATAGATTACATTCTACTAATCTATTATTACTTTTCACTATTTTCTTTTCACTTATCACTCTCAACTATTTCAATTTAAAACGCTGAATTTTACCCGTTTCTGTTTTGGGTAGTGAATTCACGAAATTTATCACTCTTGGGTATTTATATGGTGCGGCTACTTCTTTGAACCACTGCTGAATAGATTTAATCATTTCGTTAGTTTCTTTAGAAGAATCTTTCAACACTACGTAAGCACAAACTAACATTCCACGTTCTTCGTCAGGAACACCAACCACAGCACATTCTAATATATCATTGTGAGTCAGGAGTACACTTTCTACTTCTATTGCGGCAATATTATACCCTGAGGAAATAATCATATCATCACCACGAGCTACAAAATAAAAATAGCCTTCTTCATCTTGTCTAAAAACATCACCAGTAATATTCCATCCGTACTGAACATATTCCTTTTGCTTATCTTCTCGACCTAAATATTTGCAACCCGTAATTCCTCTAACGGCCAATCTTCCAGCTTCATTACGAGGCAATTCATTTCCGTTACTATCAATAATTTTTGCTTCATAGCCTGTTATGGCAACGCCAGTACTACCAGGCTTCATATTTTCCACATTAGATGAAATGAAAATATGTAACATTTCAGTGGCACCTATACCATCTATTATTTTTAATCCTGTTGTATCATACCATTCTTGCCAAATTTTCAAGGGTAGTGTTTCACCAGCAGATACACATTTGCGAAGACTTGAAAGGTTAAATTCTGATACTTTTTGAGTTAAAACCCGCCAAGCTGTTGGCGCTGTAAAACATATAGTAATTTTATGTTCTTCGATTGCTTGAAGAAGCAAATCCGGTGAAGGTTTTTCAATTAGAAACGTTGAAGCTCCGTAATACATTGGAAATAAAACCAATCCACCTAAACCAAATGTAAATCCTAAAGGTGGACTTCCTGTAAAAATATCATCAGCTTTTGGTTGAAGGGAATACTGAGGAAAAGCTTCGCAAATGTTTAAAACATCTCGATGATAATGTGCTGTCATTTTAGGTAAACCCGTTGTGCCAGAAGTAAACCCAATTAATGCTACACTATCAGCTTTTGTATGATAATTTTGAAATGTTTTAGACTTAGATTGCATTAAAGTTTCTAGTTCAGAATTTCGATAGAAACAAGTTCTTTTCAGAAAATCTGAATGTACTAAATTCATTTCTTCACTAAGATCATTATCACAAAGTGCTATTGAAATTTCGGCGCAATCAATTATTGTTGTTAGCTCTTTTGAACGCAATAATGGCATAGTTGCTATAACAATTCCACCAGCTTTAAGAATCGCAAACCAACACGCGACCATCATAGGGTTATTGGCACTGCGTAACAAAACTCTATTTCCAGATTGTAATCCTAAATTATCCACTAAAACGTGAGCAATTTGATTTGCTTTTTCATACAAATCTTGATAGGTCCAAGTTTCCGTAAAGGTGCGAATACAAATACTATTTCCCCGACCTTCTTTTATATGATTATCTAGCAAACGTTCAACACAATTAAGCATTTCTAGTTTGTTAAATTGTGGCAAATCCAAAAAAGCATACTCGGGATGTAAGTTTGTGCTTGGTAAATTATCCTGAGCGAAAGTATCTTTAAAATGTTTCATCTTTTTTAGTTTAAAAAACTTTCAATTTCTTTAAAATATAATTCTTTAGCATCCAGCCAACCATAATGTGCACAATTATCTATTGTAACTAATTTTGAGTTTGGAAATGCTTTAGCAATTTCTTCAGCTGTTTCAACTGAAATGATATCGTTTTTGCCTTGTAACACTAAAACGGGTTGCTTAAAATTTGAAAAAGAGTTGCTACAGTCAAATTTTATTTTTTGAAGGTTTTGAATAACTAACGAATTAGTTTTTCTATTCAATTGCGTTAATCTCTCCGCAATGATTGGTGCTTTTGATTTATCAAAAACATAAGCATTAGCTAAAACTGCAGCTCTCTTTTTAGAAGTTTCTTCAGAAATATCTCCAGATTCTATTTTTTCTTGATAATAATTCAAAGAATCTTGCTGCTCCTTAGTTAAGTTATTATTCAATCGTGTGCCTAAATAATCTAAAAATTTCAGATTGATACCTCCTGATGATGAAAAAATGAGTTTTTCTATTGTGTTGGGATGTTTACTAGCATAGTAAGCTTCCATAATTCCCCCAAAAGAATGTCCTAAAATTGTCCATTTTTTTATTTTAAGATGTTTTCTTAGATTTTCTATATCTTTTACCATCAAATCCATAGTGATATTATTTTCATCTAATGAAGTAATTACTGATTGTCCAGTACCACGCTGGTCATAAATAATAGTCTTGTAATTTAATTTTGCAAGCTCTTTAGCAATAAAAACAAAACCTTCACAATTCATACCTGGTCCACCATTTATTATTAAAATAGGCTTTCCTTTGCCAAAAGTTTTATAATGAAGTTTTACATTTTCATTTGAAATAGTATTTTCTGTTTGTGAATAACAAAAAAACTGACTAAATAATCCTAATAATGCCAATATATTTTTCATTTATAGTTTGTTACTTTTCGGTTTTAATGCTTTTTTCATACCCTCTAACTGTTTTCTTTCTGAAGCTTTTAAAGGATATAAATGGCTATTGCCCATTTTGTATTGATTAGGTATAAATTGGTCTGTATATTGTTCATAAGCTTGAGCATTACGAACAAAATTAGCGTCGGCCAAAAGCGGTCTTCCTAGAGCTACTAAATCAGCACGTCCATTTAAAATGGTAGTGTTAATTTGGTCAATATCTTGGATATAACCCGCAGTAATAGTAGGAATTTGTACCGTATTACGAACCAAATCAGAAAAAGGAGTTTGCCACATTCTTCCTGTTTGAGGTTTTTGATTAGAAACCGTATTTCCAGTAGAAACATTAATAATATCTGCTCCTGCCTTTTTGAAAGTTTCTGCAATTATAATAACATCTTCTTCAGAAATTCCGTTTTCTGCCCAATCAGATGCTGATATTCTTACCGACATAGGTTTGTCAGTTGGAAAGGCATTTCGCATTTCGGTAAAAACTCGTAGAGGGAATTTTAGTCGATTTTCAATACTTCCACCAAATTCATCCCTACGAATATTAGTCAGAGGTGAAAGGAAAGAAGCTAATAGAAATCCGTGATGTGCTTGTAATTCTACTAAATCAAATCCAGCCTTATCTGCATTTAGTGTTGCTTGGACAAACTGCGAAGTGACCAAATCCATATCTTCAAGAGTCATTTCTTTAGGTGTAATAGAACTATCATTAAATGGAATAGCTGAAGCGGATAGCAATTCCCAAGGTTGACCAGTAAAAGTGTCTTGCCAAGGAATTTTTGAACAGCCTTTTCTTCCAGAGTGTCCTAATTGAATTCCTATTTTAGTGGAGGTATTATGATGGATAAAATCGGTTATTTTTTTCCATTCAAGTAATTGATTTTCATTATATATACCCGCACAAGCTAAAGTGATTCTTCCATTTTCTGCAACTGCAGTCATTTCAGTCAAAATTAGTCCTACACCTCCTGTCGCTCGGCTACCATAATGGACTAAATGCCAATGGTTAACCAAACCATCTTTCGCTGAATATTGCCCCATTGGAGCCATTACAATTCGGTTAGAGAGTTCTAGATTGCGTAACTTGAAAGGGGTAAAGGCAGCGCTTTTGCCTTCGAGAGCCTCAGGCAACGCTTCGAGAGCCTCAGGCAACGCTTCGAGAGCCTCAGGCAACGCTTCGAGAACCTCAGGCAACGCTTCGAGAACCTCAGGCAAAGCGTTTTTGTTGTCTGAGGCACTCGAAGACAACAAAGAAGACGACAAAAACTCTTTTAAAACCTTATCTGTAAATGATTTATCTCGTAAACGAAGGTTTTCATAAGTCACTTTTTTAGAGCGAGTCATACAGCCAAATGCAAATTGGTAAAAAGAATGCTGAATGTGTCGATCCATATTTTCAAACCAATCTAATGAAACAGTCGCTGCATACTGAATCATTTCTACTGGATTTCTTCGTGTTTGTTCATATTGTTCAAAGGCTGCTTGAATATCATTAGGATTTGCAATTACCGCATCTGATAGTCCTATAGCACAATCCATTGCCAGCTTTGTCCCCGAACCAATAGAGTAGTGGGCAGTAGCTTTTGCATCACCCAGCAATACCATATTATTGTGATACCAATTCTTATTAGTCACGTGTGGAAATTGTCTCCAATGTGATTTGTTAGAAATCAAAGGATGACCATCTAGTTCATCTTTAAAAATTTCCTGAATTTTAGTAATTGTATCTTCCTCGTTGGTTACTTCAAAACCAATATTTTCCCAAGTTTCATCACTACATTCAAATATCCAAGTACTCATACCAGGTTCATATTGGTAGGAATGGGCTACAATAGTTCCGTGTGGAGTAGTTCTAAAAAAATAGGTAAAAGCATCCAGAGGTTTTGTAGAACCCAACCATACAAACCGATTCTTTTTTAAAGTAATTTGAGTACCAAATTCTTTTTCAAATTTAGTTCGTGTTAAACTTCCTATTCCGTCAGCTACAAGAATAATATCTGAATCTTGCAATGGTGCCAAATCAGTAATTTCAGACTCAAAATGTAGATTAATTCCTTCTTCTTGACAACGTTGATGCAATAATTTTAATAAAGTCTTCCTTGAACAGCCACAAAAACCATTTCCAGAAGCACTTACTTGCTGTCCGTCACGAGCGACAATAATATCATCCCAATACGCAAAATTAGAGCGAATCAATTCATAAGATTGCATATCACGTTTCAGGAATTCGCCTAAAGTTTCATCTGAAAACACAACCCCAAATCCGAAACTATCGTCGGGTTTGTTTCGTTCATATATATCTATTTGACAATTTGGAATTGCTTTTTTTGTAAGTATTGAAAAGTAAAGTCCGCCTGGACCGCCACCTATAACAGTTATTTTCATAATTATGTTTTCTTAAAATCAAAAGCACCTAAAATGATGCTGTTTGCTAAATATGTTTTTAAATAAACTTAAAATATTTTCTCTTCGAAAAATTTCAGAAAATCATTTCAAGTTTTACTAAGCAAGAAATTTTGTCTGAGAAATTATTTATACTTCAAAATACTTAATTAGTAGTTTTTAAATTTTATATTAATTGCCAATTCACACTGCTTTTTAACCTCTTTTAATCGAAAATATTTCTCCTAACTTTGCATAATTAGAACCTGCTAAACGAGCAACAGGTTTATAATTCATTAGGTCTATTTTGTGATCGTCAAGGAGTATTGTATCATCAAAATGCATCATTACAATTTTTCCAATAATCACACAAGCTCCACCATTTTTGTGACCTTCAAGAAAATAATGATGAACCATTTCACATTCAAAATGAACCTTACTTTCTTTAACTCTTGGAGCATTAACTTTTATAGAATCAATAGGAGTTAATCCAGCCAACTCAAATTCACTTTCATTAGATGGTATAGCTTGAGAAGTTGTATTCATCTTTTCCACTAAATCTTCTGTAACTAAATTTACAACAAATTGTTTTGAAGCTAATATATTGTTTAGTGTATCTTTATTTTTGTTACCTGTTCTTACAGTAGAAAACATTATATGTGGGGGATCTTCACCTACGGCATTAAAATAAGAAAAAGGAGCAAGGTTGTTTATTCCATTTTCATCTACCGTAGAAATCCAACCTATAGGTCTTGGAATAATAGCACCTGTTAGTAATTTATATATTGCTTTGTCATCTATTATAGTAGGATCAAATTGCATTTTCAAGTTGTTTGTTTATTTACAAATAAAAAGAAAAAAAACTAGAATTAAAAACCAATCTTTAGTCAACTTATTTATAATTTTAGCAAAAAATTTACAAACTATGAGTTATTTTACAATCAAGGATTTAGAACACTATTTTAAAATGTATAAAAAGTCGGTTCGCGAGCCCAAAAAGTTTTGGGACAAAATAGCCGATGAAAACTTTGTTTGGTATCAAAAATGGGATAAAGTTTTTGATTTTAATATGCAAGAAGCTCAATTCAAATGGTTTGTAGATGCAAAAGTTAACATAACAAAAAATTGTATTGATCGTCATTTAGCTAGAAAGGGTGACAAGACTGCCATTTTATTTGAACCAAATAACCCTAATGAAGAAGCTGTACATATAAGTTACAATGAGCTTTACAAAAGAGTATCTAAAATGGCGAATGTACTTCGCGATCAAGGTGTAAAAAAAGGAGATAGAGTTTGTATTTATTTGCCTATGATTCCAGAACTTGCAGTAGCTGTTTTAGCCTGTGCAAGAATAGGAGCAATTCATTCTGTCGTATTTGCTGGTTTTTCTGCGGGAGCACTTGAAGCAAGGATAAATGATTGCGAAGCTTGTGTAGTTATTACCTCAGATGGTGGGTACAGAGGTGACAAAACTATTAACTTAAAAGCAATTGTAGATGAAGCCCTACAAAAGTGTCCTACTATTAATAAAGTTTTTGTAGCTAAACGTACTAATCATTCTGTTGAAATGAAAGAAAACAGAGACTTTTGGTTACAGCCTCTTTTAGACAGTGCATTAGATACAAATGTTGCAGAAATGATGGATGCAGAAGATCCATTGTTTATTTTATACACTTCAGGTTCAACAGGAAAACCAAAAGGGATGTTACATACCACTGCTGGTTATATGGTTTACACGGGTTATACATTCAAAAATGTTTTTAATTATCAAGAAGATGATATTTTTTGGTGCACAGCCGATATAGGTTGGATAACTGGTCACTCATATATATTATATGGACCACTATTAAACGGAGCTACAACTGTTATGTTTGAAGGTGTGCCTTCGTATCCTAATTTTTCGCGCTTTTGGGAAGTAATAGAAAAGCATAAAATCACACAATTTTATACAGCTCCTACAGCGATTAGGGCTTTAGCAAAGGAAAGTTTAGATTATGTACAACGTTTTCCTTTAAAATCACTAAAAGTTATTGGAAGTGTTGGTGAACCCATAAATGAAGAAGCTTGGCACTGGTATAATGATCATGTAGGAGGGAAGCGTTGCCCACTTGTTGATACTTGGTGGCAAACCGAAACAGGCGGAATTTTAATTTCACCAATACCATTTGTAACTCCTACAAAACCAACTTATGCAACGTTACCATTACCAGGAATCCAACCAGTATTGATGGATGAATTACGTAATGAAATTGAAGACAATCAGGTTGTAGGTAGTTTGTGTATTAAATTCCCATGGCCAAGTATTGCTAGAACTATTTGGGGTGATCATCAACGTTTTAAAGATACTTATTTTAAAGCATTTCCAGGTAAATATTTTACAGGTGACGGAGCACTACGCGACGAAGTAGGTTATTATAGAATCACTGGAAGAGTTGATGATGTGATTATAGTTTCAGGTCATAATTTAGGGACAGCACCTATAGAAGATGCAATAAACGAGCATCCAGCAGTGGCGGAAAGTGCAATTGTTGGTTTTCCGCATGATATAAAAGGAAATGCTTTATATGGATATGTAATGCTGAAAGAAGTGGGTGAGAATAGAGATAAAGAAAATGTATCTATTGAAATTAATCAATTAATTTCTGATCAGATAGGTCCAATTGCTAAATTAGACAAAATACAATATGTAAATGGTTTGCCTAAAACACGCTCGGGTAAAATTATGCGTCGTATTTTACGTAAAATAGCAGAAGGTGATTTCTCAAACTTTGGTGATACTTCTACATTGTTAAATCCAGAGATAGTTGAAGAAATTAAAGAAGGGAAAGTTTAATTATGTAGAAAAACTATACTCAAGATGAATTATTTGAAGCTTATGAAAGCTGGATTACAAATTCTGGAAAAATAAGTAAAGATCTTGAAGAAGAAATCGAGAGTAGAGAAGGAGGAATGGATTCATTTCTTCGAGCTTATGAAAAAAATGAAAATATTAAAAGCGAGAAGAAGAGAATTGGATACGAAACTTTTCTTTATACAAATGAAGGAAAGAATCTTGAATTTATAAAAAATAATATTTCATCAGAAATTATTGATGATATTGAATTAAAAGTAATAATTGAAAATCATTATAGAAAAAATATCAGTATAATTGAAAACAGAAAAATCAGCTCAAAAATTATTTTAAAAACAATATTTGCAACATTGATTAGTTCTGTAACAGGTTCAATATTTTTTTGTTTTTTAATATTAGGTTTGAAAATTATTTGGTGGAAGCCTTTTATAATTTTGGTTTATATACTAAATTATCAACTTATTAAATTAATAACAAAAAGAAATAGAGATAATATAGTAATTTTTATAGGGGCTTTAATTGGAACAATTATCTCACTTTTAATTACATATCTATTTTTAAAAAATATAGTGACTTTACAACCCTAACTTTCCTCTCATTTTTAAAAATAATAGTGCTACATTGTAAGCAATAGTCCCTGAAGTTTGTACTTCAGGGTTTTTTATTTTATAAATTGTTAGCAGTTCCTCAAGCGAATATGGTCTGCCCATTTCATCTAAAATTCTACTATGCATTACTTCAACATCAAGTAAATTGTTTTTAATTCGTCCACATTGAATTTTTGACAAATATTCGTTCAATATTTCAATGTCATAATGAATACGATGTCCTACAAGTGTAGCGTTTCCTATAAAATAGATCAAACTTTCTATAGCTTGAATCTCATCATAAGTCATTTCTTTTGCAGAAAGAATTTTTTCTTTATCTAAATCTATTTCAATACTTTTTTCAATCAGAATTTGATTGTTTTCTATTGTAATTGCTCCTATAGAAAGAATTTTATCTTTATCTGGATTGATCCCAGTGGTTTCAATCTGTAAGACAACTTTTTTTGAACTAGGCTTCTCTATTTCTTGTAAATAATTTTTCCAAAAGTCAGGATAATCCTTTCCTAAATTTTTTAACCAATCAAGCATATTATGAAAACTGTGTTAATTGGAAAGTATCTTTAACAATCTCTTCCAAATCTTTTAAAACGTGTAATGAATCTTTTAATTTTTCCTTTTCAGATTTTGAAAAAAGTTCTATATCAATAAATTCTCCCGAATTATCATTCTTTAAACCTTCCAAAGTCCTATAGCGAGACAAAAGTAAAAAAGTATCTGCTGCCATTAGATAAACTTCAGCATTATCTGGATTTCGAATGGCCAATTCTTTATAACGAGAAAATGTATTATTTACTCCTATCAAACTAAATTTTATCGTTAATAACCTTGCAATATCAACTAATTGATTGATGGCTTTCTCTTTTACATTCAATTTTCCTTTATGAATACCACTTTCTTCTTCATTAAATTTCTTAAAGAAGTTTAATGGTGCTGGTTTTTTGAGCGCATCGTTACCTAAATAATCTAAAAACAATGTTTTACTTTGAATTTTGAAAATAGCATCTGTGATAGTCACTTCCATATTAGGATCTCCAAAAACAAATTCATAATCAAAAAAGATAGAACAGTGATCATTTGTAGATTCTCCAGGAGTGTTTATCCAATTTTCATATTGTTTCACCCATTCATTTAATGATTTACACCATTTTTCATTTGTTATTGAATCACCATATATGCAGTGTGAATAACCAATTTTTTCTAAAATATCTGAAGTTTTATTGGCTAACTGACTAAAGTAAAATTTCACATCTCTCACTTGCTGAATATCCACATCTGCATACACCAATATATTATCGTGATCAGTAAGTAAAAGTTGCTCTTTTCGTCCTTGACTTCCAATACTTAAAAAAGCAAATGGGACAGGAGGGGAGCCTAACTCTAAAATACTCAATTCTATAGCACGGCGAATAATAGCCAGTGTAACTTCTCCTGAAACATTGAATAAATGTTGTAATGGAATGTTTTTAGTTAATGCCTGCTGAATTATAGAAGCTAGTGAGTTATATACAGCTCTTAATTCGACTGCATTCATTGCACGTTTTATTTCTTTCAATAAAACTCCAGGTGAGCTAGCCTGAGCTTGCACTAAATCGGTTTGAGTAATTACTCCTTTAACTTCAGTATTTGGAGTTCCATCAACAGTTACACAAAGATGATGTACTTTATGGGATAACATAACCAATTGTGCTTCTGTTAATGACACATTTTCGGTTACTGTTATTACTGGATAAGTCATTATTTTATCTATATGAGACTGTATAGCTTGCTTTCCTGTAGCTACTTTTAATCTAAAATCTGCATCTGTGACAATACCAACTAATTTGCCATTTTCTTTTACAAAAGCATTATCTAAAAGATTGTCAGTCATTAATATTGCAACTTCTCTTATAGTTTGATCGTGTTCTACAACAAGAGGTTTTTTATTATAGTTTAAAGTCTGAATAAATGAGAAATCATTTTGAAATTCAGAAAATTGTCCAGTATCTGTAATTAATTTGTTTTTGTCTTTATCTGATGGATTATTAGAATTACTAGCAAAACTTTCTAATAAAAAGTTCAAAATTTTTGCATTTTGAGCTACAAATGGTTTTACTTTTTCAATAGGAACAGCATAAAGAATGACATCATCATTAGCTTTTGCAGTCATTTGATAATTATTCTTAGCAAAAAAAGGACGAAGCCCAAAAATATCCCCAGAATAACATTTATTCAAAAGTGTTTCCTCAGCATCTGAAACTACAGTTAAATGAACAACACCAGAATTCACCACATAAAAGCAATCGTGTAATTCATCATTTATTTGAAATAATTTTTGGTTTTTATCCAAGTGAAGAACTCTGATAGAATTTGAAATCTCTTTTAAATCTTCAAAATTCAAAAAACTAAATGGTTTAAAATCTTTCAGAAAATTAGCAACATTTTCAATAATAGAATTTTTCATTGTTTTTTATGTGTTTACTTATTTAGTAAAATTAGCAACATTTTTTAGAAGATAGAAGTATATTTTAAAAAATTCTATTTTACATAATATAAATTATAGTTCAAATATATTTCAATTTTTAATCCTCTGCAAAAAGTCGTTCTCTAAATAATTTACCTACAGCTAGTTGAAGTCTTGTTTTATAATCGTCAATTAACCATTCTCTGTAATTCTTTGTAGAATTAGCTAAACATCTTGTAAATATTTTTACACGATATTCAATATCTTCTGACAAATGTTTGGCTAGATTTTTTGCTTCGTTTAAACTTTCAGAATTATCTACACACATTTCGGCATGTTGATCAATAGATTTATCTATAACGACTTTTGGACGTAAATTTTTGCTCAAAACTTGTTTAAATTCTTCTTCAATATCAAAATCTAAAGTTGTTGAATTTTTAAATAATTCACGAACTTCGCTAGACATTTCATATCTAAAATTTATTTCTATATCAGCATCCGAACGTAAATTTTCCAGATAATACTCAGGAGATTTAAAAATATGTTGCCAATCTATAGGATCATTCCATAATCCGAACCGTGCAGCATTATTTCCTAAATCAATAATAGAAAAATCTGTTTTATTAGGCAATCTTCTAGATCCACGACCAATCATTTGAAAATATAATGTCAAAGATTTAGTTGCTCTATTTATGATAATACATTCTACTGTAGGCTCGTCGAAACCTGTTGTTAAGATTCCTACAGAAGTTAATACAGCATCAGGTGTATGTTTAAACCATTTTAAAATAGCTTTTCGCTCTTCAGCATTAGTAGTATTATCAAGATGTCTGACCGCAATTCCAGCTTTTTTAAAAGTATCATGAACATATAAAGATGTATTGATACCATTGTTAAAAATCAAAGTCTTTTTACCTTTTGCTTTCTCTTCATATGCGTGCAAAAGTTTACTCTGCATATCTAATTGGGAATACAATTCTTCAGATGATTTCACTGTATAATCACCGGTTATTCCTACCTTAAGACTAGACAAACTAACGTCATAACTATAAGTAGTTGCTTTAGCTAAAAATCCATTTTGTATTAATTTATTAATTGGATCACCTACAATCAATTCTTTGTAATTTTCATACATTGGTAAATTGATATTTGAACTCAAAGGTGTTGCTGTAACTCCTAAAATAAATGAATTTTTAAAAGAACTTAAAAGTTTTCTAAAAGAATTGTAATGCGCCTCATCAATAATTACTAAACCAACATTTTCAATTTGCAACTTTTCATCATTCAAACGATTTTTAAGCGTTTCGACCATAGCTACAAAACAAGAATATTCGTTTTGATCTGGTAATTCTTTAACTTTTGAATTAATGATTTTATTTTTAACCTCAAAAGAATCTAACATTTTTGAAGTTTGTTTACAAAGTTCTATTCTGTGAGTAAGAACAACTACTTTTTTATTGTGATTTTCAAGGTAGCGTCTAACAATTTCAGAAAAAATTACAGTCTTCCCCCCTCCTGTTGGCAATTGGTATAACAAGTGATAATTATGGGGAGTATTATCCATTCTGTCAAAAATGGCGTTAATATCGCGTGACTGATAATCATAAAGCGTTTTTCGCTCGTGTAATTCTATTTCACAATCAGTCTTAATCATAGCTTGTTTTTGAATTTTTGCAAAATTACATTTAAAAAACAGTTAAACACTATTTTTCCAATAAAAAATAACTTTTAAATATTTTTTAACTTTTTTGAAGCATTTATCACACTTCTAAAACGTAAAGTTTTACTTACTTTGCATAAATTTCAATTAGTTTGTGATGAATCTAGAATCCGATATATTTTTAGAAAATGATTTAGTGCTTTTAAGACCTTTAAAAGAGTCTGATTTTGAAGAATTGTTAGTCTATTCTGAAAATGAACCTGAAATTTGGCTTTTTAATGCATTAGGCGCAGATGGAACTGAAAATTTAAAAAAATATATAACAGCTGCTCTTGAAAATAAATCAAAAGGCATAGACTATCCATTTGTAGTTTTAGATAAAAAAACAAATAAAATAGTAGGGAGTACAAGATATTATGCAATTAATACATTTAATAAGACACTTGAAATTGGCTTTACTTGGTATGGAAAGCAATATCAAGGGACAGGACTCAATAAAAACTGTAAATACTTACTATTAGAATATGCCTTTCAAAATTTAGGTGTTGAACGTGTTGGATTTAGAGCAAATAATTTGAATGCAAGAAGTATAAATGCGATGAAAAGTATTGGGTGCAAAGAAGAAGGCGTTTTAAGAAATTTTGCAATGAATGCCAATGGAGAAAGAATTGATGCAATTGTTTTGAGTATTATAAAAAACGAATGGTTTAATGAAGTAAAAAATAATTTAAAAAATAAAATAAGTAATTATGCTAAAAACATTTAAAAGAGTTGCAATCCTAGAGGGTATTTCATATATTGTTATTTTACTTAATATGTTGATTGTTAAAAAAATATCTATTTTACTTTACAAACAAATCTTATTCCCTGTAGGTATGTCACACGGAGTTTTATTTATAGGGTATATTATTTTAGCAATGTTACTTATGAAACCTCAAAAATGGGATTTTAAAACTTTAGCCATTATACTTGGTGCTTCACTAATTCCTTTTGGAACATTTTATATTGAAAAAAAATATTTAAGAGATGCTTGATAAAACTGAAAAAATATTCGGTTGGAGTTATAAATTATTAAAAAAAATAAATTTTAATGATACAATAGCATCATATATAAGTTTAGCTATAAATATAGCTATATTAGGCTGCATTGCTTATTTAATTTATCTTGTTTGCCGCTTTATTTTAGTGACTTCAATGGCAATTGTTGCTAAGAGAACCAAGACAAAATTTGATGATTTGTTGGTTTCAAACGAAACGGCTAAGTATATGTCTCATCTTATTCCTCTTATTTACATATACAAAACAGTTCCAATAATTTTAAAAGATTTTACTTCTTGGGAAACTATTTTTGGACGTTTAGTTGCAGTTTATATTACATTATTAACTCTTTGGATAACAAATTCTATACTCAAAGCCATTCGTGATCATCTAATTGTAAAGCCTGAATATAGCGACAAACCTATAAATAGCTATGTTCAAGTAATTATGATATTACTTTGGATTTTAGGAGTAACTGTTATAGTCGCTAAAATTTTTGACGTAGGAACAGATACTTTAGTTAAAACATTAGGAGCTGTTTCAGCTATTATAATTTTAATTTTTAGAGATACAATACTAGGTTTTGTGGCATCTGTACAAGTTTCTGTAAACGATATGATTCGAATTGGTGATTGGATTACTATGGATAAATTTGGAGCAGATGGTGATGTGATTGAAATTAATTTAGCAACGGTAAAAGTTAGAAACTTTGACAATACAACTACTACCATTCCCACTTATAGTCTAATTTCTGATAGTTTTAGAAACTGGCGTGGGATGATAAATTCTGATGGGAGACGAATTAAACGCCACATTTTAGTAAAAGCAAGTTCTATTCGTTTTGTA
Organism: Limnohabitans sp.; assembly: GCA_030053945.1. Classification (GTDB taxonomy): domain Bacteria; phylum Bacteroidota; class Bacteroidia; order Flavobacteriales; family Flavobacteriaceae; genus Flavobacterium. The sequence goes on from JASGCW010000009.1 coordinate 22,720, forward strand.
CGTGAAGAAGAACTTGAAGATTTTAAACGTATTCAATTGCTAAATAGTTACATAGATAAAAAACAAATCGATATAAAAAGGCATAACGAGTTGCATAAAGTTGATAAATCATTGTCGTTGAATGGAAGAAATTTGACAAATTTTGGGCTCTTCAGAAAGTATTTAACCAAATATTTAGAAAATTATCCAGGTTTAAATAAGGATATGATTTTATTATGCCGTCAGTTGCAACCCACAGCACAAGGTATTCCGCTAGAGGTATATGTATTTTCTAGTGATAAACGTTTTGAAAATTATGAATACATAATGAGTGACATTTTTGACCATATTTTAGCCTCTGTTGTTTATTTTGATTTAGAAATTTTTGAAATGCCATCGAGTAAAAATTCTTTAAGCGAGGCTTAATTTTCTATTCATAAATTTTAATAACCATAACTTACAATAATTTTTAAAACAAGACGTTAGTTTTAACTATATAGCTAGTTTGTTTGAAATTTTCATAGAAGAAAAGGTTTTCTTAAAAACAGCTATGAAGCTATGCCATTTGATATGACCAATTAAGAGCCAAAAAAGTTTTATGAAGAAGATTATTCAGTATTTCAGTTTATTTGTGTTGTTATTTAGTTTATTATTTCTGTTTTCAAATTGGAATAAATTTAAAAACATAACGGAGAAAACTCCAATTAATAATAAAAAATCACTAGATTTTGACAATAGATTATCTATTGAAGCTAACAACATCAAAAACTTCGTGAAATCAAAAAAAGATTACAACGACGAAATAGTTTTTCTCGTTGATATGAAAATTGCATCTAACAAAAACCGTTTTTTTATTTATGATCTTAAAGAAGATAAAATTATAGACAAAGGTTTAGTAGCTCACGGATCTGGTTCGGAAAAAGGCAGAAATAACAAAGGAGAATTATATTTTAGCAACGAAAACAATTCGCTTTGCACTTCATTAGGTAAGTATGAAATTAAAAATAGTTATAATGGTGATTTTGGTAAAGCTTACCGATTAAAAGGATTAGATAAAACAAATTCAAATGCAATAATTAGGTTCATAGTGCTTCATAAGTATGAAGATGTTCCTGAAAAAGAACAGTTTGACCCAATCTGTTTAAGCTGGGGCTGTCCTATGGTAAATGAAATATTCTTTCAAAAACTTGAAAAAATAATAGACAATTCTAATAAAACTATCTTACTTTATATTTATTACTAAAGCTATTCTTTAATTCTATCTTTTACAAACTCTACTTGGGTTTTACCGTGTGATTTAGGTTTTCCGTCTTCGCCAAGACTTACCATAGTAATGGTATCAATAGTAATAATAGTTTCACGAGTCATCATATTGCGTACTTCACATTTTAGGACCAAGGATGAATTTCCAAATTTTACTACATCTAATCCAATCTCTACAATATCTCCTTGTTTTGCCGAACTCACAAAATTTATTTCCGACATATGTTTTGTAACTACCCTTGGGTTTTCTAATTGAACAATAGAATACAAAGCTGCTTCTTCATCTATCCAAGCTAATAATCGTCCTCCAAAAAGAGAATGATTGGGATTTAAATCTTCGGGTTTTACCCATTTTCTAGTATGAAATCTCATAAATTTTAAAATGTTTAAGAGTTTAAATGTTTAAGAGTTGGAAACTTTAAAATTGCTTTTTCGATTATTTCTTTGTGATCAAATGCTAATTCTGGTAAATCGTCTATTGAAAACCACTCTGCTTCTTTTGGATCATCAGCAGCTATAGCGATTGTTTCCTCAGGAACTCTTCCAAAAAAAGCAATAGATATTGAATGGTGTCTTGGGTCTCTAAACGGTTTTCCAAAAGCGCCAATTTGTTCTAAAGAATTTACTTTTACTGTAGTTTCTTCAAATAATTCACGTCGAGCTGCATCTTCTAAATCTTCATTTTCATCTACAAAACCTCCTGGTAATGCCCAACAGTCCCTAAAAGGTTCATTACGCCTTTTTATTAATAAAATTTGGTTGTTTTTGTATAAAACAACATCTACCGTAACAAATATTTTTGAAGTGTACATTTTTTATTTTTTCAACACAAATTTACTAATAACTTTTGAGAGTAAATTCTTATTGGTATTAAGATTTTTCTTAAATTTAATAAAAACAAAAAAATGGAAACGCGAGATGAAAAACTCTTAAATTTAAGAGGAGAAACCTTAGGAAATGTTAATGCGCAGTCTTCCTCAGAAGAAGCTTTTCAGAATATTACTTTACGACCTATTCTAAAACTTCAAAATGATTTATTTGTACAAGTATTTATCAATTATGCGGTTAAACAAAAAAATGTATTTTTTTCATTAACCCCCGAAAAGAAATTGGCATATATTGAAAATGTTATACAAAAAGATATAAAATTTAGAAATTCTTTAAAAGGGATGGTAATTGGCCTTTTTACTGTTGAAGAATATATCGAATACATAAAAAATTCATCAAACCTTAATAAAAGAATGATGAATTTATTAATTGAAAGACTGAAAGACAACGTTTTAATGATAATAAATCAATGACGCGATTTTAAAACATCAACAATATCATTAAGTTTATAACCTTTTGCTTGTAAAAGAATTAAATAATGAAAAAGTAAATCGGCAGATTCATTGAGAAATAGTTCATCATTTTGGTCTTTTGCCTCAATGACAACTTCTACCGCTTCCTCTCCTACTTTTTGAGCAATTTTATTTATTCCTTTTTCAAATAAAGATGCCACATAACTTCTTTGACTTGTTGCGTTATTTTTTCTGTCTTGTATAGTATCTTCTAATTTACTAAGAAACCCAAAATTAACTGCATTTTTATCCTGCCAACAAGTATCTGAGCCAGTATGACACGTAGGACCAACAGGATTTACTTTTACCAGTAAAGTATCTTCATCACAATCATTTTGAATAGATACTAATTCAAGGAAATTACCACTCTCCTCTCCTTTTGTCCATAATCTATTTTTAGATCGGGAAAAGAAAGTTACTTTTTGCGTTTCTAATGTTTTGTCTAATGCCTCTTGATTCATATAACCCAGCATTAAAACATTTTTTGTCTCATTATCCTGAATAATTGCAGGAATTAGTCCGTTTGTATATTTTGTAAAATCGAGTTTCATAGTGTTTTGTTACACAAAGTTCCACAAAGTTAGACACAGAGTTTCACTAAGATATTTTAAAATTTATATTCTAATTCTTACATTCTTTAATTGCAAATAATTTTTTAAATCTGGAATTCCAATTTCATCAAAATGAAATACACTTGCAGCTAAACAAGCATCGGCTTTACCTTTTTCAAATCCGTCTAAAAAATGTTCCATTGTTCCTGCTCCACCCGAAGCTATTATAGGAATATTAACTAGCGTTGATAATTTAGCTAATGCTTCATTAGCAAAACCATCTTTTGTACCGTCGTTGTTCATAGAGGTAAAAAGTATTTCGCCAGCTCCTCTCCTTTCAGCTTCTTTTGCCCAATCAAATAGATTAATTTCTGTAGCTTGCTTCCCTCCTACTAAATGCACCATCCATTCATCGTTAATTTGTTTTGCATCAATAGCCACAACTATGCATTGGCTGCCAAATTTAGCCGAAAGTTCATTGATCAAATCAGGATTTTTTACAGCGGAAGAATTAATGGAAATTTTGTCTGCTCCATTGCGTAGCAGCACTTCTACATCTTCAACTGATGAAATACCACCTCCTACAGTAAAAGGAATGTTGATAGCCTGTGCTACATCACGAACTAATGGAATCAATGTTTTTCTTCTATCTTCAGTTGCTGAAATATCTAGAAAAACCAATTCATCAGCTCCAGTATCAGCATATTTTTTTGCTAGTTCTACAGGATCACCAGCGTCACGTAAACCAACGAAATTGACTCCTTTTACGGTTCTTCCGTTTTTTATATCTAAACAGGGAATTATTCTTTTGGTAAGCATTTTTCTTTTTTAGTGATTAGTAAAAAGTGAATAGTGATAAGCCTTGTATGACTTTTCATTAATTATTTTTCACCTTTTTATTTAATATAATTCTCAAGTTGTTTTAAAGTAATTCTACTTTCATAGATGGCTTTACCTATGATAACTCCTTCGCAACCCAGTTGAGCGAGCTTTGGTAATTCTTCAAAACCTGAAATACCTCCGGAAGCAATTAATTTGACATTTTTACATTGTGATATAATTTGTTGGTATAATTCAAAACTTGGTCCTTGAAGCATACCATCTTTAGAAATATCTGTACAAATTACATATTCAATGCTTTTTGATTGATAGTTTTGAATGAAAGGAATTACTTCCTCTTTGCTTTCTTCTAACCAACCCGAAATAGCAATTTTTCCATTATTTGCATCGGCTCCTAAAATGATTTTATCAGCTCCATAATTCTGAATCCATTGTTCAAATAATTCAGGATTTTTAACTGCGATGCTACCTCCAGTAATTTGGGTCGCACCACATTCGAAAGCAATTTTTAAATCTTCATCCGATTTTAATCCACCTCCAAAATCAATTTTTAAGTTTGTTTTTGTAGCTATTTGTTCTAATACTTTATGATTAATTATCCGACTTGATTTTGCACCATCTAAATCGACTAAATGCAAATACTCAATTCCGTGATCTTGAAATTCTTTGGCTACTTCAAGTGGATTTTCATTGTATATTTTTTTGGTATCATAATCTCCTTTTGAGAGTCTTACGCATTTTCCGTCTATAATATCTATTGCGGGTATTATTCTCATTATTTTTTTAATTTAATTTCCTCAGCAGTTGCATTTCTATAATCAATTTCGAAAACGCTTACGGCATTACCACTTTTTTCGACACTGCTTTTTCCTTGTGAGGTTATTACTAATTGTCTTCCATCTGATGAAATAGCCATTCCTACAGGGAATTTAGATATAGGATATGTTTTAATCACTTCAAAAGTTCTACCATCTATAACCGCTAATTTGCTTTCATTATTTACACAAGCAAAAATGTATTTCCCATCAGGAGTTGCATCTATAGTTCTTGCTCCGATTCCTACATAAGCAGTTTTCCATTTTGAAAATTCTACTTGTGTAGAAGTATTTTTAAAAGGTAATTTTAAGAGTTCTCCTAGGGGTGATTTTTGTACAAATCCAAATTTATTTGAACTTACTAAAACATTATTATTATTGATGATAATATGTCTTAAGTTTAGTTTACTTCCTTTAATTGTTCCAATATAATTAAAGTTAGTCGTTTCTATTACTGCAATACCATTGCCTCCCATTTTTGAAACTAATAAATAATCACTATTTGGCGTAAATACAGTACCTCTCAAACAATTTCCACATTCATTATCTCTATCCACTTTTTGTCCATTGCTATAATCCATTGGCAATCTAGAATCTATAATGATGTGTTTTATGTATTTAAAATCTTGAACATTATCTGATGAAATATCTATGATTCCAACTGTATTATCACCCCAATGTGTTACTGCGATATATTTATTATCTGGCGAACAAGCAATCATTTTTGGAAGTGGTCCACTAGGCATAACTCGTATGATTTCATCTTTACTTGTATCAATAATTGCTACAGCCGATGGAGAAACTGCATTTTCATCAAAATCTCTTCTATAATAAGTAACCCATAAGTATTTTCCATTGTGAGATAAGGCACTTTCAACAGGTTTACCCATAAAATAATTATAGTTTTCTTTTTCTTGTTTATACGTATAATCAAAAGCTATAGTCTCATTATCTTTAAAAAGAGAATTATTTTTTTCATTAAAAATGTGTGAAATTGCTTTAATACGTTTTAAAGTTTTTGAATCGTAAACTACTGTTTGATAGCCTTCTAATGAATTTACATAAATTTTTGATCCATCCCAAGAATATATTGCCGATTTAGGTGATGCAATGTATTTATCATACACATCCAAACTATCTAATTTTATAGAATCAATAGACTGAATTCTTTGAACCAATTTTAATTCTTTAAAAATGGTATCGGTTCTTACTTCAACTTCTTTAGCAGTTTGAACACTATTTTTATTTGCTGTGGTCGTTTGCCCTTTTGTTTGGCAAGAAATTAATGAAACCGCTACTAAAAAATAAGGAAGTATTTTGATGATTTTTACTCGCATTGATAAGATTTTATTTAAGATGATTTATAAGGCTATAAAATTACTCAAAATTTTACTACCTATATTCCCACTTTTTTCTGGGTGGAACTGTACTCCGTAAAAATTATCTTTTTGAATAGCGGTGGCATATTCCATTTCATAATTTGTTGAAGCAATGGTATATGGATTTAATGGAGCATAATAGCTATGAACCAAATACATATATTCATTTTCTGAAATTCCATTAAACAATGGAGATTTCAAATCATAAATAGTATTCCAACCCATCTGCGGTACTTTAACCACAGGCGAAAATTTTTTAATAGCTATATCAAAAATTCCAAGCCCTTTTGCATTTCCTTCCTCGGTTGTTTTGCATAATAATTGCATGCCTAAACATATCCCTAATACAGGTTGTTTTAGTTGAAGTATTACTTTATCTAAACCTTGTTCACGTAGCATAATCATTGCGCTACTTGCTTCACCAACACCTGGGAAAATAACTTTTGAAGCATTTATAATTTCATTCGCATCTGATGTTACTATACCTTGATAACCTAATCGTTCCAAGGCAAAAAGCACACTTTGTACATTACCAGCTCCGTAGTCTATTATCGCAATTTTCATATGTTTAAAATTTATTTTTCATAGGTAACATATGTTATCCCTTTTTAATCATTGGTGTTTGCATACGCAAACTGCTTGTTTATGGGGATTTCATAATTATTAGTTTAAAGTTTAAGGTTTCAAGTTATTTTTTTTGAAATTAACTTGAAACTTGAAACTAAATTTATAACATCCCTTTTGTTGATGGCAAAATCATTTTTTCTGCATCTCTTTTAACTGCCATTTTAATTGCTTTTGCAAAAGCTTTGAAAATAGCTTCGATTTTATGGTGTTCATTGGTGCCTTCTGCTTTAATATTTAAGTTGCATTTTGAGCCATCTGTAAATGATTTGAAAAAATGAAAAAACATTTCTGTTGGCATTTCTCCAATTTTTTCACGTTTAAAATCAGCTTCCCAAACCAACCAATTTCTACCTCCAAAATCGATTGCAACCTGCGCTAAGCAATCGTCCATTGGTAAGGTAAAACCATAGCGTTCTATACCTAATTTATTTCCAAGAGCTTGGTTAAAAACTTCTCCCAGAGCAATTGCGGTATCTTCAATGGTATGATGTTCATCTACTTCTAAATCACCTTGAACCTGAATATCAAGATCCATTTGTCCGTGGCGAGCGATTTGGTCTAACATATGATCAAAAAAAGCTAAACCTGTATTTATATTACTTTTACCAGAACCATCTAGGTTTATATTTATAGCAATTTTGGTTTCATTTGTATTTCTAACAATTGAGGCTGAACGAGATTCCAGTTTTAAAAACTCATATATTTTTTGCCAGTCATTAGATTCTAAAGCAACTACTTTTAATAATTCTTCAACTGAATTTTCAACTTCGTTAGATCCAGCACCTATTCCGTCATTGATATAAATCGCTTTAGCACCAAGATTTTTAGCTAATTCTACATCTGTAATTCTATCACCTATTACAAATGAATTTTGCAAATCATATTCCTCAGTAAAATATTGGGTCAACATACCAGTTCTTGGCTTGCGTGTAGGCGCATTTTCTTCTGGAAAAGTTTTATCAATACACTCATTTGCAAAAACAACACCTTCGTTTTCGAAAGTTTTCATAATAAAATTATGAACAGGCCAAAATGTACTTTCTGGAAAAATATCTGTCCCTAGACCATCTTGGTTAGTTACAAGTACTAATTCATAATCTAATTCTTTTGCAATTTTTCCCAAATAAGTCAAACATTTAGGATAGAAAAACATTTTATCAAAAGCGTCAATTTGATAATCCGAAACTTCCTTTATCATTGTTCCATCACGATCGATAAATAAAACTTTTTTAGGCATTTTGAATAGATTTTAAAACAGTTAATAATTTATTGTTTTCTTCTTTTGTTCCTACAGTAATGCGTAAGCAATTTTCTAATAATGGTTGGTTACTTCTATTTCTTACCACAATACCATCAGCTAATAATTGATTATATCTTTTTGAAGCATCATCTACTTTTATCAGTATAAAATTAGTGTCTGATGGATAAACCTTTTCAATATATTTTATTTGAAGTAAAGCTTTAGATAAAATATCCTTTTCTTTTTGTAAATAAACAGTCTTGTCTTTTATTTCTGAATACAATTCTAATTCATTTGAAGCTTTACTTTGAGTCAAAACATTTACATTATAAGGAGGTTTAATCTTATTTAAAACAGTAACTATTTCTTTTGAAGCATATAAAATACCAAGTCGTAATCCAGCCATACCAAATGCTTTTGATAAGGTCTGTGAAATTACTAAGTTAGGATAATCTTTCAGAGATTGTAACCAACTTTCTTTTTCAGAAAAATCGATATACGCCTCATCCAGTAAAACTATCCCATTAAAATTTTGCAAAAGTGTCAAAACAGTTTCTTTAGAAAAAGTATTACCCGTAGGATTGTTAGGCGAACACAAGAAAATAATCTTTGTATTAGCATTAATCTTACTGAAGATTTCATCAAGATTAGGTTCGAAATTAGTATCTAAGAGTACTTCTCTATTTTCAATAGCATTCAAATTAGCTAATACTTCGTACATTCCATATGTTGGAGGTAACGTAATTATATTATCAACATTGGGTTCACAAAAAGCCCTAAACAATAAGTCTAAAACTTCATCGCTTCCGTTTCCTAACACTATATTCTCAGAGCTAATGTTTTTTATACTCGCAATTTTTGCTTTTAAATCTTTTTGTAGCGGATCAGGATAACGATTAATTCCGTTATCGAAAGGATTTTCATTTGCATCTAAAAAAACCATATCCTTTTCAAAATCCTCAAATTCATCACGTGCTGAAGAATATGGCTTCATATTCTTAACATTTGTTCTAGTTAATTCTTGAATATTCATCATCAGCAATTTTAATTATATCATTCAATTGTTCTAATCTAAGAGTTACAGCATTTTTATGTGCTTGTAAACCTTCTGCTTCCGCCATTATTTCTATACTTTTTCCAATATTCAAAATACCTATTTCGGTAATTTTTTGAAAAGTAATTGTTTTTAAAAAGCTATCAAGACTTACACCACTATAATTTTTAGCAAAGCCATTAGTAGGCAAAGTATGATTTGTACCTGATGCATAATCACCAGCACTCTCTGGGGTATAATTACCTATAAAAACCGAACCAGCATTGATTACATTTTCAATAAAAAAGTCTTCTTTTTTAGAGCATATTATAAAGTGTTCAGGAGCATAGTCATTTATAAATTCTAAGGCTTCATCGTAATCTTTAAAAAGTATAAGTTTTGAATTCTGAATTGCTTTTTTTGCTATTTCTTTACGCGATAAGTCTTCAATTTGAATTTCGATTTGTTTTTCTACCTCTTGCAACAATGGTTTTGAAGTAGTAGCAAGAATAACTTGACTATCAGCACCGTGCTCAGCCTGACTTAATAAATCGGAAGCAATAAAACTAGCATTACCATATTCGTCTGCAAAAACTAACAATTCGCTTGGACCTGCAGGCATATCTATTGCTACACCAAATTGTGTACTCAATTGTTTAGCTGCAGTTACATATTGGTTTCCTGGTCCGAAGATTTTAGAAACTTTAGGAATTCTTCCAGTTCCAAAAGTCAAACCTGCTATTGCTTGAATACCACCAACTTTCAAAATTTTTGTAACTCCGCAAAGTTGAGCTGCGTATAAAATAGCTGGATTTACATTACCGTTTTTATCTGGCGGTGTACATAGTACAATTTCTTTACATCCAGCAATTTTTGCAGGAATAGCCAACATTAAAACTGTTGAAAACAAAGGAGCGGTTCCGCCAGGTATATACAAACCAACTTTTTCTATGGGTCTTTTTTCTATCCAGCAATTTACTCCTGGCATAGTCTCCACTTCAATCCTTTGTGTCTTTTGTTTTAGGTGAAAAGAGGTAATATTTGATTTAGCAATTGTTATCGCTTCTTTCAATTCATTAGATACATTTTTTTTAGCTCCTTCTAACTCTTCTACAGTAACCTCTAAATCATCTAGCTCTACACCGTCAAATATTGAAGTGTATTTATCAATTGCTTTGTCACCATTAACTTGAATGTCTTTAAAAATTAAATTTACTGTTTCTTCAATTGATTTGTAAGATTGTGAAACGCGTTGTGTTAGTTTTGCTAAATCAGATTTTTTTGAATATTTAATTATTTCCATTATATATAGTTTGTTTATTATAATACCATTTTTTCTATTGGGCATACTAGAATTCCTTCTGCACCTGCTTCTTTTAGCTGATCTATTACTTCCCAAAATTTTTCTTCATCAATAACAGAATGTAAGCTACTCCATCCTTCTTCTGCAAGAGGCATAATTGTTGGACTTTTTAAAACAGGTAAAATTGAACTTACTTCTTTTATTTTAGCATTAGGAACATTCATCAAAATATATTTTGATTTTCTGGCTCTTAATACAGATTGAATTCTGAATAATAATTTATCCAAAAGTTTTTTAGAATCTTCTTGAATTAAAGGGGACACAGCAAGTACTGCTTCGCTTTTTAGAATTACTTCCACTTCTTTCAAGTTATTTTTGAAAAGAGTACTTCCACTAGAAACAATATCTACAATAGCATCTGAAAGCCCAATATTAGGAGCTATCTCGACCGACCCTGAAATTTGGTGTATATCAACATTAACACCTTTTGAATTGAAGTAATTTAGAACTGTATTTGGGTAAGATGTTGCAATTTTCAATCCATCTAAATCTTTTAAAGAAGTGAATTCGTAATTTTTAGGTACTGCCACAGAAACTTTGCATTTTGAAAAACCAAGTTTCTCTACAACACTGATATTTTTCCCTTTTTCTACTAAAAGATTATCACCTACTATTGCGATATCTACTACCCCATCAATCAAGTATTGAGGAATATCAGAATTTCGTAAAAAATATACTTCTAAAGGAAAATTTGAAGCTACGATTTTTAATTCGTCATTTCCATTATTGATAGAAATTCCAGAATCTTTTAAAATTTGAAGACTATCTTCGTAAAGTCTTCCTGATTTTTGAATTGCGATTTTTAAAATACTCATTGTGTTTTAGTTTTATGAGTATATCAAGGAGTAAATCTAAGTTCTTACAAAGAAAAAACCCGTTTGATATACTCAAACGGGTTTATAGTTTATATGATTTATAACAACATCATCACTACCTCGCTTGAGCGTGGGACAAATGATGATGATGATGTAATTGATTTAAAAACATATTTTTTTATTATGCTGCAAATTTAAAATAAATAAATTGAGATATGCAAATATTTTTTTCAACTTAACTTTTAAATCACAATTTGTTTAATTTAAAACAATCTTCTTAACTGTATTATCTTTAAACTTTAATAAATATGTACCTTTTGCCATATTAGCAAAATTTACTAATAATGTAGGTTCTGAAATATCTATTTCTTTAATAAGTTTTCCATTTATATCTACTAACTGTGCTTTAGTATTTATTAACTCAGGAATAGTAACATCTATAGTGATAATATCAGTACTTGGATTAGGATAAACTTTCACATCTCCTTTAACCAAAGTAAAATTTTCATTTGCTAATGCTGATGAATACAAATTACTTTCCCACACCCCTCTTCCATAAAACGAAACTCTTACAACACTATTTGTAGTACCATCAAAATATCCAAATAAATCTGTAATTTGAGCAATCATTGGAAGATTATTCGAAAAACTTTGCCAATTAGTCATTGAAGAATTTCTATAATATACTCCAAATGGTGTAGCTAAGTAAAAACTTTCGTCTGTGCTATACGGATCATGAATTAAACTTATAATATTTGAAGTAGTTAGTCCTCCAGAAATATTTGTCCAAGTAACTCCTTTATTAGAAGAACGATAGGCTACATTAGCACAAGTTAAATACACAATATTTGTATTATTTTTATTTACAACTATATTACAAAAATTCGCGGCCGATGAAGGTGTTGTCGAAATTTGTGAAAAATTTATACCATCTGAAGAATAATGAACCTGATTATTTGTTAGAACTACATATATTTCATTATTATTTGTTGGTGAAATTGTAAAGTTTTTAATATTTGAACTAAAAGTTTTAACAGTTGTCCAAGTGGGCGAAAGTCCTAATAAATTAGTAGTTTTTTTAAGTGTTGTCCCTTGACTAACAAATCCTAAACTAGTATTGCTTGTTGAAAAAACATAATTATCATTATTACTTGAACTCAAAAGACCAAAACTAGATTCACTACTATTTGTTACTAAGTTTCTTTTTTTAGCATTTTCATAATAATATACAATATTTGCATTCGCATAATCAAAAGTAGCTTTAGACCCCCAGTCGCCTCCTCTGTTACAATACCAAGTATTATTATTCAAATAGATTTCGCCATTATCTTGAGTACCAATAGTTACAATGTTTCTTGACAATTTGCTTTGTCCCATACGATAAACTTCAGTTGCGCTTATTCCGTCAGATTTAGGATTCCAAACATTTCCACCATCTGTACTTAAGAAAATTCCACCATCATTAATATTGTATAATTTAGTGTTATCAAAAGGAGATGAAATAATTTGATGCATATCTGTATGGCAATTTTCCCACCAATTTGTAAGTTGTGACCAACTTACGCCACTGTTAGTACTTTTCCAAACTACATGACCACAAACATAAAGTGTATTAGCATCATTTCTATCAGCAAACATTCCCCAATTATACGCTCCTTGACCGGTTTCAGTTGGAGTATAACCATTTAGATTTGGATTTACATCACCTTTTTTCTACTAAAAGATTATCACCTACTATTGCGATATCTACTACCCCATCAATCAAGTATTGAGGAATATCAGAATTTCGTAAAAAATATACTTCTAAAGGAAAATTTGAAGCTACGATTTTTAATTCGTCATTTCCATTATTGATAGAAATTCCAGAATCTTTTAAAATTTGAAGACTATCTTCGTAAAGTCTTCCTGATTTTTGAATTGCGATTTTTAAAATACTCATTGTGTTTTAGTTTTATGAGTATATCAAGGAGTAAATCTAAGTTCTTACAAAGAAAAAACCCGTTTGATATACTCAAACGGGTTTATAGTTTATATGATTTATAACAACATCATCACTACCTCGCTTGAGCGTGGGACAAATGATGATGATGATGTAATTGATTTAAAAACATATTTTTTTATTATGCTGCAAATTTAAAATAAATAAATTGAGATATGCAAATATTTTTTTCAACTTAACTTTTAAATCACAATTTGTTTAATTTAAAACAATCTTCTTAACTGTATTATCTTTAAACTTTAATAAATATGTACCTTTTGCCATATTAGCAAAATTTACTAATAATGTAGGTTCTGAAATATCTATTTCTTTAATAAGTTTTCCATTTATATCTACTAACTGTGCTTTAGTATTTATTAACTCAGGAATAGTAACATCTATAGTGATAATATCAGTACTTGGATTAGGATAAACTTTCACATCTCCTTTAACCAAAGTAAAATTTTCATTTGCTAATGCTGATGAATACAAATTACTTTCCCACACCCCTCTTCCATAAAACGAAACTCTTACAACACTATTTGTAGTACCATCAAAATATCCAAATAAATCTGTAATTTGAGCAATCATTGGAAGATTATTCGAAAAACTTTGCCAATTAGTCATTGAAGAATTTCTATAATATACTCCAAATGGTGTAGCTAAGTAAAAACTTTCGTCTGTGCTATACGGATCATGAATTAAACTTATAATATTTGAAGTAGTTAGTCCTCCAGAAATATTTGTCCAAGTAACTCCTTTATTAGAAGAACGATAGGCTACATTAGCACAAGTTAAATACACAATATTTGTATTATTTTTATTTACAACTATATTACAAAAATTCGCGGCCGATGAAGGTGTTGTCGAAATTTGTGAAAAATTTATACCATCTGAAGAATAATGAACCTGATTATTTGTTAGAACTACATATATTTCATTATTATTTGTTGGTGAAATTGTAAAGTTTTTAATATTTGAACTAAAAGTTTTAACAGTTGTCCAAGTGGGCGAAAGTCCTAATAAATTAGTAGTTTTTTTAAGTGTTGTCCCTTGACTAACAAATCCTAAACTAGTATTGCTTGTTGAAAAAACATAATTATCATTATTACTTGAACTCAAAAGACCAAAACTAGATTCACTACTATTTGTTACTAAGTTTCTTTTTTTAGCATTTTCATAATAATATACAATATTTGCATTCGCATAATCAAAAGTAGCTTTAGACCCCCAGTCGCCTCCTCTGTTACAATACCAAGTATTATTATTCAAATAGATTTCGCCATTATCTTGAGTACCAATAGTTACAATGTTTCTTGACAATTTGCTTTGTCCCATACGATAAACTTCAGTTGCGCTTATTCCGTCAGATTTAGGATTCCAAACATTTCCACCATCTGTACTTAAGAAAATTCCACCATCATTAATATTGTATAATTTAGTGTTATCAAAAGGAGATGAAATAATTTGATGCATATCTGTATGGCAATTTTCCCACCAATTTGTAAGTTGTGACCAACTTACGCCACTGTTAGTACTTTTCCAAACTACATGACCACAAACATAAAGTGTATTAGCATCATTTCTATCAGCAAACATTCCCCAATTATACGCTCCTTGACCGGTTTCAGTTGGAGTATAACCATTTAGATTTGGATTTACATCACCTTTTTTCAATATAAAAGTTGTCCCACTATCTGTAGATTGATATATGATACCACCTTGATCAGCATTATTGCTACCCACAAACCCTGCATAAACTATAGAAGAATTTGCTGCGGATACAGCTATTCTTCCACCATTACCAGCAACGGGATTAACTGAAGCAATAGCAGTCCATGAATCTCCATCGTTTGTGCTTTTTAAAAATTGATTATCTGTAATAGCATAAACGATAGTATTTGAACCTGGTTTATAAACCATATCTCTAAATGATCCATTTGCTTTTAGAGACCAAGATGCACCAGCGTCTGTACTTTTCCAAATTCCGTTATTTGTGGCAGCAAGAATAGTATTATGATTATTAGGTGAAATCAAAATTTCTACCGCCATAGCATTGCCTATTCCAGTATTTGAAGCAGCCCAAGTTTGACCACCATCAATACTTTTGTAGATACCATAATCTGTAGAATAATAATTCGCATCACCTGAACATAAATAAATGATATTGTCGTTAGAATAATCTATTGCAACTGAAGAACAAGATCCTTGAGGTATCTGTCCGTCTGTATTTGATTTATTCCAAGTTAAAGCACCATCATTAGTAATCCATAAACCTCCTGAAGCGCTTACTGCATAAATTTTTTGAGCATTTGTTGCATGAAATTTAATTTGAGATACTCTCCCTATTCCATGAATTTGACCAGAAATATTAGTTGGAAATGCAATAGGTCCTTTTATGGTCCAATTTCCATTTAGATTTTGAGCTTCAATATATTGGACAAAAAATAACAAGACAATACAAACTGCTATAAAACTATTTTTTTTCATATTCCCTTATTTATTTAATTGGCGATTTCTTTTTTCTTCTTCCCACATATTTATTTTTTCTGTCGGAGAAGCTATAGTTCCATCGTTCTTAACAAAAGGAAATACTTTTTTTTGCCATTGTAAGAATTTTTTGTATTCAAAAGCATACTTTACTGCTTTTTTCTTTTTTACTTTTTTGTCATTAAATATAACTTCTTCTTCATTGGGTCTTTCTTTGTCTTTCCAATAATTGTTAAATTCACTGACAGCAGTAAAATAGTTTGTATTTGGATTATTCATCATAGAAATCCAAATCGGTTCTTTATCTTCTTTATTTTGAGCAATCGTAACTGACACACTGCAAAAAATAAAAAAGTAAAAAACATAAAAAATTGATTTTTTCATTTTCTTATTTATTTTGTTGATTTTGGTGTAAAAATATAATATTTTATTTGTTTTTATAAACAAAACACAATAACAATGATGAAAAAATAAGAAATAAGCAAGAATATTTTGAATTTTATTGAATTTTCACCCCGAAAAGATGTCCTACTAAAGCAGTTAATCCCATCGCAATAGTACCCCAAAAAGTAATTCGAACAACAGCTTTCATTATTCCTGCTCCTCCTGCTTTTGCGGCTACCGCTCCTAAATTTGCAAGAAACAAAATTGCTAATCCATACAAATAATACTCCATATTTTTTATAGGAAAAAATAATGTCACCAGAAACGGTAAAGCACCTCCAAAAACAAATGAAGCACCTGATGCTAAAGCTGCTTGAAGAGGATTTGCTTGAGAAATTTCGTTTAATCCTAATTCATCACGAACGTGTGCACCTAATGCATCATATTCTGTTAATTCTAGGGCTACTTGCATCGCGGTTTCTTTCTTTAAGCCTCTTTTTTCGTAAATTTGAGCTAGAATTTGCAATTCTTCTTCAGGCATTTCTTCTAGCTCACGTTTCTCTCTTTCTATGTCAGATTTTTCCACATCTGTTTGGGAACTTACAGAAACATACTCTCCTGCTGCCATAGATAATGCTCCCGCTACTAATCCCGCAAGCGTTGCTAAAACAATTGCCTCACGAGTATCACTAGCCGCAGCAACACCAATAGCAATACTAGAAATAGATAAAATACCATCATTTGCACCTAAAACCGCTGCTCGCAACCAGTTACTTCTATGTATGTAGTGAGAGTCTAAATAATTATCAATATTTACATTACTCATAAATTAATCTTCTTCTTTTTCAGATTGGTTATTTTCTATTGGATTGCTTGTATTAATTGCGTCTTTACGAATTTCAGTATGTCTAATTTCACCACCCGAATTCCCCACAGGTGATGCTAAAACTATCCCAACAATTCCTAAAACAAGAACTAAATACGATACCAATAAAGCTTTTGGATGCCTTCTCTTATTAGCAACTAATCCTAAAATAGACGCTAAACCTAATAGATAAATTACTTTCATAAAACCTTCAGCAAGTTCTTCATGCTCGTGTATCAAATCGTGGGAAATCCCTGAATTTTCGACAATATCTTCTGCTTTATCGCCTGTCATCATAGAAATTTTGCCCATAATCATTGAAAAAACAAAGATTACATAAGCAATATTTAATACTAAAGGATTCTTTTTAATAATACCATAAAGTAAAATAGTTAGGCCAAAAAATAAGCCAATAATTGGAAAATGGTTTACAACCATATGCAAGTGTGCATCATTCATAATTTCAATTGAATTTTAGTTTAACCAAATTTAATATTTACTTTTGTAAAAAACTTAGTACAATGCGATTTTTTGAAAAAACATCTCCTTACAAACAATTGTTGAATTTATCCTTATTAGCAAGTTTCATTTTGCGAATAGTTTTGTTATTTCATCCTATAACTTCTGCTTCTTTTTCTTGGGGAGAAATTGGAAAAATCTTTGTACTTGGCTTGCTTTCTGATTCTTTTGTCTTTATAGTGGGATCTGGATTAATCTGGCTTTATCTGTTGTTTTTATCAAACTCAAAATATGATAAACCTTGGGGGTATGTAATATTTGGCGGGTTAGTAGCATTGCTGATTTATGTTTCATTCTTCAATACCATTCTAAATGAATATGGTGGAGTTTTGCCAGAAATCGGGATAAGTTTTGTTGCCTTAAAAACTGTTTTATTTGGTTTACTTCTATTTCTTCCTCAGTACAAAAGTAAAATTCGCTTAGTTTTATTTTCAATAGCGATATTCATAGTTACATTAGTAATTATTCAAAATTCTATAAGTGAATTCTTCTTTTGGAATGAATTTGGAGTTCGTTATAACTTCATAGCGGTAGATTATTTAGTTTATACTAATGAAGTAATTAAAAACATAATGGAATCTTATCCCGTTGTTCCGTTATTTAGTATTGTTGGTTTAATTACCGCTTTTTTTACCTACAGAATAGTTAAAAAATCAAAGCCTTTT
Organism: Limnohabitans sp.; assembly: GCA_030053945.1. Classification (GTDB taxonomy): domain Bacteria; phylum Bacteroidota; class Bacteroidia; order Flavobacteriales; family Flavobacteriaceae; genus Flavobacterium. The sequence continues at coordinate 40,866 of JASGCW010000009.1, forward strand.
TTAGAGAAGTTACCAACATTTAAAGAAAAAAAGCAAAGTACTATAGGTTATATCGTTTTGTTTGGAATAGGAATATTTTTAATTCCAGCTTTAGCTAAACAAGAAACTTCAACAAATGTTTTTGCAAATGAGTTACAAGCAAATGGACTGTATCGTTTTTATTTGGCATTTATGAATTCTGAATTGGATTATAACAAATTCTACAAAACCTTACCTGAAAATGAAGCTTTTGCATTATTAAAAAAACAAATTCCAACGATTTCAAATAATACAACTGAAAGAAAAATAATAGCTTCAAATCCTGAAATCAAAAAAAATGTTGTTTTAATAACTATCGAAAGTTTAAGTGCTGATTTTATGAAGTGCTATGGAAACCAACAAAATATTACTCCTTTTTTAGATAGTTTAGCTACAAAAAGTACACAGTTTTCAAATTTATATGCTGTAGGAAATAGAACGATTCGCGGACTAGAAGCAGTTACTTTATGCTTACCTCCTTCTCCTGGAGAAAGTATTGTAAAAAGAAAAGACAATAAAAATAAATTTTCAACAGGTAGTATTTTCAAACAAAAAGGATATACTGTTAAATATCTTTATGGTGGTGATGCTTATTTTGACAATATGGAAGATTTTTTTAGCGGAAACGGATATGATATTGTCGATAAAAAGACTTTCAAACCTGAAGAAATAACATTTTCAAATGTTTGGGGAGTATGTGATGAAGATATGGCAAAAAAAGCGATTAAAGTAATGAATGAAGAAGCTAAAACAGGTAAACCATTCTTTAATCATTGGATGACCGTTAGTAATCACCGACCTTTTACTTATCCAGCAGGTAAAATTGATATTCCAAATGATTCAAAATCTCGTGAAGGCGGAGTAAAATATACAGATTATGCTTTGAAACAATTCTTTGAAATGGCAAAAAAGCAATCTTGGTATAACAATACTATTTTCGTAATTCTGGCAGATCACTGTGCTTCTAGTGCAGGAAAAACAGAACTTCCTATGGATAAATATCGTATTCCTGCTATGATTTTTGATCCAACAAAAAGCGGAACAATTAATCCAACTTTAATGTCTCAAATTGATGTGATGCCTACTCTTTTTGGAATATTAAACTTTAACTATACTAGTAAATTTTACGGACAAGATATTTATGCTACTGATTATAAACCACGTGCTTTTATTGCAACTTACCAAGATTTAGGTTTTATAAAAGATAATGTTTTAACAATTATTTCGCCAAAACAAAAAGCAAAACAATTTGATTTGGTTTTACAATCTTCTACGCTACCTAAAGAATTTCAATTAATGTATGATGAAAAATCTAAAGCGAAGCTAGATAATAAACTAGTAAATGAAACGGTGTCCTTTTACCAAACAACTTCCTTTTTACTTAAAAACAAAAAATATCAAAAAGAATAATTTAATAATTTATGAGCTATGAAACTATCTAAAGTATTCGTTTGTTTTTTATTTTTCTTGTTTAATATTAATTATTCGCAAGAAAAAAAAATAAATGGTTTTTTATCAGACAGAGCAATGATAGTTTCTGCTAGAAAAGAAGCTTCGAAAATTGGTGTCGAGATTTTAAAAAAAGGAGGAAATGCCTTTGATGCAATGATGGCTACTGAACTTGCTCTAGCAGTTTGTTATCCTCAAGCAGGAAATATTGGTGGTGGAGGTTTTATGGTTTTTAGAAAAAGTAATGGAGAAATAGGCTCTCTTGATTATAGGGAAAAAGCGCCAAGTTTAGCCTCTAAAGATATGTTTTTGGATGAAAACAAAAATGTCAAAAAAGATTTAAACACAGATCACGTTATTTTTACAGGAGTTCCAGGAACTATAGCAGGAATTTTTGAAGCTCAAAAAAAATATGGCAAACTCCCGTTAAATGTTATCTTTTTACCAGTAATTAATTTAGCTACTAAAGGTTTTGTAGTTACAGAAAAAAACGAAAAAACTTTTTCAAGTTACACTAACGATTTTATCAAGGCTAATGGAGAAAATAGTTTGTTTTCAAAAAATTATAAAAAAGGCGATACGATAAAACAACCCTATTTAGCGAAAACTTTTGAACGTATTTTAAAAAACGGTAAAGACGAATTTTACAAAGGACAAACGGCAAAAGAGTTTGTCAAATATGTAAAAAAGAAAGATGGAATTATAAGTGAATCTGATTTAGCCTCATATAAACCCATATGGAGAAAACCAATTACTTTTAAGTATAAAGATTACAAGCTTATTTCAATGGCTCCTCCTAGTAGTGGTGGTATTACTCTAGGACAAATCCTTAAAATGATTGAACCCTATGATTTAAAAAATTATGGTCATAATTCAGAGAAAGCTATTCAGACTATTGTAGAAGCGGAAAGAAGAGCTTATGCAGATAGAAACTATTTTTTAGGCGATCCTGATTTTGTTAAAATACCAACAAAAGAGTTACTTGATAACGAATATCTTAAAACTAGAATGAAAAGTTTTACTTTAGATAAAGCTACTAAATCATCTGATATTAAAGAAGGTAGCATTTTATTTAAAGAAAGTACTGAAACCACTCATTATTCTATTATAGATCAATTTGGAAATGCCATAGCTGTAACAACTACGTTAAATGATGATTTTGGTTCTAAGCATTATTGCGATGAACTTGGCTTTTTTCTAAATAACCAAATGGATGATTTTAGTATAAAACCAGGTGTAGCAAATATGTATGGATTGATAGGTGCAGAGGCTAATAGCATTCAGCCAAATAAAAGAATGTTAAGTTCAATGACACCAACAATCGTAGAGAAAAACAATAAATTATTTATGGTTTTAGGAACTCCTGGAGGTTCAACTATTATAACATCTGTACTTCAAACTTTTTTAAATGTTGTTGAGTATGGTTTAGGAATGCAAGAAGCAGTAAACGCTCCAAGATTTCACCATCAATGGTTACCTGATGAAGTTGTATTTGAACCAAATCAATTCGAACCAAAACTTCTTCAAAATTTAAAAGACAAAGGTTATAATATAAACGAGAACAATAGCAAAATTATAGGAAAAGTAGATGCTATTTTAGTATTACCAAACGGAAAACTTCAAGGCGGAGCTGACCATAGAGGTGATGATGATGCCAATGGTTTCTAAACCTTTTAAAAGACAAATATTTAAACACTTTTAACGATAACATTTTTCTGGTCTATACTAAAATGCATTGTATGATAATGATACTAATTGCACCCCTATGAAACCATATATTTCAAAAATTTTGACTAATGTAAATTTATTTCGTTCAACAGCTAAGGTCGTTGCGTGCGAAGCACGAACAATGAAACCTTAGCTGTTGTGTGCAGTTATTGTTAAAATTTGTGATTCTGTGTTTCTTTACTTTTCAAAACTGAATCAGGATCTCCTTGTTCAGGTATTTCATCGTAATTTCTAAATTCGATTTCTTTTTTAAGAATCATTGAATCATAATCAAGCTCAAACGGTTGAGAAGATCCTTTCGGGTTTTGTATACCACAAGTGATATAAAAATATCCAAGCTTTTTATATTCTTCTTTGAATTTTTTTAAACTAGGAGATTCTCCTTCGACATATATCCTATGAAACCTCTGATTTACTGCAATAAATTCTACCGCTTCAGCTCCTTCCTTTGAATCTAAAAAATCTTTGAAAACGTCAATATTTTCTCCAACTAGAACGAAATAACCATTCTTTTGGTTCGGCACTTTTCCTTCTACAATTGACACTCTCAATCTTTCGGATTCGTCTTCTTGACCGATTATGTTTATTAAGCGGGAAAATAGCTCCTTTCCCTTTTCCATTGTTTCAAAGAATAAAATTACAACTGGAGGTTTTTTACTATTCTCATCCCATAAATATCCTACACCATTTTTCCAATTAGCTTTCTTCCAATCACTTTGTTTAATAAATTCTGAGATAAAAAGTGTTTTTCTTTCCTTTTCTGGCAATTCTCTCAATTTACCTAATTCAGGTTTCTTCGTTTTTTGTCCGCGTAATCTCCAATAAAGTTTTTCATAAGAATCTTTATCATCAACATTATAGAATGTTGCCCCTTGTAAAGGCTCTGGAATGTTTTCAAATTTTCCGTCTTTAAAGAGTACAGGAATAAATTTGGTGTTATGTGATCCGGCATTATAAAGTTGCTGATATATTAAGGTACTTTCCCATTTAATACCATTTCCTTTTTCATCTGTTCCCATTACTCGATTGTAATAGGTTTCAGTACAAACTACTAATACGAAATCTGAATTTTTAACATTTCTGTCCATCCATTTTGGCCAGCCTTCAGGTGGTGAATCCTCATATTGGTCAAGACTGCAATCAATGCCTTCATTTCTTAATTCGTCTGATAATTTAAGAACTCTGTCCTGATGTTCTTTACTATCGTGACTATAGCTTATAAATACTTTCGGATTAGTTTCTTCCATTGCATTGGGTTGTTTATAATTTCGCACAACTCATAAATATCCACAATACTACAAAATAATTTTTTGTAGTGCTAATTTTTATAGTCATAGGCTATTTGAAATTTTACAAAGTTTGTATATAAAAAATACCAATTGCGTATTTTTTATATTTATGTAATTTAATATACAAAATACGCTGTATGTTTTATAACAAAGTAGGGTTCTATAAGTAAGGTAGTAAAAAACACTGACACTCTAATACAGTGTAATGAAAATAAAGAAAACCTAAAAAACGTGAAGATTTTTAGGTTTTGTCAATTATTTCAAGGCTTTAAACAAAATCTCGACAGGATGGAGTGCTCTTCTTCCTGTACCGTCGGCAATTTGATGTCGGCAGCTAGTTCCCGAAGCCGAAATAATCGTTTCTTGTGCTTCTTGCCTAATGGTTGGAAATAAAACCAGTTCCCCTATTTTCATCGAAATATCGTAATGCTCTTTTTCATAACCAAATGAACCAGCCATACCGCAACAACCACTTGGTATATTTAAAACCGTATAGTTTTTAGGTAAAGAAAGAATTTGTTTTAATGGTACTAATGACGATAGGGCTTTCTGGAAGCAATGTCCATGCATACGTATACGTTCCTCTTGAAGCGTAAAAGCATCAGGCGTGATTTTTCCTTGTTCGATTTCTTTTGCTAAAAATTCTTCGATAAGGAAAACACGTTTCGAAAATTGTTTGGCTTTTTGTTTTAATTCCCCTCTGCACAATTCTGGGTATTCGTCTCTGAAACTCAAAATTGCCGATGGTTCTATCCCAACAAGTACAGCATTAAATGGCATGGTACTTTGAACTATTTGTATGTTTTTCTCAGCAATATCTCGGGCTTGCTTTACCATTCCTTTTGACAAATAGGTTCTTCCGCTTATACTTATAGCTGGTACAATTACTTTATACCCTAATTTATTGAATAGTTTAACAGCGGTTTGCCCAATGGTAACATCAAAATAATTTAAAAATTCATCGTTGTATAAATAAACTTCTCCATTGCAGTAAATCCCTTCTTGCTTATAATTTTTAAACCATTTTTCGAAAGTAGTTTTATACATAGTAGGAAGGCTACGTTCTACCGCAAAACCAGTTGCTTTTTTAATTACTTTTCCTAAAAAACCTTTGGTTGAAATGTTATATAAGGCTGGAACAGATTCAAAAAACTTATTTACTTTAGGTGTATGTCCAATTAATTTGGAACGAAATTTCACTCCGTTTTTATCGTGGTATTGTTGTAGGGTTTCGGCTTTCAGCTTTGCCATATCTACATTTGAAGGACATTCCGACTTACAGCCTTTACAGCTTAAACACAAATCGAGAACGTCAAGAATTTCCTCGTGATCAAATGGATTCGCCTTTTTTGAATTGGTTATCGTTTCACGAAGGATATTGGCACGTGCACGAGTGGTATGTTTTTCATCGCGAGTTGCCATATAACTTGGACACATCGTTCCACCGCTTTTTTCGGTTTTACGACAGTCGCCAGAACCGTTACACATTTCGGCAGCACGTACAAAACCATTCAAATTAGAGAAATCAAAATACGTTTCAGGCATAGGAGTTTCTTGTCCCGCTTGATAACGCAAGGAAGTGTCCATAGGTGGTGTATTGACAATTTTTCCTGGATTGAAAACGCCCCAAGGGTCCCAAGTATTTTTAACTTGGATAAACAAATCATAAATTTCTTCACCCAACATCAGCGGAATAAACTCGCCACGTAAACGACCATCGCCGTGTTCGCCACTTAACGAACCTTTGTATTTTTTTACCAAATGAGCAATATCTGTCGCAATGGTTCTAAACATCGCAGTACCTTCTTTGGTTTTTAAATCGATAATAGGACGCAAATGCAACTCTCCTGTAGCTGCGTGTGCATAATGTACACAGTACAAACCGCGTTCTTGAAGAATAGCGTTAAAATCTTCAATAAAATCAGGTAAATCTTCCACTGCCACAGCAGTATCTTCAATTACCGCTACCGCTTTAGCATCACCAGGAATGTTTGAAAGCAAACCAAGTCCTGCTTTGCGTAAATTCCAAACTTTATTGGTATCTTCCCCATAGACAATAGGGAAATGATAACCTAGTCCAGCAGCACGCATTTGTGCTTCCATTTTTTGAGCAGCTTCTTCAATTTCTTCAACTGTATCTCTCAAAAATTCAACTACAAGAATAGCTTTAGGATCACCTTCAACAAAGAATCTGTTTTTACTTTGTTCGATATTTTCTTTGGTACAATCTAAAATATAATGATCGATTAGTTCCACACTATCTGGCTGGTATTCTAAGGCAATTAAATTTGCTTTCAGCGACTCATTAATACTATTACAGTGCACACAAACTAAGCCCGATTTGGCTTTTAAAGCATCAACCAAATTCAATTTGATTTCAGTAGCAAAGAACAAAGTCCCTTCTGACCCTGCGATTAATTTACAAAAATTGAATTGGTCTTGAAACCCACCGAAAGGTTGAGTATCTCCTAATAAATCGAGTGCATACCCTGTATTACGTCTTGGAATAGATTTTTTAGGGTAATTCGCTTCAATTTTTTCTCTAATTTCAGGACTCGAAAGAATGTTTTTGGCTTGAAGGTAAATTTGCTGTTCAAGTTCACTTACCACATTAATTCCGTTGCATTTTTCTTCAAATTGTGCATTGGTAAGTGATCCAAAAGTTACTTCGTTACCATCGGCCAAAAAGCCTTTAATTTCTAGTAAATGATCACGAGTAGAACCATACACTACAGATCGAGCTCCGCAGGCATTATTACCTACCATCCCTCCTATCATACAACGATTACTCGTAGAAGTTTCTGGACCAAAAAACAATCCGAAACTTTTCAGGTGAAGATTTAACTCATCGCGAATCACTCCAGGTTGTACCCAAGCACTTTTTTCTTCTTTATTTACCGAAATAATACTAGTAAATTCTTGCGAAATATCTACTACTATTCCCTGCCCTACAACTTGGCCAGCTAGCGATGTTCCAGCTGCACGAGGAATAACACTTAATTGATTTTCTCTAGCAAAATCTATTATGGTTTTTATATCAGCTGCTGTTTTAGGAACCGTTACCGCCAGTGGCATTTCTTTGTAAGCACTGGCATCGGTTGCGTATAAGGTTCGCATAGTGTCATCAAAGAAACACTTGCCTTGTATTTTATGTTGTAAAGTTTGAAGCAACTTTGTCATTTTCTTTTAATATAAGATTCGGTAACGAATCGTATTAGGAATTTCTTTTAATTGTTTTTCTAATTCAGGATCGTAGAAACTATCCACATCTGTAATTACATATCCAATTTGCTCATTGGTTTTTAAATATTGTCCTAAAATATTGCAATTTGCATTAGAAAGAATCGTATTGATTTGAGCCAAAATACCTTTCACATTTTCGTGAATATGCATAATACGGTGGGCATTTTGGAATTCTGGTAATTGAATTTCTGGCAAATTCACACTTCCAAAAGTCGTTCCTGTATTAATATACTGAATAATTTTACGAGATACATAATTTCCTATATCGTGTTGTGCTTCTTCGGTACTTCCGCCAATATGAGGTGTTAAAATAACATTATCTCTACCACATAATTCAGATACGAAAGGTTCGTCGTTGTTTTTAGGTTCATACGGGAATACATCAACAGCAGCTCCTCTAATTTTTCCGTTATCTAAATTCTCGACTAAAGCTTTGATATCTACAATATGACCTCTTGAAAGGTTTAAGAAAATCACACCATCTTTCATAGATTTAAACGCTTCGGCATCGATTAGGTTTTGATTTACTCCGCGACCATCTACGTGTAACGAAATCACATCAGACAACGCCAATAATTCTTTTAATGAGGCGCATTTTTTAGCATTTCCTAAAGCTAGTTTATCTACTACATCGTAAAAATACACTTGCATTCCTAAAGCTTCGGCAATTACAGATAATTGTGAACCTATACTACCATAACCTACAAGCCCTAGTTTTTTTCCGCGAAGCTCCATACTTCCGTTAGCCGATTTATCCCAAATACCTTTGTGCATTTTGGTGCTTTTTTCGAAAGTAGAACGCATAAGCATAATCATTTCGCCCAAAGCTAATTCTACCACCGAACGAGTGTTGCTATATGGCGCATTGAAAACTGCAATACCTTTTTCGCTACATTTCTTTAAATTCACTTGATTTGTTCCAATACAAAACGTACCTATAGCGTGTAATTTATTAGCGTTTTCAAGAACTTTTTCGGTAATTTCTGTTTTAGAACGAATTCCAATAATAGAAACATCTTTTATTTTCTCACACAATTCCTCTTCAGAAAGCGAACCTTTAACTGTAGTTACATTATACCCTTCTCTTTCAAATTGAGCTACTGCATCAGGATGGATATTTTCTAATAATAAAACATTGATTCTGTTTTTAGGGTAAGAAACAGAAGCTTTTATAGATAAATCATATAAAATTTCATCTAAAGAAGGAGCTACTTTTTCGGCTAAAGCTAACACCACTTGGCGTTGCACATTTTCTGTAAAAGCATAAAATTTTGACACCACGCCGTGTTGGATTGTTTCATAATCTGTATAGCCATCACCTATCATAATCACTTCGCCATCAAGATTAAGTGATTTTATTTTTAGAGCTTTTCCTTGATTTTCGCAAAGTTCTTCGGTTTCATCAAAACTGATAATTTTACCTTCGTTATCAAATACAAATGAATTTGCTAAAACATTTTCAGGTTTAATACCAAATTCTTGCACGATAGGTACAATAATTTCCTTGAACCCATTAGAAATGATGTAAATATCCTCAGGGTTTTGCTTAAAAAACAAAGCATTTCTCGTTACCGAACTAGAAATTTTTAATTTCAATTGCTTAATAAGCTCTTCCAGATTATCACGATTCGCTTGTAATAAATCTAATCTTTTCTGAAGCGATTCTTTTAAGGACATTTTGCCTTCCATACCAAGATTCGTAATTTCTTGGATTTGCTTTAAAATAGCTTCTCCTTGATTTGAATTGCCATGTACAATTTCGCATAATACATCGAGTGCTTCTACCTGAATAAAAGTACTGTCAAAATCAAAAATTAATGTTCTTGTTGTTTGTGTTGTTGTGGTTGTTGTAGTAGTCATGATTGTATTCTTGGAAATTTAAAAATAAGGCTGCAAGTTACTATTATTAAATGGAAAAGCCCTCCTATTTTCACAGGAGAACTTTACATTTTAAAGTCAATAATTGCTAGGTAAAATTACCACATTTGGTATTACCTAAAAACTTTTATTTAAGCCATTTGTAATTTTACATCAGTACTTTCAAAGATTTTATCAGCTGACGCAGCGATAAAACCAGAATATAATTCACCATTAGCCATTGGGTGACGCAATGCAAATTCATAATAACACGAAGGAATTTCTTTTGCCCCTTCGTCAAAATTTACAGAATATAGGTCGGCAAGTGTACTTGATTGTTCTAACAATTCAGCTGGTGTACCTTTAATTTCGCCTCCCGATGTATTTAACTTCCATCCGTTTGTTTTTAAGAATTCGTTTAGCGATTCTAAGTTTGGAAATTTAGTTAACGCATTAGCATTGATCGTAAAGTGATTTGCTCTAAAACCATAAATATACATCCAAGCTGCATATTCAGATTCCTCTAACAAAGTACTATATTTAGCAAAAGAAGTATTATTCCAAACTGCTCCTGAGATAATTAAATCTTCATTTTCAAAAAGACTTTGATCACAAGAATCTAAAGTTTCTTTTACAGCATTTTGCAAAGATTCTGAACATTTATCTAATTCTAACTGTGAAATAAAAACACGAGGTGCATTCTTATCGGTCGTATGTTCATAGTGTTTAGCGAATAGTTTTTTAGCTTCAAAAACATATTCCCCTTTAGGCTCATAACCTGCTTTTAAAAATGGTTTTTCTAAAACAGAAATGTCCACTCTTTTATCATCATAAGTACGGATGGCAATGTGATCATTTTCTATTTCTTCACCTTGTGAAGCTAATAATTGGTGAATTTTTTCAGCCGATGGAGTAATAGCGATATATTGCTCCCATAATTTTGATAATAATTGATCTTTATTCATTGTTAAGACAAATTGGTTATTTTGACGCAAAATTACATTGTAAAAAGTCATTATAACACCATATGTGTTATTTTTTTATTTTTTAAACTTTTTTATGTTATAAAAGTGTAAATTTGACATTTAAGTTAGTATTTACCATAAAATTTATGTCAAATTATCACTAAACCCTTTTTAGAAGCCAATGATTAGACAATTTAAAAACGAAGTATTAGATTACATAAATCAAAAAATAATCTTTTTGTTGAGTCAAGACGGACGAATGGCATTTTCGGATATAGCTAAAGAATTAAAAATTTCCAATTCGCTTGTGCACCAACGTATAAAAAAACTTATTGATGCCAATATCATAAAAGGTTTTAAAGTACAATTAGATGCAAAAGAAATGGGGTATGAAACAATTACCTACACAGGAATTACTACTAAAGAAGCCCGATTTTCCTATGCTATAGCCGAAAAACTAAAAGAAATCCCTGAAGTCGTTGAATGCCATTTTGTTTCCGGTAAATATGCCTTATTTTTGAAAGTTGTTGCTGCTAATAATGAAGAATTTAGAAGTATTTTATATGAAAAAATTCACGTGATTGAAGGAGTTGCCTCAACAGACTCATTTATTTCGTTTGGATCTGCTTTTGATAAAAATATACCAGTTCTGTAATTTCTTGATTAAATTATGTAACTATTCAGTTATAGCTTTATTCGCTTGACAATAATCCCGAAGCTTCGAGACAAAAAGTATCAAATATCCAAAATGTTTGATTTTTTGAATCATTAATATATTGGGATTCACTAGTGTCCACTATAGATTAAAAAAAGTTCTTTGAAATTATTGTAAATCCGTATTTTAAGTCTCATTTTAGAGCGTGACGATTTGAAATGAATCCATTATGTTCGTAAATTAACATTACGAATATGAATTACGGAAAATATGTCTTTTCTCAATTGGTTGAATTTCTACCCCAGCGTGTTTTTGATAGACTTGTAACAAAATATGATGGAAATAAAAAAGTCAGACATTTTACTTGTTGGAATCAACTTTTATGTATGATTTTCGGTCAATTGTCTTCACGTGATAGCTTACGAGATTTGATAATAGTTATCGAAGCACATCAATCAAAATCGTATCATTTAGGATTTGGAAAAAATGTAACTCGAAGCAACTTATCCAAAGCTAATGAAAACCGTAATTATAAGATATTTGAAGACTTTGCTAACCATTTAATCTTGATTGCTCAAGAAAAAAATCATAACGATAATTTTGAGATAAAAGGCAATATTTATGCTTTTGATTCTTCAACAATTGACTTGTGTTTGAGTGTGTTTTGGTGGGCTCATTTTAGAACAACCAAGGCAGGAATAAAACTCCACACACTTTTTGATATTAACACGCAAATCCCTGTTTTCATTCACATCACAGAGGCTAACGTTCACGATGTTAATGCAATGGATATAATCAATTACGAACGTTTCGCATATTATATTTTTGACCGTGCTTATGTGGATTATTCCAGACTATATCAAATTACTAAGTCTTGTGCTTATTTTGTTGTTAGAGCAAAATCAAATGTAAAATTCAAAAGAATGTATTCCAAAAAAACTGATAAATCCACAGGAGTTATTTATGACCAAACTGGGAAAATAGAAGGCTTTTATACTTCTAAAGACTATCCCGAAAAGATAAGAAAAGTGAAATTCTTTGATGCTGAAAACAAAAAAATGTTACTTTTTTTGACGAATAATTTTGATTTATCTGCTCAACAAATTGCATTGCTTTACAAACAGCGTTGGCAGATTGAATTATTCTTCAAATGGATTAAACAACATCTGAAAGTTAAAGCTTTTTGGGGAACGACAGAAAATGCTGTTCGCATACAAATTAACATCGCAATAATAACTTATTGTTTGGTGTCAATAATTGCAAAAGATTTAAAAATCAATCGTTCAATCTACGAAATATTACAAATTTTATCAGCATCATTACTTGATAAAACACCTGTAAATGAGTTGCTTATGAAATCAGATTACAATAATGTTAATGAACATATTACTAACCAGCTGGTTTTCAATTTATTTTAAGTGGACACTAGTGATTGGGATTTATTTCTAAAGAGCTCAGAATTTCTATCTACTTATCATCAAAATTATTAGATTTAGTTCAATAAATCAGGTCTGTACTCAAAATGCATCGTATCATAATGATACCAGTTTCCACCCCAAATAAAACCGTATTTTTCGAAGATTTTGACTAATTCTAATGGAATTTTATTTTTGTATTTGAGTTTTGCATTTTCGTTAGTACACTTACAATCCCATTGCCAGTAGTTAGAAAATTGGGTATTAATATCTATAGTCATTCCAAAACTATGCATACTTAATCGGTTAGTGCCTGCAATTTTCCGCCAATTAAATGTCCCTGCAATATTTTTAAGATAGTTTTTAAATTCAGGATGTGAATCTAATTCTTCACTCAATTTTTTAATGACTTTATCAACATTATTCACTCTGGTCACTTTAATCTTCTGATTAACTAATTTTGGACACCAAATTATTTCTACTAAATTCCTTTCTACAGCTGATTTTGTTTCTCCATATATTTTTTTAAAAAAATTTTCATTTCTAACACGCCCAGCATCATTAAGTCCAGCTTTATTTGAATCATATTTAAAATGAAACATATCTTCAATATCTGGATTTTCTAATAATTCTTTTTCAGTTTTAACTTTTCCATCATCGTAAATCAAGGAAGAACCATCTTTAAAAACAACTTGATTATTTTTAATTTCTTTGATTTGGGGGTAATAATTTAATATTGATTTAATAGTTTGGTTTTCATTGTTTTGACTATAACCAATTTTAGTAATAGTTAAAATAAACCAGAATAAATATTTCATTAAAAGCATTTTAATTGGTTTGTAGTAAAATTCCATTCAGGCGTAATAAGTTTGTTCCCAAAATCTTCCGAATACCAAGGGTTTAAAGTTGGTGAATTAGGATTTTTTAAAATTTGGATTTCTTGTGCAGGCATATAGCTTTGTGCTAATAAGAACACTTTTTTTCCTTTTTCATTTACTGCTACATCTACCACAATAACCGCGTGACCTGGAAAACCTCCTTTTATAAAAACATCACCAATTTTAATTTCTGAAACACGAGTGGGTTTTAATTCCTTACTTAAAGAAGCTGTCCCGGCAAATTGAAAAACTTGTTCTAAATATTGCCAATAGGTTTCATAACTAAAAGAAGGTTCTGCTTTCTTTACCCAAGATGTTGTATTACCCTTAACTTTTATTCTAAAACCTTGTGCCCATTTGGTATAATCAACTCTAAAGCCATTGGTAAAATTAAAATGAATTTTATCGTATTGCTTTGAATTATAAAAATAATCAGCTCGCAAACGCATTACTGCATCGGCACATTGATGTAAATCTTTATTTCCAATAGGTAAATCAACCACTGCTTCATATACACTATAGTTTGGTTTTTTTGCGCCATTATAATAAGTAACATATGAATTTCGTGGTTTTAGTGGTAAATCACGTAAATATGCTTCAAATGAATTTTGTGCTTCAATAGTTCTTTTGTATCCATTGGGTGGCTGAAATCTTACCTGTATTGTAGGATTACTTTGGGCAATTAATTTATTTTCCAAAGAATTACAAAAAGTAATCACGATTATATATAGCCTAATTATTTTAAATTTGTTATTCATTACAATTTATATTCATTTTTAGCGTTTTTATTAACTAATTCATAATTATGAAACGAATTTTACCTTTTATTTATTATTTTTTTACTATTATATCTTTTGGTCAAACCACGGTAAATTATAACGAATCCTTCGCCGTGATAGCTAATCCAGAAAGAGGTTTACAAAAATACACTATTACAGACGAAAACTATAATTCAACTCAGAATTATAGTAATATCGATTCTGCTGAAATCACAAACTGGAGAACAGGAAACGAAAAAATCACAGTGATTTTACGATGTTTTTTGCTAAATGATTTCTTCTTTAGTCCAATATCAGATAATTACCTAACCAACATACAGAAGGATTTTGACATCATTAGAGAAGCAGGATTAAAATGTATAATTAGATTTTCTTATTCGGATAAAATTTCAACTGACATACAACAACCTACAAAAGAACTTATTCTAATACACCTAAAACAAATTGCTTCATTATTAGAAACAAATAAAGACATAATTGTAACGCATCAAGCTGGCTTTATAGGAACATATGGCGAATGGTATTATACCAATTCAACTGAGTTTGGTTCTGAGGGTGATATATCTTCCACACAATGGGAAAATAGAAAAGAAGTCTTAGAGGCTATGCTTAGTACAACCCCTATTACGATACCAATTCAGGTACGATACCCATTGATTAAAAAAAAATTGTGCCAAAACACTTCATTAACACCTTTAACAGCTTATCATGACACACCTTTAGCTAGAATTGGATTCTTTAATGATGGATTTTTAAATGATTATGGAGATCAAGGAACCTATGAAGTAAGTAGCCAATTTGAAAACCCTTTTAATACCGCAGATTACATCTATCTTTCTAATGAAACAAAGTACACTCCTATGTCTGGCGAAACTAATGGGTTAAATCCTCCAAGGACAAATGGCGATAATGCCTTAATTGAACTTGACGCAACAAATTGGAGTTTTTTGTCAAGGGATTACTATGAACCAATCATTACAAACTGGGCAGATTCTGGATATCTTGCAACAATGACTAAAAAACTAGGGTATAGATTTGTTCTTCAAAATTCAACTTTCAATATAAACAACACAACATTATCGGTTAAAATAAATTTGAAAAATATCGGATTTGCTAGACCATTCAAAAAACGAATTGTTTATTTAGTTCTAAGGAATAACTCGACATATTTAACTTATAGCTTTGCCTTAGATACAGATATTCGAAATTGGGAAAATTTGATACACATTAATCAAAATTTTTCATTAGAGGACTTACCATCTGGACAATATTCAAGTTATTTATATCTACCAGACAGTGAATCAAACATACAAAACACATCAGCATATTCCATCCAAATGGCGAATACTAATTGCTGGAATGACGATACAGGTTTTAATGATTTAAATCAAATCGTCACTAAAAATTTCTTTGATGACGGAGATAACACTATGACTAATAAACTAAAATTATATCCTAATCCAATTGCTTCTGAGTTAAATATTGATCTTGAAGTAGCGGAATCTACTCAAATTACAATATGTACAATTAGTGAAAAGCGAATCCTTGAATTTACAGTAAAAAATCACAAGAATAAACTGCTATTAGATAAACTTAATCCTGGTATTTATAACGTAACTGTTACTAATACTGCAATTAATAAGACTTTCAAAATAGTAAAATTATAACAAACCGTTATACTTTCTGGTAAACCATTCTGTAGCTAATAAAATCGCTAAAAGTACAAGACCCCAAATCCAATCAATTAATGGTGATTTCTTGACAATCTCTTTTTGTATTGGTTTATACATATCAGTTTCTTCAAGAAATTTTATTAGTTCAGAGATTTTAGAAGGGAAAAAAGCTTTACCCTGAGTATTTTCAGCTAATTGTTGCAAACGGTTTTTATCTGCGTTAACAAATTGTTTTTCGGCATCAAAATGAATAATTTGAAAATTACCCGCATATTGTGTTCCTGAATTTTTTTCTTTAACGATAAAGCTATAATTGCCTGAATCTAAATTATCAAAGGCTACCGAATAATCACTATTCCCTTTGACAAAATCATACATTTTTAATGCATTTGATTCTTTATTCTTTAACTGAATTGTTAATTGGGCATTCTCATCAAACTCATAGTTCTTATTAAAGTATTGTGCAGAAATAGTAATGGTTTCACCTGAATTATAAAAGTTTTCGTGGTTTACCACCAAATTCTTTTTCTTAGCATTTGTTGTCAAATATTGAATAATTTTGTCTATAAAAAGATCAAATTTTTCAAATGATTTATCTTTTAAATAATTCTCCATTCGCCATTTCCAAAGATTTTCTCCAAAAAGATAAGCATTTCTGTTTCCTCCATTTTCAATAAATGATAATAAAGGATTTTCTGTATTTACAGTTCTAATCCTTGCCTGCAACAGTATGTTGGCGTTTTGTTTAGGAGTTATCGTTCCAAATGGATTTTCTAAGGGAGGAAATTGTTCAAATCCAAAATTATCAATTGCAAATGAATTAAAGTTTGCATTAAAATTTGCAGAATAATCTTCTTTTTGCCCAGACATTTTAAAGTCAAAATGGCTTTGGTTTTGGTTCAATAAATTAAAATCGGTACTTAAACCAGTGATGGTAAAAGTATTTAATTTTGAATTTTTATTTTGATCTAAAACTGATTTGAAAGTAACATCTGGCTGATACAAAACTAAAACATTAAAATCATCTAACTCTTTAATATTATTAGATTTAACTAATGTTACTTTACGTTGAGCGTTAGATTCGATAGCACGTTTCAAAACACCTAAATCGGGATGGTTGATATTTGAAACGATTCCTACTTCTGTTCGCTGATCAATAACTTCTACTGCAAAGTTTTTAACATTATTGAATTTATTTTTTTCATTTTCGGCAGAAGATAAGACTGCTCTATAATTATGCACTCCTACTCTATCTGCTTGTAATAAAACGGAAAGATTTTCTGATTTTTTAGTATTTGAAAAAGAAACACTTTGTTTAAAAACAGCTGCGTCACCACTAAAAATTGTTAGATTTCCATTTACTGCTTTGTTTCCAGTATAATTCAGGAAAACTTCAACTGGGAATTTATTTTTAAGAAAGGCATACTTATTAGCATTCAATTGTGAAATTTTCAAATCCAAATGTTCAATTGTATCACCCAAAATTACTGGGAATACATTTGCATTTTGTTGAATATTAAAAACATAGTCGTTACCTTGAGTTTGATTTCCATCTGTCAATAAAACTATTGGATGAATCTCAGAACGATGTAATTGTTTTAAATTCTCAAATACCTTATAAATATTGGATTGTTTACCTTTAAAATCAAGAGATTTGTTTGATGCAAATTCTTCATCAAAAGAAAATAATTCAATTTGGTATTTATTTTGTAAAGCGGCATTCGAATTGAATAAATCTGCTATTTCTTTGGCCTTTTTATCTTGTCCTAAAAAAGAAATTGACTCTGAATTATCGACAACAATAGGCAACGGCGTTTTTTTCGTTTCGTATGTTTTTCTTGAAATGATTGGATTTATCAATAAAACCAAAACCAAAAAAATAGCAGCGAAACGCAAAAAAGCCAAAAACAAATGCAATTTTGATTTGTAATTGGCTCTATATAGATATTGATAAAATGCAATTCCAGCGGATACTAATAAGGCTAAAAGTAAAAGTAAAATTGTGTTTATCGACATTTTGATAAGTATTCAGTTTCAGTATTCAGTGTTCAGTATTCAGTGTTCAGTATTCCGAGTTCAGTATTCTGTGAATCAATCACAAAATTCTAAAAACAGGAAACTACTTAAATTCATCTGTTTAAAAATGAATTGTTTTTATCAAAAAATAATTTGATTATAAAAATTAATATTGCAATAACTTCAATAGTTTTACCGATAAACAGAGTTAGATTTCCTGTGAAAAAACCCAATTCAAAATGAGTAATTTTCAAAAGTGCTCCAAATATTACAATTATTAATCCAATCAGGAATAAAATGATTATATACTTGTTTTTCATAATCTGAAACTGCCTACTGTTTACTGCTACTGCCTACTAAGTAAGCATTCCTCCGTCTACGTTCAACACTTGTCCTGTTACATAAGCACTCATATCTGAGCCTAAGAACACACAAGCATTTGCAATATCTTCTGGTGTACCACCTCGTTTTAAAGGAATTGTATCTCTCCAACCTTGTACTACATCTTCGTTTAATTTTGCAGTCATTTCAGTTTCAATAAATCCAGGTGCTAATGCGTTGCAACGGATGTTACGTGAACCTAATTCTAAAGCAATAGATTTAGTAAAACCTATCATACCTGCTTTAGAAGCTGCATAGTTAGCTTGCCCAGCATTACCTTTGACCCCTACAACACTACTCATATTAATGATAGAACCTGCACGGTTTTTCAACATTGTTTTTTGAACCGCTTTAGTCATATTGAAAACCGATTTTAAATTGATATCAATTACCGCATCAAAATCTTCTTCTGACATACGCATTAATAAATTGTCTTTTGTAACACCTGCATTATTAATCAAAATATCAACAGTTCCAAATTCAGCCAAAACATCATCTACTAATTTTTGAGCTTCATTAAAATCGGCTGCATTAGATTTATATCCTTTTGCTTTAACACCTAAAGCGATTAATTCATTTTCTAAAGCCAAAGCACTTTCAGCCGAAGAACTATAAGTAAAAGCTACATTAGCTCCATTTTTTGCAAAAACTTCTGCAATTCCTTTACCAATACCTCTACTTGCACCAGTAATAATTGCCACTTTTCCTTCTAATAATTTCATTGTAAATTCTTGTTTTGTAATAAAAAATTTGGTCGAACAAATATAACAAACTTTATTATTTAAAAAATCTTTCCAAGAAGATTAAACTTTCTTAAATTAAGGTAGTCAAAATAAAATCATTTTTTCTGATATGCCATTAAGCCAAAATGAATTTTACAAATTATATAACGAATATAAACTATTAGTTTATAATATGGCGTTGCATTATATTCAAAACATTGAAGATGCAGAAGAAATCACTCAGGATGTTTTTGTACAGTTATATAATTCGTATGATGATTTTAGAAACAATTCGACTATAAAAACTTGGCTTTATAGAATTACAATCAATAAATCTTTAGACTTTATTAAGCATAAAAAAAGTAAAAAACGTTTTTTCATTTTCGGGAATAAATCAAATTCAGAAAATGACTTATTAAAATCCTCAAATTTTGAACACCCAGGAATACTTTTAGAACGAAAAGAAGATGCTGAGACATTATTTAGAGTAATCAACAATTTGCCTGACAATCTAAAAACCGCTTTTATTTTGGCAAAAATTGATGGACTTAGCAATCCCGAAGTAGCAGAAATTATGAATATTAGTATCTCTGCCGTAGAATCGCTAGTATTTAGAGCCAAAAATTCTCTGAAAGAAAAATTATCAATAATTTTTGAAGAATATTACAAGAATCATAAAATTAAGTCGTCTAAGTAAATATGAACAAGAAGCATTTCATAGAAAAAATTTTAAATAGCATAGAAGGTATTGAAAAAGCAATGCCTAATGATGACTTATTTTATAAAATACAAAATAAAATAGAAGTCAAAAAAGAATCTTCTAACTATACAAAATGGTTAGTAGCTGCATCTATAGTGATTTTATTATCATTAAATGCTTTTGAAGTATTTTATAAATCTAAAGTCAATAAAAATGATTTGTCCGTACTGATAGATAAAAACAACAATCAAATTTATTAAAAATGAAAAAAAACACTTTCTATTATACAGTAATAATTATACTCGTATTGATAAATATAGGAACACTGTATTTTTCACATGATAAAAAAAGAATTCTTCCTAGAGAGATTATAATTGAAAAGTTGGATTTTGATTCAAAACAAATTATTGAGTATGACAAAATAATCAAAGAGCATCAAAAGAATATAAGATCTCTAGATGATTCTATACACACAACAAAAGAAAAATTATATGCGCTCCTAACTAGAGATTCGATTAATCCCGTAGAAAAACAAAACTTAATTAGCAAGATTTCTAAATTTCAAAATGAGGTAGAAAACACACATTTTAATCATTTCTTAGAAATAAAAAAGATTTGTAAAAATAATCAGATAAATAAGTTTAACGAATTATCTAAAGAACTTTCTAAATTATTTACCCCTAAAAAAATGCCTAAAAATTAATTCTTTCAAAATTATATTTAGAAAAAATGAATTTTCATGCAAGAATTAAAAATTAATGTCGTCTAAACAATAAACAATAAAACGCAACTCTATGAAAAAACTATTACTTTTATTTTTAGTATTTGCATGTAATTTTATTACAGGGCAAACAAATCCAGCTATCACTAAATGGTTGCAAAACACCACTACAACTGGAAAATATTACCAATCAGGTAATTCTACAGCAATTTCTAATGGTATTTTAGTCAATTGTCAACAAGTAAGGTATTCTACTAATAATGTCTATGTTAATGCAACTGGAATTCCTGCTTATCCAACTGGTATTTTTACTGGTGATGGCAACCCAAATCAAGCCGGAAATCAAAACGCAATTTATAAATTTCCTTTAAGTCCAACACAAAACACTGGTACACTAACTGCTACAACTGCTGGAAATATTGGGGTTTTTATTAATGGAGTTTCATTGTTCGATTATAGAGACGGAGTTTCATATAAACTTTCTACCGGAAGCGAAGCGGGAGGTCCTATAGGAGGTACTGGAGATGGTGTATGGAATAGAGATGCCGTAGTAGCAGAAAAGTTAGGTTTTGATTGTGCAAAAGGACATCCTGCTGGAACAAATTATCATCATCATCAAAATCCAAGTGCTTTTAAATATGATTTGAATGTTATTTCAACGATTTGTAATACATATGATTCAGAAGGATTGTACACAATTAACACTTCACAACATTCGCCTCTAATAGGTTTTGCTTATGATGGTTTTCCTATTTATGGAGCCTATGGTTATGCAAATGCTGATGGTACTGGTGGAATTGTTAGGATAAAATCAGGTTATCAATTAAGAAGCATAACTGCTCGAACCCATTATGCAAACGGAACAGATGTTATAGATGGTCCTCCTATAAATACAACCTATCCGTTAGGAAGATACAGAGAGGATTATGAGTGGGTTTCGCATACAGGTGATGCTAGTTATTTAGATGCTCATAATGGGCGTTTTTGTGTAACTCCAGAATATCCTAGTGGAATATATTGTTATTTTGCAACTGTAGATATTAATCATAATTCTGCTTATCCCTATGTTGTAGGACCTTATTTTTATGGAAATAAAACTGGAGGCAAAGTCACTTCTATTTCTGAAACTGTAACTACATATTTAGATGCTAATAGCTTTAGCTTTAATGAAAAAAACATCAATATATATCCTAATCCAAGTACTGGAATTTTGACAATACAACTTGATTTTACAGACGAAGATCTTAAAGTGGAATTAATAAACGAATTAGGACAAACTGTAAATAGTGGAACCATATACCAAGGAACAACTTTATGTGCTTTTGAAACATATAATTTGAGTAATGGACTCTATTTCTTAAAAATTTCAAATAAAAAAGATAATTATACACAAAAAATACTAATTAAAAATTAAACCAATATTGGTTTTATTAGTCATAACTATAAACCTTTAAACCTACCTAGTATGAAAAATTTATTGTTAGTTTTCGGATTTTTAATGTTGTTAACTGGTTGTAGTTCTAGTGATTCGGACTATGTTCCATTGAATACACAAACAACAACCAATTCTTATCCTAATGTAGTAGCAAATTTTGGAACTAAATTAGATTTAAATAATCTTTACAATTATGCAAACCAAACAGTTCCTGCTTATATTGTCAAAAATAACACTGGAAGTAATGTAATTACAGACAAAGGTGCTACTTTAGGAAGGGTTTTATTTTATGACAAAAATTTATCATCTAACAATACTATTGCTTGTGCAAGTTGCCATCAACAAGCTAGCGCATTTAGCGACCCTAATGATGTAAGTACGGGAGTAAACGGTAGTACAGACAGACACTCTATGAGATTAGTGAATAATCGTTTTGCAAGAGAAACAAAATTCTTTTGGGATGAACGCGCACCAAGCTTAGAATTTCAAACTACTCAACCTATTCAAAATCACGTTGAGATGGGCTTTAGCGGTACTAGTGGTGATCAAAATATTGCAGCACTTATTACAAAACTGAGCGCAATAGGATACTACAAAGAGCTTTTTAAATTTGTGTATGGTTCTGAAGAAATTACTGAAAACAAAATTCAATTGGCATTAGCACAATTTATAAAAAGTATTCAGTCTTTCGATTCAAAATACGATGCAGGAAGAGCTCAAGTAGCAAATGACGGTCAACCGTTCCCTAATTTTACAGCTCAAGAAAACAATGGAAAAAATTTATTCTTAACTCCTCCTACTTTTGATTCGACTGGAAGCAGAACAGGTGGTGGTTTAGGATGTGCTGGTTGTCACGCAGCTCCAGAGTTTGATATAGATCCTAATAGTGGAAATAATGGGATAATAGGAAACCTTGCAGGCGGAATAGACATCACCGTTACTAGAGCGCCTTCTTTGAGAGATTTAGTAAAACAAGACGGAACATTAAATGGAAATTTAATGCATACCGCAGCAATTACAAGTTTGCAAGCAGCTATTGGACATTATGGAACTATCAATTTAGCTACTGGAAACACAAATCTGGACCCACGTTTAAAGCCAAATGGTTTTGGACAAAAACTCAACTTAAATGCTACAGAAGTTAATGCGGTCATAGCCTTTCTTAAAACTTTATCGGGTAATAATGTTTATTCCGACCCTAAATGGTCAACACCTTTCAGATAATATTATAAAAAATGCTTCTTTAAAGAAGCATTTTTTGTAGGCAAACTTCTAACTAATTTTTATCTTTGCGGCTCTTAAAAAATTAAGCACATAAAATGAAGATATCATATAACTGGTTAAAACAATTTATTAAAACTGATTGGAGTTCTGAAAAAACAGCCGAATTACTTACAGATTTAGGTCTTGAAGTAGAAGGTATTGAAAAATATCAATCCATAAAAGGCGGACTAGAAGGAATTGTTGTTGGACACGTATTGACTTGTATTCAGCATCCCAATGCAGATAAATTAAAAATAACCACCGTTGATTTAGGTACTGGAGAACCTGTTCAAATTGTGTGCGGAGCAAGTAATGTTGCTGTGGGACAAAAAGTTCCAGTAGCTACTATTGGAACCAAATTATACGATAAAGAAGGAAATTCTTTCGAGATAAAGAAAGGTAAAATTCGTGGAGAAGAAAGCCACGGAATGATTTGTGCCGAAGACGAAATAGGTTTAGGAGATAGCCACGACGGAATTATGGTTCTAGATGAGAGTCTAGTGCCAGGAACTCCAGCTGCTAAAGTCTTTAATATTGAAAACGATGAAGTTTTTGAAATAGGACTTACACCTAACCGTGCAGATGCAATGAGTCACTGGGGTGTTGCTCGTGATTTACGTGCCGGAATGATCCAACAAGATTTGAATGTGGAGCTTATTACTCCTTCTGTAAGTTCTTATAAAGTAGAAAAGCGAACCCTTAAAATTGATGTTAAGGTAGAAAACACTGCTTTAGTTCCAAGATACTGCGGAGTTACTATTTCAGATGTAAAGGTTGGACCATCACCAGCCTGGTTACAAAATAGACTAAAAGCAATAGGGTTAACGCCAAAAAACAATATTGTTGACGTTACTAATTATGTGTTACATGAATTAGGACAACCTTTACACGCCTTCGATGCTTCAAAAATTCACGGTAAAATAATCGTAAAAAATGCTACTGAAGGTGAAAAATTTGTTACACTTGATGATGTAGAAAGAACTTTAAGCAAAGATGATATTATGATTTGCGACGAAAAAGGTCCTTTATGTATTGCAGGTGTAATGGGCGGAAAAGGCTCGGGAGTAAAAAATAGAACAACCTCAATTTTCCTAGAAAGTGCTTATTTTAATCCTGTTTCTGTTCGTAAGACTGCAAAACGTCACGGCATAAATTCTGATGCATCTTTCCGTTTTGAAAGAGGTATTGACCCTACAATTACAGAATATGCTTTAAAACGTGCTGCGATTTTAATTCGCGAAGTAGCTGGAGGTGAAATGACTTCAGATATTTTTGAAGTTCATCCTAAAAAAGCAGAAGATTTTCCTGTTCTTTTAAATTTAGAGAGAGTACGAAAAGTAATAGGTCAAGCGATTCCAGATGAAGAAATTAAAAACATTTTGGTTTCATTAGACATAAAAGTAAATAGTATCACTAAAGTAGGTTTAGGACTAACTGTACCTGCATATAGAGTAGATGTAACAAGAGAAATTGATGTTATTGAAGAAATTTTACGTATTTACGGATACAACAACATTAATTTTACTCAAAAATTAAATGCAACAACAGCTCATTCTTCAAAAACAGAAGATTATAAAATCCAAAACATTGTTGCTAATTTATTAGTCGCTAATGGTTTCAACGAAATGATGGCTAATTCACTTACTACGCCTACTTATGTGAATTTAAGTGAATCATTGTACGAAAAAAACAATGTCTTAATGCTAAATCCATTGAGCAATGATTTATCAGCAATGCGCCAGTCAATGCTATTTTCTGCTTTAGAGGCTGTTTCGTTCAATATTAATAGAAGAAATGCAGATTTAAAATTATTTGAGTTTGGAAAAACATATCAAAAAATCTTAGCTGGGCACCAAGAAAAAGCACATTTGACATTAACAATGACTGGAAACAGAAATATTGAAAGTTGGACCAATCCTCAAAAACCTTCAGATTTCTTTTTATTCAAAGGATATGTACAAACTATTTTAGAGCGATTAGGTATAAAAAACCCTATTATAACAGTATTAAAATCTGATGTATTTGCAGAAGGTATTTCACTAGAAGTTGGTGCTTCAACCATAGTAGAATTTGGAATCATAAAAAAATCTGTATTAAAACATTTTGACATCAAGCAAGAAGTATTTTTTGCAGATTTCAATTGGGCAGGAATTTTAAAACATCTATCAACGAATGTGAAATTTGTTGAAATTCCAAAATACCAAGAAGTTCGCCGTGACTTAGCATTATTATTAGATGAAAATATTCAATTTGCTAAAATTTTAGAATTAGCTCAAAAAACAGAAAAAGGACTTTTAAAAGAAGTCGATTTATTTGATGTTTACCAAGGTAAAAACCTACCTGCAGGTAAAAAATCATATGCAGTTAGTTTTATTTTACAAGATAGTACAAAAACATTGACCGATTCCCAAATTGATAAAGTAATGAGTAAACTTACTCAAACTTTTGAAACGGAATTAGGCGCAAGTTTAAGATAATTTGCTACAGGCTATATTGATAAAGGACAAACTTTTTGGTTTGTCCTTTTGTAACTATTCAGGCATTACTTTTATTTGTTTAATAGCAACTTGAGTGTTGATAAATCCCAAATGACAAGTACCAAAATACACTCGAGGCGAAGCCGAACTGAGCGAAGCTAAATAAATTCAATCCCGAAACTTCGGGATAAATTTCAAATTCTAAAATGACTGAGTTCAATTTGAAATGTTTGATATTTTGAATCACTTGAATATTAGAATTTATCTGTATTTTGTTATTTGTGCTTTGACTTAATCATAAAAATCATTTCTCGCAGCAACGGAATAGTTACGTTCTTTTTTTTATATCATTTTTCTAGCTTTTTCCAAATCCTCAGGCGTATCTATACCTATACTTCCGTGCGTAGTTTCAACCATTCTGATACGTTTACCGTATTCTAAATAGCGAAGCTGTTCTAGCTTTTCTGAAGCCTCAAGAGAGAGCATTGGCAAACGATAAAAATCCATTAATGCTTCTTTTCTGAATCCATAGATACCTATATGCTTCATATAGCGAACACCAACATTTTCTTCTCTTGGATACGGAATTACTGAACGTGAAAAATACAATGCAAATCCTTGTTGGTCAACAATTACCTTTACATTGTTAGGATTATCAATTTCTGATTTATCTTTAATTTCAAACATTAATGAAGCTAAATCAACCTTTTTCTCTGTATCCTTTTTAAAAATTTCGATAACTTGTTCTAGAGGTTTTTTATCGATAAAAGGTTCATCCCCTTGTACATTGATCACAATATCAACCTCCATATTCTCAACAGCTTCAGCAATACGGTCACTCCCACTCTCGTGCTCTTTGATACTCATTATCGCTTTACCTCCATTAGAAATAATTTCGTTATAAATTAAATCAGAATCAGTTACCACAAAAACATCATCAAACAATTGGGTTTTTATAGCAGCTTCATACGTTCGAAGAATAACAGTTTTCCCACCTAAATCTTGCATTAATTTAGCTGGAAAACGAGTTGAGGCATAACGGGCTGGAATGACGGCGATTATTTTCATTTTATGATTTTAAAGTGATAAAGTTACAATTATATTAAAAAAGTTATTTAAACTTTTTCAAAATGTAAAATTATATTAGCTAACATTATCGTTAAAAGCATTTCCATAATAGTTAAAGCCTTCTCCTAAAAAAGATTTATTGCAACTCCAAAAGGAATTAATAGTTTATATTTCTTTATTGTCTAACTTTTTAGTTTACAAATTTTACGGTTTACCGTAAGGATAATAGTATTTATTTTTTTAGCTTCGCAGTAACAAACTAAAAAAGCAAATAACTTCTCTTAATAGAGCTGTTTTTGGCTTTATTTTAATAACAGATTGCGCAAAATGTATTTGAGTTACGTAAATTTTCAAATTCGAGCAAAGTTCTCTTTTGAAAACTTCGTCAAGTCAAGCGGAACGTTGGGCGATATTGTAAAACCAAAGCATTCTAAACAAAAAAAAGAGTTAAATTAATGACAGGATTATTCCTAAACATATTAGAATGTAAGTTTGAAAAAGAGAATTTTGACTTACTTTATTTGCCATACGAAAAATATGGCACAAAGGAAGCATACATTAAACTGCGAAATGAAAATATTGATTATGAGTTTTACAAGTATGATGTAAAAATTGATAACAATACAACAGAAAGACGCATCTATTTTTGGAACAAAAGTGCAAATCCTGCAACGAGCGTTACAGGTACGAAAGAAAGAATTGACATTCAAAGCAATCCGAAAATAGTCAGTAAAATTATAGAGAGTTGTATCCTACAACAGTTCAAAAATAACAGTGCATTTAAAGTTTTCAAAAAAAGAGAAGAACACTTTTGGAATATTATATCTTCAAAAAATCTCTTAGAAAATATAAATGGACTAAATGCCTACAATCAAATTCACTTTAACACTTTCTTTAATTCATACAACGGGAATATTTCGTTCTATTTTGTGCTTTCAAGAAGTATCAATTTGAAGTTTTCAATCGGAAAAGATGATTTTGAAAAAAGAAAAATAGAACACAAAGATTTAAAAGGAAAAGACAATGTAATTTTTGCAAATAAGCAATCTATAAAGCGATTTTTATCAGCAACAGGACAACAGGGTAATTTTGATGCGCAAATCCAAATTTTAGAACACAATCAATCAAACTTTAATGTAATCAAACAAACATATAATTGGCTTGAAAACAACAGAAATAATATCTATTTACCTTGTGAAAATAAGTTTACTGAGTTTTCAATGAAATATTTACCTCTTGAAAATGATAAAGTTCAAGCAGATAAATTGGAAGACCCTATTAGATATTACTTTGAAAATAGGACGGAAAAAGGTTATTACAATGACGTGATTTCAAAACTGAAACCATATAGTTTTAAGTTTTTTGAGAATAAAGAAATTAAGATTTCTATTATTTGTCCTAAGTTTAATGAAGGCATTTTGGAAGGCTTTATCAATCAACTTGAAACACGTCTAAAAAGTATGTTTCATATAAAACTTGTTTTTTTACCAATATTCTTAGCTGACACAAGAACAGAAACATATGCAAATACCCTTTATGAAGAGCAGGTTTCATCATCACATCTTTGTATTGTTGTGCTTAATGAACAACATTTGAAAATTACAAATACAAAGCAAAGTCCGTATTTTATTTGCAAAGCGAAATTACTTGGACAAGGTATTCCTACGCAAGACTTGCAAGTAAAACACCTCAAAAAAATTAACCAATTCGTAATGAATAATCTTGCTCTTAACGTCTACGCAAAGATTGGCGGGATTGGTTGGACTATACAGAATATTGAAAAACGTAGAGAAGAATTAGTGATTGGAATAGGCTCATCTTTGAATAAAGATGGTAAGCGAATATTAGGCATAGCCCAAATTTTTCACTCAGACGGTAGATACTTGGTTGGTGACTGTTCGCCTCTATCAACATTTGATAATTATGCTGAGAACTTAGAAAAACATCTTTATAATTCTTTTTCAAAAATAATTAGTCAAGAAATTATCAACAAAAAGTCGGAGTTTCGTTTAGTTTTTCATCTTTTCAAATCGGCAAGTAAAGAATACGAAATAAAAGCCGTTGAAAATGTGATTAAAAAATTTCAAAATGAGAACCTAACTTTTAAGTATGCTTTTGTTCATCTTGCCTACGGACATAATTTTAGGTTAATCACAAATGACGGAATTAACAATGAAACGATAAAAGTATTTGGGAAAGAGCAAAAAGTAAATATTACACCCAAAGGTACTTACATTGAACTTTCAAAATACCGTTCATTAATTCATTTTGTTCAAGAAAGTACGATACCATTAGAAATTGAAATAGATAAACGTTCAACCTTTGAAGATTTACGCTATCTTTCAACGCAAATTTTTTGGTTTTCTCATCTTTCTCACAGAACATTCCAACCTTCTAAGAAAACGGTTACAATTTTGTACCCTTCTATTATGTCTGGACTATTAGACAAACTTCGTGAGATTGATGATTGGGATAAAATGCGTGCTGAGAAAATTACTGATAAACTTTGGTTCATTTAATCTATGACTTGGATAAACGATATAATACAGCAGAATGCAAGCAGGATTTTTGATTACCCGACTATTCAAGAGTACTGTTACCTACGTATTATTGATGAAAATCAATTACAATCTAAAAGCATAGACAACTTACAAGGTGAAGAAGAAACATTAGCCGCCAAAGGATTTAAAGGAATTGCAACAAATATCGAAGAATTGTCAATCATTAATAAACCTGAAAATAAACGAGTAGCACATTATAGACACGACAAATACAAACTTATTGGCATTTCTTTAACTTCTGATAAGAACAGCCAGGCTTACAAGCACCTTCAAAATTTTGTTTGTCAAACATCAGCAAAAGAAATTTTCTTATTGCAAAAATTCTTTCCTGAATTTCAACAAAACTTTTTGTATAAGTTGAAAACAGAAAACACAAGTGATGTATCCACTAAAATTTTGAAATACATTTATCAAAATGAATTTGAAACTGAAATAAATGATTTCATTACTGATTTAAGCAGAAAAGAGTTAGAAACAATAGACTTAATAATATTAGCAGAGTTACAGAGCCATTTCAGTAAACAAGCAGTTAAGAAAACGACATACAAAAATCTATCAGCAAAAGATATGATAATCGGAATGTTAGAGAATTTTGAGAATGCTGTTATAAAAATTACAGACCCAAGAGAAAGATATGGCGGGAAAACTTTAAAACCAAAAAAAGACCCAAAAACGGTGATAAAAATTGAAGATGAATATGATGTTCAAGACTTGCTTTATTTTTCTTTAAAGTCCGTATTTCCGTCAATGAAGTATGAAAACCCATTAGCAAAATTTGGTGGTAAATCTACAAGATTAGATTTTGTTTTAATGGAAGAAGGGATTATTATCGAAGTTAAGCAAATCAAGGAAATTGAAAAAAACGATAGTAAGTTTACAGACCAATTAAAGATTGATATTGAGTCATACCATTTACTTGATTATTTGACAGATTTGATTTTTTATATTTATGCACCCAAAGCAATTCAGGATATTGACAATTTTGAAGAGTTACAAGGTGTAAGAAATATTAAAGGAAAAACATTTAACGTGAAAATAATAATGGTGCGATAGAAAAAGAACAATAATCGCCCAATCGAGTAGACTGCCCTGCTCATTAAGAACAAGGAGAGTCTCTCAACTTAGCAAATCATTATCATAAAATTCCAATATAAAATAGACACACATTTCAAACACCAGCAATTCTTTTAACAAACACAGTATAAACCAAGCGGAAATTTTAGACTTTGCTATTTCAATTACATTGGATTACATAAAATGGATATGAGTTAATGAATCTGATTGATAACAGTCTGTTCAAGAGGAAACAACAAAAACAATAAAACATAGACTATGAATAAACTTCTCACAATCATTTTTACGTTACTCTCCTTATCTTCTTTCGGGCAGGAAAAGCACAACTATGTTCATTTTAACAAACTTACTGAAGTGGTTGGGACAGAATTTGTAATTGCCTCAATTGAAAATGTAGGTAAAATGTTTGATATTAAAAGTCGCAGTCTTCTATTAATCAACACTAAAACAGGACAGACAAAGCAAATTGACTTCCCTAATGAAAGCCATATAGAAAAAATTGAACAAATAAAAATTGACAGTTTAAACATTAACAAAATCATTATTTCTGCACAAACAGTTGACCTTGACGGTAAAAACAGCATTGATTGGGCAGATCCAAAACAAATCATTATCCTTTCAACAGACGGGCAAGAGAAAACACAATTGACAGACGACAAGTTTTTTACTCAGATTTATATAGTTAATCAGATAACAGGAACAATTACAGTAACTGGTCATTACGATTCAAACAACAATTATAAATATGATAAGACAGATAAAAACGAAATTCACATCTACGATCTGAAGACACTAAAACTAATTAACAAAATATGAAAGAAAGCTAAAAGCACCATCGAATGACTGCTCTTTCACTTGAAAAAGGGAAACCCTCTCCATTTAGCGAAGTAGAATTATCGCCCCCCCACAAACAAAAGTTTGTTGTAAATAAACACTTATGATTAAAAAACGGATAGCTCCTGATAGTTATCTATCGGGATTATCCGTTGAGAAATAAATTTTTTAAACATTCAAATTCCAATATAAAATAGACACACATTTCAAACACCAGCAATTCTTTTAACAAACACAGTATAAACCAAGCGGAAATGTTTCTTTTTAAACAGACTATTTTAGCTATATTTGACAAGGTTTGAGGAGTTTTTTCACAGACTAGCATTAGCAATAATCTTTATAAACTACCTAGAATAAGACTTATGAAAAAACTATATCTGATTTTTTTTCTATTGTTTTTAGTTAGTTGCAATAAGCATTGTTACACTCTGTATTCCAATGATAAAAAACAATCAATAACTATTATAAGTAATGGAAATATACGGTATTATATTAATGGAAAGCATAATGAGGTTCCAGAAAAAAATTACGTAAAAGTTGACTTGAGTACTACCGCTATGATGAATAATGATGAACTTGTTGGGAGCTGGAAAACTAATAAATACGAATGGAAAATAATAAATGATGGCGTTACTGTTTTAGAAAACAAATTAGATTCAACAAGATTTAAATGTGAAAATAAATTTCCCGAAGACAAGAATGGAATACCTACCTTAATAGATTTTTATAATAAGCCTAATTGTTTTGACATAGGGTTTGAATATAATAAGATTTTAAATATACGTGGAGTAGCAAAAATAGAATAAAAAGACTATAGTTAAGAGAAAACTGCTCTGCTTATTAAGAACAAGGAGAGTCTCTCAACTTAGCAAATCCTTATCATAAAATTCCAATAAAAAAATAGACACACATTTCAAATACCAACAATTCTTTTAATAAACACAGTACAAACCAAGCGGAAATGTTCCTTTATAAACAGACAATTTTAGCTACATTTGACAAGATTTGTTAATTTTTTTCACAACTTTTCCCCACAACTTATTGACTTGGTGGAGATATTTTTATAACGACCAATAGAAGTATGATTGATTTAAATGAAAGAGTTTTCAATAATTTTGGATCCCAAGAAAAATTAAATGATTATCTTGAATTAACCTCATATAAACATAATTTAAATTTAGATAATTTAAGATTTAACTTTAATCAAATTTCACAAGTTGAAAATAGAAAATATTCATTTAATTATGAAGAATTTAAATACACAATATACAGACTAGACTTTTGTGATAAAGAAAAAAATGAGTTCTATCTATTTTCCTTTTTGTTACCAGTACATTCTTCTTTTAATCATAAACTAATTGCTTCTACAAAAACTAATAAGATTCTAGTACTTCCTTTTTTTAGCAATGCTCTTTATTATGAAGAGTTTAATATTTTGATATGTTCAAAAACTCCTGATGATTGGAATTTTATTGATAATTTTTTGTATGATTTGTATTACTTTGATTTATATGGAAGATTCATCAAAGAAGAAAAGGGAATCCTTAATAGCATTAGAATTCCAAATATTGCAATGGTTAATAACAAAATTATTCCTATTGTCTTCAATAGCAGTCTTTATGAAGCAGTAGAAATTTATTCTTATTTTTTAATTAAAATATTTAAGTACAACACAGATGGGGATTTATATGGACTCATAGATAATAATGGCATTCTATACAGTCAAGATTTCTATCATAAAATTATTGTTAACAAAACTATTGATAAAGCTATTCTTCAAAAAGAAACAAACACCTATATTTTAGATATAAAAAGTAGAACAATTAATTCATTACCATATAATTACCTATTAAAACATAATGATAACTTTATTAAAGTTATGAGTAATGAAAAAAAATATGGGATCATTGACTTTTATGGTAATGAGATAATTAAACCAATATTTAATTATATCGATTTTAATTTTACAGAAGATAGATTTAAAATTTGCCATACTCCATATGAATGGATTAAGAACGAACAATTAGAAGATGAATTTAAAAAAATAGAAGAATATATCCCTAATGCTTATGGATTAAAGGGGCATTATGTAGAAGGAAAACTATTAAACAGCAAATGGGGAATAATAAATTCTGATTTAGACACTATAATTCCTTTTATATATAAATGGATTGAAGAGTATGATGAAAACACTTATTTAGTGAATGAGGATGGAAACATTTATAAATACACGAGTATGGACTTAGAAGCACTAGAAGATAGGGATAAAGAAATTGCAATTCATTCCCAAATTATGGTTGTAGGTGGCAAATGGTATAAAATAGATAAGCAAGGAGAAAACAAAACTAGATTTTCAGTAGAAAAAGGTGAGATTCAATATACTACTGAGCATTTAAAAAGACTAGAAAAATTACCATATGATTTCTATAAATTTACAGATAAAAAAGCTTTCAAAATATAAATATTGCCTTGGAGTGACAAACTAATCGGCATAACTTTGCTGTCACATCACTAGAACCAGTACAAAAACTAAATAATATGAATAAAATATCACTTCTAGCAATTTTAATATTCAGCTTGTCTTTATATTCTCAAAATGAGAAACCGAAAAGAGCACCTTTTAACTTAGAAATTGCAGCAGATGAAACTCATCAATATAAAATGGATGTGAAAGAAAGTCCATACTTCGTTAAAGAAAATGTAATTCAATTATTTTGCGGAGAAAAAGTATTTGTGGAATGTGAAGTCAAAGGAGACCTAATATCTGAAATGAAAGTTGTCGAAAAAAATAGTAATCCTGAGAAAACTATCATAATTGAATTTTCTCAAAAAACAAACAATAGAAAAGAAATTAATACAACCCTGATTGTTAAAAATCCTTTTTCAAAAGAGTTACATTACGAAGCTTTAATGTTTACTCCAATAAGCCAACAATGGAAATCAACATCTATAATTCCAATTAGACCAAATCTAGAGAACTTTGAAATGTGGCCTCATTCAATCATAACATTGGTTTTGGAAAACTGGAAATTAAAATAACTACGAAATACTATCAATTAAACGGCTCTCTTTTATTAACATCAAAAACTTCACCTGTTCTAATAATAACTGTTTTACCACTTAAATCTTGTATTAATTTTGCTGGAAATCGTGTGGAAGCATGGGACTATTTTATGATACTTATTTACATACAAACTTTCTGCAAAAAGATTAACTATTTGTATAGATTAATTCTGTATCAGGTTGTGATTTTATCTTTAAAACTTCTATAGTAGTTAATTTTGTAAAAGTCTCTCTTGGATTAAATTTATAAACTTCAATTTTAGAATTTGTATAATTTAAGATAAATTTCAAACAGGTATCTTCCTCAATATAAATATCATTTCCTAGCTTTTTAATAAATCCAAAACTTTTATTATTAATTATTACTAAGTAATTTTCTGAACTTTCAATTTTATCATACAATTCATAAAACTCTCCATATTTATCTTCTATCTCCATTTCTTTAAGACCAAAAAAAATAAAACTAAAAAAGATAAAAAATAAAGAAATAATGGTGAAAATTGCATATTTTTTCATACAACAAAACTTATAATTTTCTTACACAATAGAATTAGATTATTCATTTCCTAAATTTTCTATACAACCAAAATCCAATTACAAAAATAATTACAACAGCTATCAAAGCAAGCACAGGCAAAAAAATAGCTAATGAACTTAATGTAATAGCAGTGCCTGTCTCGGCTGTTGTCACAACTGAATTTCCAAAACCCCCCGTTTTTACTGATGATGCTAATCGTGTTACACTTGTCATTCCTTGCATCACTGTTGCTGTTCCTCCGCCTGCAATTATTGCAAGCCCCCAAGTGAACATTGGGTCTAAATGTATTATTGTAGATGCCATAACAACTGTTCCGGCAACTGCTGCTAAAGGCGTGGCGATAAGATCTAGGGCATTATCTACAAACGGAATGTAATAAGCTAAAATTTCGGAAAACATCGCAATCCCAAGCGTAATCATAGCAGGCAACCCTCCTATCCAAACCCAACTTTCATTAAGTGGAATGATATTAAAATGCGATGCCAAACTCATTGCAAACAAAGGTAAAAACACTCGAAAGCCACTAGATGCGGCAAGTCCTAGTCCTAAAAAAATACTTAAAACAGTTTGTATTTCCATAGTCTAATTTAAAAAAAATCATCCTTAAAACCTATCAAAAACAATTTATCTTTTGCCCTGGTTATTGCTGTATATAACCAGCGAACATAATCTCTACTAATACCATCAGGCAAATAAGGCTGCTCTATAAAAACCGTATTCCATTGCCCTCCCTGTGATTTATGACAAGTTATGGCATAGGAAAATTTTACTTGCAAGGCGTTAAAATATTCGTTGTTTTTAACTTTTAAAAATTTGCGATAATTAGCAGTCTCATTTTCATAATCTTTCATTACTTCCTGATACAATCTATTCGATTCTTCATAAGTTAATGAAGGCGATTCACTCATAATCGTATCTAATAATAAAATAGTATCAAAAGGTTTTTGGTTGGGATAATCGACCATTCGTATTTTGACTACGGCAAACTTAAAACTATATATTTCTTTGATAGTTCTAATTTCAAGTACTTCAATAATATCACCATTGGCAATAAAACCCGCCTCGTCAGTTTCTTTTAACCAAAAATAATTATTTTTCACTACCATCAATAAATCTCCCGCTGAAAGCTCGCTTTCTTTTCCTAGGATTTTGGATCGTATTTGCTGATTATATTGGTTAGCTCTTTTATTAGAACGGACTATAAAAGTAGTATCTTCAATGCTATAATTACTATATGATTGGTTAATAGCATCTTGAATATCATAACCGTCTGTAAGTCGGATTATATCTTTGAAACCTTTTAATTTGAATTGAAATTCGGTTATAAAACTATCTTTCAATAATTCTCGCAACTGTGTAGCATTATACAATATTCCCGAATTTTCTTCTTGACGCATTACTTCATCTAATTCGATAGAAATAATTTCTTTGTCATAATTCATCGCTAATGTATCTATATTCAAAGCAGGAGAAATATCAAGATTTACTGGAGGTAACTGAGCTGTATCTCCTAACAAAATCATTTTGCAATTTTGCCCTGAATATACATACGAAATCAAATCATCGAGTAACGAACCATTCTCATACATTTTAGAATCTGAATCTACATCAGAAATCATTGAAGATTCATCTACAATAAATATAGTATTGGTATGCTTATTGGTTTGCATTGTAAAACTAACTCCTCCACTACCCTTTTTAGGAAAATAGATTTTCTTGTGAATAGTAAAAGCAGATTTGTTAGAATAATTTGCAATTACTTTTGCAGCACGTCCTGTAGGTGCCAGCAAAACATACTTCTTTTTAACTTCGACAAGATTATTTACAATCGTAGAAATAACTGTTGTTTTTCCCGTTCCTGCATATCCTTTCAAAACAAAAATTTCGTCTTTTACTGGGCTTTGAATAAATTCAGCAATTTTTAAAAAGAAAATATCCTGTTTTACAGTTGGTTGAAAAGGGAATTTTTTTCGTAAAATACTGTAAAACAAATTGGAACTCATTGTAGACTTTTATTGGATTAGGGATTCAAAGATACTTCATTTTTTAAGCTTTTAGTGCTTTAAAAGAAATGATTTACTAACAATAGTTTAATCAAAAAATTGTAGTTTTGTTGCAAACATACATTAGGAAAAATGCATACTGCAACGACAAACATTCTTGAAAAAAAATACGCCAAATTAGTCCTTCAAATTTCGTTGACAGAAGTTTCATTTTGCATTATAAATACGTTATCAAATAAAATAGATAGTAAAGGAAATTTTGAACTTAAAAAGAATGCTACTTTCAAAGAAATAGAAGAAGAAATCATCAGCTTAATAAAAAACACACCTATACTTCAGTCAAAATTTGATGACGTTTTAGTTTTTCACAATAACAACTTGAATACCTTTATTCCGCAAGTTTTATTTGATGAAAACAACTTAAGTAATTATTTACAATATAATGTAAAAGTATTTGATAATGACTTTATAACCTATGACGAAATATCTAATTATGAAATGAATAATGTTTATATTCCGTATGTAAACTTAAACAATTCATTGATTGATATTTATGGGGATTTTAATTACAAGCATATTGCATCTGTTTTAGTTAAAAAGATTTTGGATTTGAATAAAAACAATGATGAGCCAATGGTTTATGCTCATATTCAAAAAGAAAATTTTCAACTCATTGTGGTAAAAAACCAAAAGTTATTATTATATAATTCTTTTGATTACAAAACCAAAGAAGACTTTATTTATCATTTGTTATTTATAGCAGAACAGTTGCAACTGAATCCAGAAACCTTCCAATTGAAACTTTTTGGCTCAATAACTAGAGAAAACGAAATTTTTCAGGTTACCTATAAATATGTTCGAAATGTAGCTTTATTTTTTGATCATAATGATTTAGAGAATAAATTTACTCAAGAAGAATACTTAAAAAATTTTATACTTATTCACGGATGCGAATAATATCAGGAAAATACAAAGGAAGACGTATCGTAGCACCAAAAAACTTGCCAGTTCGTCCTACTACAGATATGGCAAAAGAGGCACTCTTTAATATTTTGAACAATTATTTTAATTTTTCAAATTTGAAAGTATTAGATCTTTTTTCTGGAACAGGAAACATAAGTTATGAGTTTGCATCGCGCGGAGCTAGCCCAATTGTAAGTGTTGATGGAGATTTTGGCTGTGTCAATTTTATAAAAAAAACAGCACAGGAATTTGATATGGACATCACAGCTATTAAAAGCGATGTTTTCAAATTTCTAGAAAAAAATAAAACTTCTTATGACATTATCTTTGCAGATCCTCCTTACGGATTAGAACAAAAAGATTTTGAAAAAATATTAGATTTAATTTTTGAAAACAATTTATTAGATACAGATGGAATGTTAATTTTAGAACATTCTAAATTTACTAAATTAGAACACAAAGAGAATTTTTCATTTTCAAAAGGGTACGGAGGTTCCGTATTCTCTTTCTTTGAGTTTGAGCAAGAAGAAAACGATGAATACGACGAAGAAGAAATTGAAGAAGAAATTGAGGACAGTTATGAAACTGAGGAGGAATAAAAAAGCGAGCATAAGGCTCGCTTTTCTATTAATCAAGAAATTTTATCACTTTACATAAAAAAAGCAGACCTATAAGCCGGATTCTGTCTTCATAAAATGAAGCCTTATCATTTATCTAGATCTAGCATTACTACTAGACTCAAGCTGCCTACCCCTCAGCAACGAACGAGTAGCTCTTTCCCGAATAATCGGGAGCTGATATACATGGCATTTCACCGCATAGAGTTTACCTGATTTCACTACAGCATTACCTGTACATCCTTTCTGTTGCACTTGTCCTCGCCTCACGACGGACGGGCGTTACCCGCTATGCTACTCTGTGGTGTCCAGACTTTCCTCCTCGAAAATATCGAGACGATAAGGCGGTCTGCGATGCAAAGTTAGACTTTAGAATTTAGAAAACGATAATTCTAATCTAAAATGTGAATAACTTTTGAAAATAATCACATAAATTGACTTCACTGAATTTGGAATTTGGAATTTGAAAATCCTATATTTGCCTTACATTTTTTTCTATGGAACAATTTATAGTATCTGCTCGTAAGTATCGCCCACAAACATTTAAAGATGTTGTTGGTCAACAAGCAATTACCAATACTTTATTAAATGCTATAGAAAACAACCATCTAGCACAAGCTTTATTATTTACTGGACCAAGAGGTGTTGGAAAAACTACTTGTGCACGTATTCTAGCCCGAAAAATAAATCAAGAAGGGTATGATGACCCAACAGAAGATTTTACTTTTAATGTTTTTGAGTTAGATGCTGCTTCAAATAACTCCGTAGATGACATTCGTAATCTAATTGATCAAGTTAGAATACCGCCACAAACAGGAAAATACAAAGTATATATCATCGACGAGGTACATATGCTTTCAACGGCAGCTTTTAATGCGTTTTTAAAAACATTAGAAGAACCTCCTAGACACGCTATTTTCATATTAGCAACAACAGAAAAGCATAAAATTATACCTACAATTTTATCCCGTTGTCAAATTTTTGATTTCAAGCGTATTACTGTTAAAGATGCTAAGGAGCATTTGGCCGAAGTAGCAAAAAGTCAAAATGTTACTTTTGAAGATGATGCGCTTCATATCATTGCACAAAAAGCCGATGGCGCAATGCGAGACGCTTTATCAATCTTTGACCGTGTAGTTTCTTTTTGCGGAAGCAACTTAACTCGTGCTGCCGTAACCGAAAATCTAAATGTACTTGATTTTGAATATTATATTAAAGTAACCAATTTAATTCTTGAAAATAAAATCCCTGAATTACTATTAGCTTACGATGATATACTTGCTAAAGGATTTGATGGTCATCATTTTATAGCTGGATTAGCTTCACATTTTAGAGATTTGATGGTTTGCAAAAACCCTGCAACTCTAGTACTTTTAGAAGCAGGAGAACACGCACAAAAACTATATGGTGAGCAAGCACAAAAAACTACTCAAGAGTTTTTACTCCAAGGTATTGATTTAGCTAACGATTGTGATTTAAAATTTAAAACTTCACAAAACCAAAGACTATTAGTAGAACTTTGTTTGATGCAACTTGCCTCTATCAATTTTGATGGAGAAAAAAAAAAGTTAAATCATTTATAATACCTCCTACTTACTTTAGAAATACAGGATATTCCATAACCGAAATCCCTAATGCTAAGACAGAAATTTCAGACAACAAAGAGAGTATAAGTCCTGCAACCGAAATTAGTATCCAAGAGGCAGAAAAAATTCAATCACCCGAAATTGTAAATCAACAACCTGCATACTCTAACCAACCTAAAGTTTCTGCTTTATCCTTATCAAGCATTAGAGCAAAAAAGGAGTTGGAAGCGCAAATAAACCCTGTTCAAAAGCACCACGACGAATTACCCACAGAACCATTTACAGAAACTGAAATGTTAGAACAATGGGTTAAATACGCAAAACGATTAGGTGACAAAGGGTATAAGATTATGGAATCTTTACTTTTAATAAACGATCCTGTACTAAAAGGCACCACTATTATTCACGAGCTACCTAACGAAAGTTCAAAAATAGATTTCGAAGGTGAAAAACACGATTTATTAGGCTATTTAAGAGGCAAATTGCACAATCATAATATTACCATCGAAATTACAATAAACGAATCTATCGAACTTAAAAAAGCATTTACAGTAGAAGAAAAATATGAACGACTAAAAGAAATCAATCCGTCATTAGAAACTTTACGAAAATTATTTGATTTGGATTTATAAACTACTCAAAACAATTAAATAATTTATTAAATTTTCGTAACTATTCAGCTAGTTAGGGGTTGCCGAATCATTTTTATTTTATTGATTATTAGTATTTTAAAAAAATTTAATTAAATGGTTGTTATACGAAAATGAATAATATATAAGACCAATTTTTTTAATTGGTTTTTTTATAT